>JACPOW010000017.1 GCA_016191335.1 Elusimicrobiota bacterium | reverse complement strand
TCAGGCCCGAGGAAGAGGATTTCAGCTACACCTACATGGCGCCCGCCCGACACAAGTACGAGCTGCCGACGGACCGGCCCGCCGAGAGGAAGGACTGGCAGCGCTTCCTGGCGCTCGCCCTGCGCGGCGCGGCCGCGCTGGCGATCGCCTACCTGATCTATCACTCGGACCTTCCGTACCTCGTGGGTCTCACGCGCCGCCGTCGCGATGGGACGTACGGCGCTTAAAAAAAGTTACAATCACCGCTCCGCGTATAGCGGTCCACGATGATCTCCCGTTGCCCAAGCTGCGGCGCCCCAGCCCCCGACGAAGCCCGGCAGTGCCAGGCCTGCGGGTGGGATTTCGTCGCCAACAAGAAGGGCGAGAAGAAGCCCGAGCCGCCGAAGAAGCCGGCCCCCGGCCCGGAAAAGCCGAAGTCCGCCCAGCCGCCCGCCGCGGGCTTCTCCCTTCCCCCCGCCCGGGGCGGCGCCGCCGAGGTCCCCTCCGCGGGCCTGGGCATGGCGAAGCTCCCCAAGGTCGAGCCCGCCGCCGCGCCCGGGGCTCCCGACGAGAACCCGTTCGCCCTTCCCGTGGCGAGGAACCTCGGCCCGAAGCCGGGAGAGAGCTTGTTCGCCCCGCCTCCGGCCCCGCCCGAGCCGAAGCTCCCCGAAGCGAAGCCTAAGCCCGAGCCGGCCGCGGACGACGAGCCCGCGCCCCTGCTGCCGCCGGCGAAGCCGAAGCGCGCGCCCGAGCCGGAGCCCGAGCCCGAAGAGGAGGCCGAGGAGGAAGAAGCGCCGCCGCCCCCTCCGAAGAAGAAGGAGCCGCCCAAGAAGGAGGCTCCCCGCGAGATCGCGCGCCCGAAGAAGCCCGAGCCCGCCCCGGAGCCGGCCGTCGAGGAGGAGGAGGCCGAGGACGAGGACTCCGCCGCCCTCTTCCTTCCCAGCTCGACGAAGGAGATCGTCGTCGAGCCCGCCGCGAAGCGCGCCAAGCAGGAGTCCCACGAGCCGGAGAAGGCCGCGCCCGCGGCGAAGGCGCCCGGCGAGAAGGAGCCCGCCGCCGGAGAGGCCAAGCCCAAGACGGGGCGTCCGTCCGCGGTCTACCTCGCCGCGCTGGCCGGCGGCGTCCTCGGCCTGTTCAGCGTCGGGGCCATCTTCATGATGATCCGTTCCGAGCCGCCGGTCGCCGCGAGGCCGACGGGCGCCTCCCCGTTCGGCAAGCGCGCCGCGGGCGACTCGACGATGACTCCGGTCCTCGACGACGCCTCCGCTCCGCCCTCGGCCTCCGTCCCCGCTTCCCCCGCGCCCGCGGCGCCGAGCGACGCGCCCCCGCCCACGAGCCTGCCCGCCCCCGTCCTGAGCCGTCCCGTCGAGCCGCCGAGTCCGGGCGCCTCCGTGCCCTCCCCGGCGCCCGCCCCCGCCCCCGCGCCCGCGCCGGCCCCCGCGGCGGCTCCGAAGGCGGCCCCCGCTCCCGTCATCGAGCCGCCGAAGGCCGCCGCGCCGCCGGCCGAGCCGCCCCGCGCCACCGCGACCTTCCCGCAGATCGCGCGGCCCAAGCCCGCCGCGCCGCCCGTCGCCAAGCCCAAGCCCGCGCCGCCCGCGCCGAAGAAGCCCGCGGGGCCGCAGTGGGTGTTCGAGGGGACGGTCTACGACCTGCTCACGACGCGGGGCGCCTACGGCGTGCGCCTCGTGTTCGTCGACGCCGAGGACAACGAGGTCGCGTCGGTGGAGACCGGCGACGACGGCCGCTACCGCGCGACGATGAAGCCCGGCCCCGCGGAAGGCTACCAGCTGCGCATCCTGCACGACGATTATTCGGGCAAGCACATCGACGAGCTCGATTCGACGAGCTCGGTGCGCAAGGCCGACCTCGAGCAGCGCAAGTTCCTGATGCAGGCCGGGGCCCGCAGCCTCCCCTGGATCGGCACGGTGGGCAAGCCGGTGCGCCGGGACATGGCGCTCGTGCCGAAGGCCTCCGCGGAATGAGCCTCCCGTGACCTACTCCCAGTCCGCGCTGCTCGGCGCGATCCAGGGCTTCACCGAGTTCCTGCCCGTCTCGAGCTCGGCGCACCTGGCGCTCGCCCCGCGCTTCTTCTCCTTCACCGACCCCGGCCTGACCTTCGACGTGGGCCTGCACCTCGGGACCTTGGTCGCCGTGCTGGTCTACTACCGCGAGACCTGGACGCGGATGCTGCTGGGCGCGGCGCGCGACCCGCGCGGCGAGGAAGGCCGCAACCTGGCCCTGATCGCCCTGGCCACTTTGCCGGCCGTCGTCGTGGGCCTGCTCTTCGAGAAGGCCGCCGAGGAGGCCTTCCGGGACCCGCGGCGCATCGGCCTATGCCTCATCGCCTTCAGCGGCGTCATGGTCTGGGCCGAGCGCAGCGCGAGGCACGCGCTGGACTGGCGCGCCGCCGGCGCGCGGACCTTGCTCCTCGTCGGCGCGGCGCAGGCCCTGGCCGTGATGCCCGGCGTCTCCCGCTCGGGGGCCACGATCAGCGCCGCCCTGCTCCTCGGCATCAAGGCGCCTCAGGCCGCGGAGCTGTCCTTCCTGATGGCCACCCCGATCGTCGCGGGCGCGGCGATCCTCAAGCTCCGCCACCTCGGCCTCGGCGACATCGACGGGACATTCCTGCTCGGCATCGCGGTGTCCGCGGCGACCGGCCTGGCCGCCGTCGGGGCCTTCATCCGCTTCCTGCCGCGCGGCGGCTTCAAGCCTTACGTCGTCTACCGCGTCGCGCTGGGCCTGGCCGCGCTCTTCCTGGCGCGCTGAGAGCCGGCGAAGGCCCCGCGCAGCTCGGCGAGGCGTACATAGGCGAGGTCGCCGGGGCAATCGGTCTGCTTGTAGTCCCGGTGTCCCTTGAGCGAGGCGGGGTCGATGCCGAAGCGCCTCACGAGGAACCGGCCGAGCTCCCCCACGGACGCGAGCTGCGCCGCGGTCGGCTGGTCGTTCTTGGGCGGGTGGTAGGTGCCCAGCAGCACGATCCCGACGTTGCCCTCGTTGTTGTTGAGCGTGTGCGCCCCGAGCGTCTCCAGCGGCCTCGCCTCGATGATGTTGCCGAGGGGGTCGACGACGAAGTGGTAGGCGATGTCGCTCCATTTGCGGCCGTTCTGATGGAAGTCCTGGATGAAGCGGGTCTCCTCGAGACTCTCCGCCAGGCTCGCGGTATAGCGCCCGCCCGTGTGGTGCAGGGTGATCCGCCACGGCAGCGGATCGGGCGAGAGCGGGTTCGTCGGCGGCGCGGCCCTCCACTCGGCGCGGCCATGGACCGGCGGAGGCGTCGCGCCGGGGTCCATCGGCCCACGGGAAGGCAAGGAGGGCAGGGACGGCGCGTCGGGGTTCTCGGCGAAAACCTCCACGGCGTACATCGTCACCTCGTGGTCGGAGGTGGAGCCCTCGTCGAAGGCGCGCAGGCGCAGGGCTCCCGTCCGCTTCGGGAAGCGTCCCCTGGCCCAGAAGCGGCCGTTCGGGAACCGGTGCACTTCGAGCTCGACCCAGCCGGCGGGCCCCGCCTGGCGGGAGGCGGCGAAGCGGAGCGACGGGTCGGGCATCTCTCCCTGGATCAGCAAGGTGTCCCAGGCGTCCGGCAGGGGGTCGCTGGGGCCGCTGTCGAAGACGATCTGCGGGCCGTAGCCCGCGTTGACGTGGAATCGCGCGCCGCCGCGCGCGCCGAAAGTGACCTCGCTTCCGAGGTCCCCCGCCCGCAGCGCCGGCGCCGCGAGCAGCAGCGCCAGCAGGAGCTCAGCCTTCACAGGCCGCCTCGACGGCTTCGATCTCCTTGGGCACGCGGGTCAGGTTCTCGGCCCGGCCCGCGCGGACGACGATGTCGTCCTCGATGCGGATGCCGCCGAAGTCGAGGAACGAGTCGGCCAGCCTGAAGTCCACCGAATCCTTGTGCTTGCGGCGCAACGCCGGGTCCTTGAGCAGGGCGTCGATGAAGTACACGCCGGGCTCCATCGTGATGACGAAGCCGGGCTCCAGCTTGGCGACGAAGCGGACGGGGATCTTGGTCGGGTTGGGCAGGACGCGCTTCTTGCCGCCGGTGACGTCGTGCACGTCGAGGCCGAGCATGTGGGTCAGGCCGTGCGGGTAGAACAGGCGCACCGCCCCGTTCTCGACGAGGCCGTCCGTCTCGCCGCGCAGCAGCCCCAGCGACTTGAGGCCCTCGGCGATGACGCGCATCGAGAACAGGTGCAGCTCGGCGGAGTTGATGCCCGGCTGGGCTTTCTCGATGCACCGCTTCTGCGTCTCGAGCACGACGGAGTAGACGTCGCGCTGGCGGCGCGTGAACTTGCCGTTGATCGGGTAGGTGCGGGTGATGTCCGCCGCGTAGCCGGAGAGCTCGGCGCCCGCGTCGATGAGGAGCAGGTCTCCGGACTTGAGCGGGGCGTTGTTCTTGCGGTAGTGGAGCACGGCGCTGTTGACGCCGGCGGCGACGATGGAGGGGTAGGCGAGATGCTTGAGCCCCGCCTTCACGCAGGCCGCGTCGAAGACCGCCTGCAGCTCGTACTCGCGCAGGCCGGGCTTCGTCGCCTTCATCACGGCGAGGTGGGCCTTGCCGCTCACGTCGTTGGCGCGCCGCATCAGGGCGAGCTCGCCCTCGGTCTTCACCGCGCGCAGCTCGTCGAGCGCGTCGCGCAGCTTGGCGGGCGCGACGGGCCGGCGTCCTTTGAGGACCTTCTTGAGCTCGTCGGCGTACATGACGCGGTCCACGCCGAACAGCCTCTTCGCCTCGGCGGGCCCGGGCACGTGTCCTTCCCAGACGCGGTGGTGCGCGTCCACGCGCGGCACGAGCAAGGTCTCGCGCGCGCCGTCGAGCACGAGGTGGCAGCCGGGCTCCTCGACGCCGGTCACGTACAGGAAATCCGAGTTCTGGCGGAACGCGTACTCGACGTCGAAGTTGCGCGGCACGGGCTTGCCGCCCTGGAGATGGACGAGTCCCTGGCCCTTGAGACGGGCGGCGAGGCGGCGGCGGAGCGCGCGGTAATGGTTCATGACGAGATTATATGCTAATATAGCCGTGAAAGCCGCCACCCCTCAACCCTTGTACGGCATCTCGGGCGGCTTTCATCGGGGCGCGCGCCGCGAGGCGCGCGCCCCGCTGATTTTAGGCGTAGGACCAATGGCGGCGACGGACTGGGACCTTCGCCTTAAGCGGTGTAAAAGTCGTGTTGATATAATCATTTCCATGAAAACCCAGCCCATGATCGCGTTGTTCCTGTGCGCCGCTTTGGCGTCTCCCAGCGCGGCTCAGGTGCGTGTTTCGGCAGGCCTCTCCCGCGGTCCCGTCGGGGTATCGATGGTGCCGACTCTGGGCGGTTTGTCCTCGCCTATCGCCCCCTCGCTCAATGGCTCGTCGTTCCTGTCCCCCTCCCTTTCTCCTTCCGCCGCGCCCGCTCCGTCGTTGAATATCGCCGTCCCCGTCATCGCCGCGGCGGCGATCCAGCCGCTCGTCCCCGCGGCCGCCGCGAACACGGTCGTCCCCGCAGCCGTTGCGCCGCTCGCGTTGAACGGCATGAAGCCCTTAGCGCAGCCCAGGAGCGAGTCCCCTTCCGTTTCCGCCGTTGAAATCCGGTCTGCCAGCGAGTCCTTCTGGTCCGGCTCCGCCGCCAAAAAGGACCTCGACGATTCCGTCCCCGTCGTCGTCCCCGCCGCGAAGTCCCCTTCCGTCCTCAGCCGGGGCGTCGCCGTCCTCGCCCCCGCCTCCGTCGCCGCTCTCCCCGCCCTCCCCCACTGGGCCGCCGCCGTCGTCCCCTACGCCGAGGGCGCCGCCGTCCTCGGCGCCGCCTACGGCCTGACCCGCCTCTCCCGCTGGGCCATCACGAAGCTCGCGACCCGCTTCGGCTGGCAGCAGAACACCATCGTCCTCGCCCGCTTCATCACCAACGTCGTGGTCTGGACCTCCGGCGTCGGCGTCGGCCTGGCCGCGCTCGGCGTCTCCGGCACGGCCCTGCTCGCCACCTTCGGCGCCGGCGGCACCGCGATGGCGCTCGCGGTCACCCTCGCGGTCCGAGACGTGGCCGGCAACCTCTTCCACGGCGTGCACTTCCTCCTCTCCCGCCCGTTCACCGTCGGCGACAAGGTCACCATCGGCAAGACCACCGGCGTCGTCCACGACCTGACCTTGCGCTATCTCGTCCTCAAGGACGAGAACGGCGGCTTCGTCCTCTTCACCTACAACAACATCGCCGCCGCCGCGGTGAAGCTGTACGGCGAGTACCAGACCAAGGAGATCCGCCTCAAGCTCCTGAAGCCCGCCTTCCCTCGCGGCCTCCTGCGCGCGCTGCGCGACGCGGCTTCCCCGACGCTCTGGAAGCCGATCATGTTCTCCGTCCTGGCCATCGCCGCCCTGTCCTTCTTCCCCCTGCTCCCCGTGGCCCTCAAAGGGACCTCGGTGTCGTGGCTCGCCGCGGCCCTCCCGTACGTGAAGGCCGGGGTCGTCGCCTTCCTGACGAGCTCGCTGTCGCGCTCGATCAAGGCCGGGCTCGAGCGCCTCGCCGTCCGCTACGAGTGGACGCGCCCCGTGACCACCGTCGCCAAGCTCGGCGCCGCGGTGCTGACCTGGATCATCGGAGGCTCCTTCCTGCTCAACGCCGCCGGCGTCTCCTGGGCCTGGGTGGCCGGCACGCTGTCCCTGTCGACCGTGCTCGTCTCCATCGCGGTCAACGACTACGTCAGCGCGGTGTTCCAGGGCGCCATCGTCCTCGCGCTCAAGCCCTTCCAGGTCGGCGACCACGTCAAGATCGGCGAGCACGAAGGCACGGTCGTCGACATCAATCTCAAGTATGTCGTGCTGAAGCTCGATAACGACAGCTTCATGCTCATCCCCCACTCCGTGGTCAAGGACTCCGCGATCTCCACCCCCCGCGAGTACGGCCAGCGACGGAAATAGAAACGAAAGGAAACAGAATGACCTCACCCCGCAGAGAAGACGTCCGCAACATCGCCATCATCGCCCACGTCGACCATGGCAAGACCACCCTCGTCGACGCCCTCCTCAAGGCGTCCGGCGAATTCAACGTGAAGGCCGACGCCGCTCAGGAGCAGGTCCTGGACTCCAACGACCTCGAGCGCGAGCGCGGCATCACCATCCTCGCCAAGAACACCTCGATCCACTACGACGACAAGACGATCAACATCGTCGACACCCCCGGCCACGCCGACTTCGGCTCCGAGGTCGAGCGCATCCTCAAGATGGTCGACGGCGCGCTGCTGATCGTCGACGCGGTCGAGGGCCCGATGCCCCAGACCCGCTTCGTGCTGCGCAAGGCGCTGGCCCTCGGCCTGCACCCCATCGTCGTCATCAACAAGATGGACCGCCCGCACATCCGGCCGCAGGAAGCCCTCAACAAGGTGTTCGACCTGTTCATCGACCTCGGCGCGACCGAGCCGCAGATGGACTTCGCGGTCGTCTACGCGGCCGGCAAGATGGGCTGGTCCAGCCACGACCAGTCCACGCCCGGCACGGACATGAAGCCCCTGCTCGACACCATCATCAAGTCGGTCCCCGGCCCCCAGGTCGACCCGAGCAAGCCCCTGCAGATGCTCGTGACCATGCTCGACTACAGCGCCTACCTCGGCAAGATCGGCATCGGCCGCATGCAGAACGGCAAGATCGCCAAGAACGAGAGCGTCGTCCTCATCAAGGGCGAGGACGGCAAGCTCATCCCCGGCAAGGTCACCATGCTCCAGATGTACCAGGGCCTCAAGCGCAAGGACGTCGACAGCGCGCAGGCCGGCGACATCGTCGCCATCGCCGGGCTCGAGACGATCAACGTGGGAGACACCGTCTCCGACGTGGCGAACCCGATCGCGCTCCCGCCCCTCGAGATCGACGAGCCGACCCTGTCGATGGAGTTCAACGTCAACAACAGCCCCTTCTCGGGCCGCGAGGGCAAGCTCGTCACCTCCCGCCACCTGCGGGAGCGCCTGCTCAAGGAGCAGCAGATCAACGTCGGCCTGAAGATCGAGCAGCTCCCCGGCGAGGGCCACTTCCAGGTGTCCGGCCGCGGAGAGCTCCATCTGTCGATCTTGATCGAAACGATGCGCCGCGAGGGCTTCGAGCTCGCCGTGTCCCGCCCGCAGGTGATCTTCCGCGAGATCAACGGCGTCATGAGCGAGCCGATGGAGAACCTCGTCATCGACGCGCCCCAGCAGTACCAGGGCGCGATCATCGAGGCCCTCGGCCGCCGCCTGGGCCAGCTGCAGAACATGGCGCCCGAGGGCGCGTCCCGCGTGCGCCTCGAGTACGCGATCTCCTCGCGCGGCCTGATGGGCTTCAAGACCGAGCTCATGGCCATGACGAAGGGCACGGGCATGATGCACCACAGCTTCAACGGCTACGGCAAGAAGGGCAACGAGCCGCCGCCCCGCGTCAACGGCGTCCTCGTCTCCATGGCCCAGGGCACCACGACCGGCTACGCGCTCTCCGGCCTCCAGGAACGCTCGGACTTCTTCCTGGGACCCGGCGTCGAGGTGTACGAAGGCATGATCGTCGGCACGAACTCGCGCCAGTCGGACATGATGGTCAACCCGACCAAGGCGAAGGCGATGTCGAACATGCGCTCCAAGGCGACGGACGACGCCGTCCAGCTCGAGCCGCCGAAGATCCTCAGCCTCGAGCAGGCGCTGGAGTTCATCGACGACGACGAGCTCCTCGAGGTCACGCCGCAGAGCATCCGCCTGCGCAAGAAGGTCCTCAACGGCTCGCTGCGCAAGCGCGCGGAAGAGAAAGCCGCTTAACCGCCGCCGCCGGACCGCGCTCTCGGCCGCTCCTCACGGGGCGGCCGACCTTTTTCCAGGAGCTCCGCGCCGGCGGGTCCAGCGGACCTCTAGTAGATCCAGCCCGGGACGCCGGTGTTGCGCTCGCGCGGGACCGCGCGGGGGCGCGGCGCGGGCTCGTTGAACTCCGGCTGCTTGTCCTCGATGCCGCGCAGCTGGTCGCGCTCGGGGATGGACTCGATGAACGGGCGGCGCTGGCGCCCGCGCTGGGACGGCGGCACGCCGCCGAAGCGGTAGGAGACCGTGATGCGGTGCTGGTCGCCGAGGGACTTGCCGAGGCCCCAGGCGTAGTCGAGCAGGAAGCGGCCCTTCCAGCGCAGGCCGAAGCCCAAGGTCAGGCCGGCGTCCTCACGGTTGATCTGGTAGCCGAGGCGGACGCCGTAGCTCTTGACCCAGAAGTACTCGAGGCCCATGTTGGCGTGCCATTCGCGCTCGTCGAGCAGGTAGTCGCCGTCGACGGAGGCGATCACGTTGTGGACCGACGGCACCCCGCCCTGCCAGGCGAAGCCGCCGCGGAAGGTCGCGGGCAGGGGCTCCTTCTCCTCGGAATACTTGATCTTGCCGCCGATGTTGAGCGCCGACGCGCCGAAGCTCCAGCCGGCCTCCGGAGAGTGCACGAGGTAGCCCATGTCCGCGGCGACGGCGCTGCCGGTCTGGGTGACGATGGTGGATCGGACGTATTTGCCCCCCACGCCGAGGTAGTGGTCGATCTGATAGGAAGCGTCGCGGAGCTCGATCGGCGTCATGCCCACCCGTTCGGCGTAGCCGCCGGACAGCACGAGGTCGGAGCCGGCGCTGACGCTCTCCGAGGAGCCCAGCGAGCCGTTGGCGTTGAGGCGGTTGACCTCGATCGTCCCGCTCCTCGAATAGAGCAGGTTGGCGCCGGCGCTCGTGTAGCCGTTGCCCGAGATGCCGGTGAAGGGCGTCGGGCCGGCGTAGGCGAAGTTCTGGATCGAGGTCTCGCCCTGCCCGGTGGCGAAGCTGAAGTCGAGCTCGTGGGCGTTGAGGCGCGCCAGGCCCGCCGGGTTGTAGAACAGGGCGGAGGCGTCGCTCGCGACGGCGGTGAACGAGGTCCCCATGCCGGCGGCCCGGGCGGACATCGGGATCTGCAGCACCGGCACGGCGGTCGTGCCGGGCCCCGCGGCGCGGGCGAGGCCCGCGACGGAGCATGACGCCAGGACGATGAGGAGGCTCCTCGTCATTTGATGATGGCGATCTTCTGGGTCTTGTGGATGCCAGGGGCGTCGATGCGCAGCAGATAGATCCCGCTGGCGACGATGGACCCGCTGACGTTGCGCCCGTCCCAATCTAGGCTTCCCCTCCCCGCGGGCATGTCCTCGTCGAGCAAGGTCGCGATGTAGGTCCCGGTGACGGTGTAGAGCTTGATCGTGATGCGCCCCGCCGCCAAGGTCGCGTATTTGACCGTGGCCTTCTGGCCCCGCGCCGGGTTGAAGACGTTGTTGTAGGCGGTCAGCTCGGCCCGGGTCGCGGTCAGGTTGAGCGGGTTCGACAGGCCGAGGGAGACGGTGCTGCCGTAGACGTTGTAGCCGAACACCTCGAGGTACACCGTGCCGGAGGCGGGGTACCTCGCGGCGAAGCCGGGCGCGAGGCGGACCGAGCCGGTGATGTGCCCGAGGGAGCCCGCGGAGGAGACGAAGGTCAGGAAGTCGCCGGCGACCGGCGGCTGGTTGAGGCGGGTGTTGCTGAGAGGGGTGAAGGTGTGGTCCCGCAGCTGCGCGGAGGAGAAGCGCCAGTCCTGGATGCTCGTGAAGGAGGTGACGCCCGCGTCGAAGGAGATCAGGTCGTTGTCGAAGCTCGCCGAGACGATGGCGCCGGAGAGGGCGCCGCCCTTGGGGTACTCGAAGACGAGGCTGTAGGGCGTCGTCGACTGCACGCCGCTGGCCGACCCGTTGAGCGAGTCTCCGCCCGTCACCTGCGCGTAGTACTGGCCGCCGGCGGGGGCGTTGTAAAGGAGCACGACGCTGGCGGCGGTCGTGTTGCAGTCCGTGACCTCGCAGGAGCCGTCCACCGTGTTGACGCCGTCGTACGGGGGCGCCGCCACGGCGACCTCGCGGCGCGAGCGGTCGAACAGCTTGAGCTGGTAGCCCTTGAAGAAGCCGCCGAAGGCCGGCAGGTTCAGGGTGATCTTGATCAGCCCCGCGCCGGCGCCGAACGAGAAGAAGTCGGTGTCGCTCGTCGGGTAGATGGTCCCTGACATCGCCGGGCGCGTGCTCACGTCGGTTGCGGTCTCGAAGCCGTCGTTGCGCTCGTTGGCGTCGCCGCTGCCGAGGATGAGCCCGTGCGAGGCGAACGCGGTGTTGATGGCGGCCTGCGCCGCCCCCGCGCCGCCGCAGGCCGCGGCGACCCGGCCGTCGGCGTCCACGCGGCGCATCGCGTCGTAGAACTCCCCGAAGCTTTCCGGGAAGAAGAGCAGGGACTGGAAGACGAGGCCGTCGGCGCAGGAGCGGCCCAGGGCGTAGCCGCGGGCCGCGATGCGGTCCCGGCGGATGTCCCACAGCGCCTGCGAGAGGTAGATGCTGTCGGCGTGGATCTGTCCGACCCAGGACAGGCTGCTGAGCACCCGGCACGGGATACCGGGCAACTGGCAGTCGAGGTCGCGCAGCGAGCCCGTGCCGCCGAGGGCGCCGAGGACGTAGGCGCCGATCGAGGGGTTGTTGAGCGAGCTGGCCGCGAAGTAGTCCGCGTTCCCCTCGGAGATAGCGCCGGCCTGGCCGAAGTTCTGCAGGGGCCAGATGCGTTCGACGAGGTAGTGCACGTACTCGTGGTGGATGACGGTCGCGTCGTCCGTGAAGGCGTCCTCGGGCGCCGTGGTGTTGATGTCGCCGAACATCAGGTTGTCGTAGTCGGGATTGTAGAAGGCGTTGGCCATGTTCGGACCGACGTACGCCATCGCGACGACCGGGCGGGTCACGGGGGCCGCGCTCGAGCGGTTGACGTCGCCGAACATGTAGTCGTGCATCAAGTTGAGGTGGTAGAACAGGTTGAGCTCGGAACGCAGGCCGATCGGGGCGTCGGCGACGCTCCAGGTGTGGCTGGAGGTGTTCGCCGCGCCGTAGGTGAAGGGGCTGGTCACCGTCAGGTAGCTCGACAGGGAGACATCGTAGCCGTTCTGCTGGCCGCTCTCGTTGGACTTGAGGGTCAGGCGCATGACCTTGCCCGCGACGGCGGCGCCATTGAAGGACCCGCGGTTGCCGATGAAGCTGCCGACCGGGTCGCCGTTGCCGTCGCTGACGGTGAGCTGGTCGTCGTCGGCGATGCCTCCGCCGGAGATGTCGGAGGTGTCGGCCCCGGAGAATTCCCCGACCTTGAAGGTGCTGAAAACCGGCAGGAACTTGACCGCCCGGGGTGCTGCGAGCGTCAGGTTGATCGTCGAGACCTGGACCGTCGAATTCGGGTACGGGTGCGGCGAGGAGACCGGCGAGGCCAGGGTCTGCCACACGCCGTTGCCGTTGTCGTAGTGCATGCTCGGGCCGCGGAAGTTGGCGACGTTGACGTAGGGCCCCTGAAGCCCCATGTTGATCTTGCCCTGGGCGCCGCCGCAGTAGAAGCCGTGGCCGAAGGTGGAGTTTCCCCCGGTCAGGGCGCGGGTCGAGGAGTCGGCGATGTACACCCACTGGTTGTCGATCGGGAGGTTCTGGGCGGGCGTGCTCGTCGGGTCGATCGCGAAGACGGAGCCCTTGATCACGCCGGAGGTCAGGCAGACCTGGAAGCGGATGTTGTTGTAACGGAACAGGATCTGCCCGGTGCGGGCGTCGACGTAGTAGCGCCAGGCGGCCTGGGGCGCCGTGACCTTCACCTTCCAGGCGAGATGCGAGCGGCCGGTCGTCTCGACGGGAAGGATCACGAGCGAGGCGGCGCCGTCGGCCGTCCCGGGGGCGTCCGTTTCCGCGGCGCGGACGGCTTCGGCAGCGGAGATCGCGGGGGTCAGGCTGAGGTTCAGGTCGGGCTCGTAGCGGGAGTTGGCGCCGATCACCGAGCCGTCCTCGTCGAGGTGGACCTTGACGCGGGCGAACTCGACGGGGATGCCGCGGTGGGTCTGGCGGTAGAGCACGTGGCGGTGGCCGTCGCCCTTGGATTCCTTCTCCATGACCAGGTCGTCCGGGTTCACGCCGAGCAGGCCGGCCTGGTCGCGCAGGAACTGGCGGGCGATGGTCTCGGGCGGGCCCGAGCGGGGCGCGGTGCGGCCGTCGCTGAGCGCCTCGGGGGCGCCGGTGCGCGGGTCCACGCGCAGCTTCCAGCGTCCCTCGTGACGGGAGTTGAACCGGGAGAACTCGTTGAGGAGCCCGGCGCGCGGGCCTTTCGGCGCGCCGCGCTCGAGCTTGTCGAGGCCGAACCGGCGGGCCTCCGTCTTCGCCTTCTGCGAGGGCCGCACGGCCGAGGCGGGCAGCGCGGCGGCGAGGAGGATGACGGCGAAGAGCGCTTGTCTCATCGCGGGCCCTCCACGCGGCGCAGGCGGACGATGACGGCGGCGGCGGCCTCGACCTGGATGCGGCGCGAGGCGTCGGCGCGCATGGCCTTGGCGAGGAGGTCGAGCGCCTCGGGCCGGCGCGCGGCGGACAGCACCCGGACGGCGAGCGATTTGAGCTCGGGGTCGCCCTGTCCGAGGGTCAGGTCGGCCAGGCCGAGCTCGACGTCCTCCCCGCGCTCGGCCAGGCCGGCCTGCGCGGTCAGGGCGAACTCGGGGGCCGGGGCCTTGTCGAGGAAGGCCTTCAGCGCGGCGGTCGATTCCGCGCCGCCGCGGCGGGCCAGCGCGCGCGAGGCCGCGAGCTTGACGCGGCCGCTCTTGTCGGCGAGGGCGGCGGCGAGGACGGCGACGTCGGCGGGGTCCGAGAACGAGCCTAGGGCGGCGCAGGCCTCCGCGCGCACGGAGACGGCGGCGTCGGTCGAGGCGAGCTTGACGAGGATGTCCCGGCCCTCGCGGCCGATCAGGCCGAGCGAGCGGGCGGCGGAGGCGCGCACGCCCTCGTCGGCGTCGGCGACGGCGCTCAGGAAGGGCGCCGAGGCGCCGGGCGAGCCGAGGCGGGCCAAGGCGACGGCGGCCGCGTCGCGCACCTCCCCCTCGGGGTCCTTGTGCGCGGAGTCGAGGGCGGCGCGGGCGTTGTCCCCGGCGATCTCCCCCAGCTTGAGCACGGCCCGGGCGCGGGCCGCGTCGCGGGCCATGCGGCGCAGCTCCTGGGCGGGCGTCGTGGGCGGCGCCCCGCCGGCGGTCT
>JACPOW010000127.1 GCA_016191335.1 Elusimicrobiota bacterium | reverse complement strand
ACGCCGCCGTCAGCGCCGCCTTCGCCGAGATCGAGCGCTGGGACCGCGTGCTGAGCCTCTATAAAAAGGAGAGCGACGCCTCGGTCCTCAACCGCGCCGCCGGGACCGGCCCCGCGCCGGTCTCCGCCGACCTGTACGCCGCGGTGGAGGCGTCCCTGCGCCTGGCGCGCGAGACCGGCGGCGCCTTCGACCCGACCATCGCCCGCGACGGCTGGACCATGGTGCGCCTCGACCCGAAGGCCCGGACGATCGAGCTCCCCGCCGGGATGCGCCTCGACTTCGGCGGCATCGGCAAGGGCTGGGCGCTCGACAAGGCCGCCGCGGTCTTAAAGGAAGCGGGCGTCGCCCGCGCCCGCTTCAACTTCGGCGGCCAGATCCTCGCCCTCGGCGAGTGGACGGCCGAGGTCCCGGGCCGCGCGGAGCCGCTGCTCCTGAAGGACGCCTCGGTGTCGGTCTCGGGGGACAGCGAGCACCCCGGCCACATCAAGAACCCCTTCGACGGCAAGGCCGTCCGGCGCCCCGGCTCCGCCGCCGCCGTCCTGCCCAGCGCGACCGACGCCGACGCCTGGTCCACCGCTTTATTCGTCCTCGGAAAGACCCCCCCGTCCTTCCGAGGACTGTCTTTTTTCGATCCTGGGATCCCACCCGTCGCTCATAAAGGAGGCCGTTCATGAAGCCCCGCATCGCCGTCCTGCTGTCCCTGTTCGTCGCCCTCGCCCCATCCGCCCCCGCCTTCGCCCAAGACGCCGCCAAGCTCGGCGAGCTCGAGCGCAAGGTCGACCTCCTGACGAAGGAGATCGAGAGCATGAAGCTCGGCGAAGCCTCCGAGCCGGTCGCCGAGGCCTCGGGGTCCGTCCCGGGCTTTGCCCCCGCAGCCTCGAAGGTGTACCGCGCCCGCCCGAGTAAGGTCGCCATCGGCGGCTACGGCGAGATGACCTACCAGAACTATGACAAGCGCAAGCAGGACAACACCGCCGCCGGGACCCGCGACGAGGCCAACTTCCTGCGCGCGATCCTCTACGTCGGCTACAAGTTCAACGACCGGATCCTCTTCAATTCGGAGCTCGAGATCGAGAACGGCTCGACCGGGAAGGGCCGCGGCGAGGTGTCGGTCGAGCAGGCCTACGTCGACTTCCGTTTGCGCGACGAGATCGGCGTCCGCGCCGGGACGCTCCTCGTGCCCATGGGGCTGCAGAACGAGATCCACGAGCCGACCACGTTCCACGGCGTCCAGCGCACGAGCGTCGAGCGGAACATCATCCCCTCCACCTGGCGCGAGAACGGCGTGGGAGTGTTCGGCGACCTGGGCCCGGTGTCCTACCGCTCCTACCTCGTCACGGGGCTGCAGTCCACGACGAACACGGGCGTCTCCGGCTTCACCTCCTCGACCGGCCTGCGCAGCGGTCGCTCGTCGGGCGCGAAGAGCTACGCCGAGGACTTCGCCTCCGTCACGCGCGTCGACTACAAGCCCCTCGCGGGCGTGCTGGTCGGCGGCTCCTTCTACGTCGGCCAGGCCGACCAGAGCCTGGTCGCGAACTCGGTGCCGGTGTCCATGTGGGAAGGCCACCTGAAGGCCGAGTACCGCGGCGCCGAGCTCCGAGCGCTGTACGCTGAGGGCCGCGTCGGCAACGCGGACCTGGTCAACATCACCAACGGCTACACGAGCGCGGCGAAAACCTCGATCGGCAGCAAGCTGTTCGGCGGCTACGTGGAGGGCGCCTACGACGTCCTGTCGCTCAGGAAGGACAACAAGGGCCAGTACCTCGCCCCGTTCTTCCGCTACGAGCGCTACGACACGCAGGCGGACACGCCGTCGGCCTTCGCCAAGAACCCGGCCAACAGCCGCGTCGAGTACACGGCCGGCCTCACCTACAAGCCGATCCAGCAGGTGGCGGTGAAAGCCGACTTCCAGTGGATGAAGAACCAGGCCCGCACCGGAGTCAATCAGTGGAACATGGGGCTCGCGTACATCTTCTGATCGCCGCCGTTCTCGCCGGGGCCGCCCTTCTCGGGGCGGTCCCGGCGCGGGCGCGCGTCCTGATGACGCAGAAGGACGCCCTGGCGATCGCCTTCCCCGGCGCCGCGCCCGAGCGCCGCACGGCCTTCCTGACCGACGCGCAGGCCAGGGCCGTCGAGACCGCGGCCCGCGCGCGGCTGCCGTCGAAGGTGTGGACCTACTACGTCGCGGGCTCCACGACGGCCTATTTCGAGTCGCATCTCGTGCGCACGATGAACGAGACGGTGATGGTCGTCGTCGGCGCCGGCGGGGAGGTGCGCTTCGTCGAGATACTCTCCTTCGTCGAGCCCGACGAATACATGGCCTCCAAACGCTGGCTCGACCAACTCGCCGGCCGCAGGCTCGACGACGAGCTCGCCCTGAGGCGCGGCCTGCGCAACATCGCGGGCGCCTCGCTGACCGCGGAGGCCGTGACCCGCGCCGTGCGCCGCGCGCTGGCCGTCCACCAGGTCCTTAACGCGAAACCCGCTAAGTGATACACTCTCGCCCGTGAAATACATGCAGACCGGCGGCTTCCAGAACCACCCGCTCATGCGGATGACCTTGGCCTGGACCCTCGTCTTCGCCGCCGGCCTCTGGGCCACGAACGCGGCGATGTTCCTCAAGCGCATGGACCTGACGCCGTCGTCCGTGCAGGCGTACTACCTCGGCAGCGCCGAGGAGTTCTCCCAGCCGCGCAGCGCCGCCTCGATGCTCGAGGTCAGCCACGCCCACCTCGCCACGATGGGCGTCATGATGCTCCTGCTCACCCACCTCGCGATCTTCGCGCCGTGGGAGGAACGCTCCAAGCGCTGGGTCATCGGCCTCGGATTCGGCTCCGCGTTGCTGGGAGAGGCCTCGGGCTGGCTGGTGCGCTTCGTCTCCCCCTCCTTCGCCGTCCTCAAGATCGCCTGCTTCCTCACCTTGCAGTCCGTGCTCGCCCTGCTCATCGCGGTCCTCGCGATGTTCCTTCATAAGGCGGGCCGGACACATCGCCGCGCCTAGGAGAAAAGACATGAACGAGCAGGACAAGAAGAAAGCCGTCGTCATCCTCAACCGGATCATGGAGCTCGAGCTGGCCGGCGTGGTGCGCTACACGCACTACTCGCTGATGGTGTACGGCTACAACCGCCTGCCCATCGTGTCCTGGCTGAAGGGCAACGCCGAGGAGAGCCTGACCCACGCGCACAAGGCCGGAGAGCTCGTGACCCTCATGGGCGGACACCCCTCGCTGAAGATCGGGCCCCTGCTCGAGACCGAGAAGCACGACATCGGCGACATCCTGCGCGAGAGCCTCGAACCTGAGACCGCCGCGGTGAAGGCCTACAACGACCTGCTGAAGGTCTCCGAGGGCAAGTCGGTCCTGCTCGAGGAGTACGCGCGCGAGATGATCGTCGGCGAGGAGCTGCACCTCGACGAGGTCAACAAGATGCTGCGCAAGCCCGGCGAGATCGGCCGCTTCAACGCCTAGACCCCCGACCGGTCCTTGGACGCGATCGGGCGTTCCGTCCCCGGCTATCCTTGAGGGTAGCCGGGGACGACTGTTTCCGGGAGCAGCCGCGACGCCGGGACTCGCACCGGTGCGAGTCCGGCGAGAGAGATCCCATCCGTGACCGAACGGGCGTCAGGCCTTCGCCGGGCCGGCCGCGCACTGGAGCAGCGCCTCGCGAAAACGCTCGAAGCCGGGAGTCCCGTCGTCCCACAGGTCGATGACCTCAGCCAGCGTCGTCACGGGCTCGGGCGCCGCGCCGGCGGCCCGACGCACATAATAGGGCTGCTGCGTCCGGATCCGGTCCAGATCGGCGATCGACGCCACGCCGGCGACGAGTTCCCGGCCCTCGGCGAGGCGGACCATCGCCCAACTGCCCTGGCCGCTCACGCTGGGACGCAGGCGCCGCTCCTGAGCGCAGCGGTCGCGCCACGCCACGTTGAAAAGGATGTCGACGACGACGCGGTCGGCGGAGCTCATTGGGTCCACTCCGTCCCGCGGACCGCGCCGGCGGACGGACCGGCCAGGTCGGGGCCGAGCGGCCGAGCCGCCGCGTTCAGCATCCGGACCAGCTCCAGGAATCGAGCCCGGCTCAGCGACAAGGTCACCTCCCCCCAGCGGACATGGACGTCGTCGCAGCCGCCGCAGAGGGATACCGCGCCCGGCCCTCCGTCTCCCCGTTCCGCCAGTATTCGGCTCATCACGCCTCCTTCTTATTGAGATTGTATATCAATAAGGAATCGGCGTCAAGACCGCGTCAGAGCTTCTTCGCGTCGGCGGCGAGCTTGTCGAGCGAGGCCTGGTCGTCGCCGTCGTACCAGCCGAGCAGGCGCCCCTGCGCGTCGATGAGGACCATCTTCGTCGAGTGCGTGACGCGCTCCCCCGGCGAGGCGGCGGCGTTCTCCACGACCGGCAGCAGGAACCCGTCGCGGATGAGCCGGACCAGCTCCGGCTTCTCGCCGGTGAGGAAGAACCAGCGCTGCGCGTCGGCGCCGAACTTGCGCGCGTAGAGCGTGAGCACCTCTGGCGAATCGTGGTCCGGGTCGACGGTGAACGAGAGCAGGCCGATTGATTTGGGCAGCCGCTTCTGCAGGCCGGCCATGTTCGCGGTGAGGATCGGGCACGGTCCGCCGCAGCGCGTGAAGACGAAATCCGCGATCCAGACGCGGCCGCGCATCGCGCGCAGGTCGAAGGGCGAGGTGCCGTCGACGGTGACGGCGGTCAGCGCGAAGTCCGGGAGCGCCTTCACGGGCTCCGGCGCGCGCGAGCAGGCGGAGATGAGCAAAACGACAATGTAGAGAACGATACTCTTCAACACTAGAAACTCCTTAACGGCGGTGAGTGTCCATCTGGGTCTTTACAAAAATATATCCATCGGTTATTCTACTGCCTCCTCGAAAACGCCCGCGAGCCGCGCGGCGGATCCGAGCAAAAGAACGCTACAAAATCCCATGGAGAAAAGGATGAACACGGCTGCCAAGACGCCTGTCACCCCCGTCGTGAACAACAACAACAACAACGAGGACGCGAATGCGACCACGATGCAGGTCCGCAAGCGCGACGGCTCCCTCGAGCCCGTCGACGTCAACAAGATCGTCCGCGCCGTCGCCCGCGCCGGCCAGGGCCTCGAGAACATCGACGGCCTGAAGATCGCCACCAAGACCATCGGCGGCCTGTACGACGGCGCCACCACGAAGGAGCTCGACAACCTGTCGATCCAGACCTCCGCGCTGCTCATCGCCGAGGAGCCCGAGTACTCGCGCCTCGCCGCGCGCCTGCTGTCCACGTACATCATGAAAGAGGTCGAGAACCAGGACATCCACTCGTTCTCCCAGTCCATCTCCGCCGGCGTCCGCCACGGCCTGATCTCCGAGAAGGTCGGCCAGTTCGTCCAGGCCAACTCCCGCAAGCTCAACGACGCCATCGAGCTCCAGCGCAACGAGCTGTTCGAGTACTTCGGTCTGCGCACGGTCTACGACCGCTACCTCCTTAAGAACCCCGAGACCCGCGAGGTCATCGAGGCGCCCCAGTACTTCTTCATGCGCGTGGCCTGCGGCCTCGCCGAGACCGTGCAGGAGGCCGTCGAGTTCTACAACCTGATCTCGCGCTTCGAGCACATGCCGAGCTCGCCGACCTTGTTCAACTCGGGCACGAAGCACCCGCAGATGAGCTCCTGCTACCTGCTCGACAGCCCCGTGGACGACCTCGAGGCGATCTACAACCGCTACACCGACATCGCGCTGCTCTCCAAGTTCTCGGGCGGCATCGGCGTGTCGTATTCGCGCGTCCGCGCCCGCGGCTCCCTGATCCGCTCCACCAACGGCCAGTCCAACGGCATCATCCCGTGGCTCAAGACGCTCGACAGCTCCGTCGTCGCCGTCAACCAGGGCGGCAAGCGCAAGGGCGCCTGCGCCGTGTACCTGGAGACCTGGCACGCCGACATCGAGGAGTTCCTCGAGCTGCGCGACAACACCGGCGACCCGGCCCGGCGCGCGCACAACCTGCACCTCGCGCACTGGATCCCCGACCTGTTCATGAAGCGGGCCGAGGAGGACGGAGTGTGGTCCCTGTTCGACCCCAAGACCATGCCCCAGCTGACGGATCTCTACGGCAAGGCCTTCGAAGAGGCCTACCTCGAGGGCGAGGAGAAGAAGCTGTTCGTCCGCCAGGTGAAGGCCCGCGAGCTGTACGCCCGCATGATGAAGGCCCTCGCCGAGACCGGCAACGGCTGGATGAACTGGAAGGACGCCTCCAACCTGAAGGCGAACCAGACCGGCTCGCCGGCGAACGTCGTGCACTCCTCGAACCTCTGCACCGAGATCATCGAGGTCACCAACCAGGGCGAGACCGCGGTCTGCAACCTCGGCTCGATCAACCTGAGCAAGTACGTCGAGGACGGCCGCTTCGACTTCGTCAAGCTCGCGGCGAACGTCCGCACCGCGGTCAAGTACCTCGACCGCGTCATCGACATCAACTTCTACCCGACGCCGGCCGCCAAGGCCAGCAACGCCAAGTGGCGGCCCGTCGGCCTGGGCGTCATGGGCGTGCAGGACGCGTTCTTCCAGCTCGGCCTCCCGTTCGACTCGAACGAGGCGCGCGAGCTGTCGAAGAAGATCTCGGAAGAGATCTATTTCCACGCGCTCTCGGCGTCCGTCGAGCTCGCCGGCGTGAAGGGCCCCCACCTGGCCTTCCCGGAGACCAAGGCGGCCAAGGGCGTGTTCCAGTTCGAGCTGTGGGGCGCCGCCCCGTCCGACATGACGCGCTGGGAGAAGCTGCGCGCGGAGATGACCAAGAAGGGCCTGCGCAACTCGCTGCTGCTGGCGATCGCGCCGACCGCGACGATCGCGTCCATCGTGGGCGCGTACGAGGCCACCGAGCCGCAGATCTCGAACCTCTTCAAGCGCGAGACTCTGTCCGGCGAGTTCCTCCAGGTCAACAAGTACCTGTGCCTGGAGCTGAAGAAGCTCGGGCTCTGGAACGAGGAGATGCGCGCGCGCATCATGATGGCCGAGGGCTCGATCCAGGACATCGCGGAGATCCCGGAGCAGATCCGGGCGACCTACCGCACCGTCTGGGAGATCCCGATGCGCTCCCTGATCGACATGGCCGCCGACCGCGGCGCGTACATCGACCAGTCCCAGTCCTTGAACCTCTTCATGGAGAGCCCGAACATCGGCAAGCTCTCCTCCATGTACATGTACGCGTGGAAGAAGGGGCTCAAGACCTCGTATTACCTGCGCTCGCGCCCGGCGACGAAGATCGCCAAGACCACGGTCGCCGCTTCGGCGACCGGCCGGAGGCGCCGTCAGGCCTCCGGCCGGTGAATTTAGACCCAGGAGACCCATCCATGATCCTCGACCCCGGCTTCAACCTCACCCTCCGCCCGATGAAGTACCCCGTGTTCTTCGAGATGTACAAGGCCGCCATCAAGAACACCTGGACCGTCGAGGAGGTGGACTTCTCGCACGACGTCACCGACCTGAAGTCCAAGCTCACCCCCGCCGAGCGCCACCTGATCCACCGCCTCGTCGCGTTCTTCGCGACCGGCGACTCGATCGTCAGCAACAACCTCGTGCTCAACCTCTACAAGCACGTGAACTCCCCCGAGGCGCGCGTGTACCTGTCCCGCCAGCTCTTCGAGGAGGCCGTGCACGTCGAGTTCTACCTGACCTTGCTCGACACCTACATCCCCGATCCCGCCGAGCGCGAGCTGGCGTTCGCCGCCATCGACAACATCCCCTCCATCAAGCGGAAGGGCGACTTCATGCTCAAGTGGATCGCCTCGATCAACACGCTCGACCGCATCGAGACCCAGGAGCAGAAGCGGCAGTTCATGATGAACCTGATCTGCTTCGCGTCCTGCGTCGAAGGCCTCTTCTTCTTCGCGGCTTTCGCGTACGTCTACTTCCTGCGCTCGAAGGGCCTGCTGAACGGATTGGCGGGCGGGACGAACTGGGTGTTCCGGGACGAGTCCATGCACATCGCCGCCGCCATGGAGATCATCAAAACGGCCCGTTCCGAAGACCCCACGCTGTTCACGCCGAAGATGGAACAGGATGTGATCGTCATGATGCAGGAAGCCATCGACTGCGAGATGGCCTTCGCCGAGGACCTCCTGGGCGGCGGCATCGCCGGCTTCTCGGTCAACGGGATGCGCCAGTATCTCCAGTGCGTCGCCGACCAGCGTCTCGCCAACCTCGGCATCAAGCCGGTGTACGGCTCCAAGAACCCGTTCAACTTCATGGAGCTCCAGGACGTGCAGGAGCTGGCCAACTTCTTCGAGCGCCGCGTGTCCGCGTACCAGACCGGCGTGACGGGCGCCGTCGCGTTCAGCGAAGAGTTCTAGCCTCAACGACCGCCGGTGTCAGGCCTACCGTTCTTTGCATAAGTCCGACTTATGCAAAGAACGGTAGGCCTGACACCTTTTTCAGGTCCCCCTGGGCCTTGTCACCTCTGTAACGATTCCTTAGAATCCCTGTGACCTAGGCGTTCCCCGGAGGTTGTTCCCCATGGGCTTGATTTCAGGATTCCTCTCGTCGCTCGGCCTCACCGGCGATCTCGGCTTCGCGATCTTCACCCTCGCGATCTTCGCCCTGGTCATCTTCGTCTACAACTCGATCGTGATCGTCGGCGGCGTGCAGATCGCCGTCCTCGAGCGGCGCTGGCTCGGGACCTCGATGCCCGAGGGCCGCGTCGTCGCGATGGCCAACGAGGTCGGCATCCAGGCCCGCATCCTCGGCCCCGGCCTGCACTTCCTGATCCCCTTCCTGTATAGGACGGAGAAGGCGCCCATGATGGTCGTGGCCGAGAACGAGGTCGGGCTGGTCGAGTCCATCGACGGCGCGCCGGTGCCTCCCGGCCGGATCTTCGGCAAGGCCCTCGGCAACCACAACCTGTTCCAGGACGGCGAGGCCTTCCTCAGCGGCGGCGGCGAGAAGGGCCCGCAGGTGCAGATCCTCCCCCCCGGCACCTACCGCATCAACCCGTATCTCTTCAAGATCGTCAAGCGACCCGCCCTGCGCATCACGAACAACAAGATCGGCGTCGTCGTCGCCACCGACGGACAGCCGATGACCCCCGGGCGCCTGCTCGGGCGCAGCGTGAAAGGCCACGAGAACTTCCAGAACGGCCAGGCCTTCCTCGAGCAGGGCGGCCAGAAGGGGCCGCAGATCGACATCCTCCTGCCCGGCTCGTACCGCATCAACACGGCGATGTTCTCCGTCGAGCTGCGCGAGGCCATC
>JACPOW010000126.1 GCA_016191335.1 Elusimicrobiota bacterium | reverse complement strand
GACGGCGCGCCGCATGATCGACGCGCTGATCGCCGAGCAGCCCGAGGACCCGCAGCTCCGCCTCAACCGCGCCTACTTCGCCGCCGACGCCGGCGACCGCGCGGGCGCGCTCGCGTTCCTCGACGAGACCCTCGCGCGCGCGCCCGATCCCGACGACCGGCGCCGCGTCGCGACGCTGTACGAGCGCCTCGGCGAGCACGCGCTGGCGCGCGCCGCCCTCGACGACGCGCCGAAAAAAAGCCGTTGACGAAAACGGGAGCCGGGGCTATACTGCGATTGAGGACGACATGAAGAAAACACTGGCGAAGTCGGCCCGGCACCACAAGGTTTCCTCTCGGAAAGCGAAGGGCGGCAAGACGCTTGAGTTCGAGCAGGGTTGGAACGAGCTCGAAGCTCAGCATGACCGCCTGAAGACCGATTGGATGAGCCTCGCGGTCCAGCTCGGGATCGGCGGGTCCGACAAAGCGGCTTACGACTAGGACTGCATCTAGTCCTCTTCGGAGTCGGCGCGGCGCTTAAGGCGCACGGTCCGCTTGTGGGTCCGGTGCCCGAAGCGCGCGACGAGGGACTCCGCGAGGGCGAGAAGCTCTCCCGTCCATCTGCGGGCCTTGAGCCCGTCGAGCAGCGCGTGCCCGTCCAGCCTCGCCACCTCCGCCCATAGCGGCGTCTTCCTCGCCTCGGCCTCGAGCTCCGCGTGCTTCTCGGCCTCCCCGGTCTTCGTCGGCAGTTGGATCTCCTCCTTGACCGTCACCGACGCCTGGGCGCGCTCCCCCGCCACGGTCGTGACGCCGGCGGCCTCGGCCCAGTCGGCGATGTCCGACTCGACCTTCTCGCGCTCCGCCTCGACGGCCTTGAGCTCGTCCTTGAGGCGCTTGCGGCGCCCCTCGATCTCGGCGTAGCTCGCCACGAGCCTCACGCCCCCGTCCTTCGCGCGCTCCGCCGGCGGCAGGGCCGCCACGCGGACCTCGTCGGCGAAGACCGGGCACAGGTCGCGGTACTCGCACCAGTCGCACAGCGTGCCCGGCCGCGGCGCGAACTCGTGGTCGTGCTTGATCCGGGAGATCAGCTCGGCCGCGTCGGCGAGCAGCTTCGCGCGCGCGGCGTCGTCGCGGATGGACACCAAGGTCTTGCCGTGGCGCACGTAGTGCCACTTGAGCCGGACCTCCTTCGTGTCGGGCCACTCGCGGCGCACGGCGAGCTCGTACAGCGCGAGCTGCCAGTCCTCGTCGGCGTGCTGCTGGTTCGGCAGGGACTTCGCCGTCTTGTAGTCCACGATCTCGAACGCGCCGTCCGGCGCGAGCGCCAGGCGGTCCACGAAGCCCTCGATGCGGTACTCGTGCCCGTCGACCGTGATCGGGAAGCCGACGCGCTTCTCGATGGCCACGGTGCGGTCCGCGGCGAACGGCTGATGACCCTCGTAGTACAGCTGGACGCAGTCCCGCCCGACCTTCCGCCAGTCGTCCTTGGCGAAGCGCGCGTCCTTCTCCACGACCGACCCGTCCCAGCCCTCGGCGAACTCCCGCTCATAGACCTCGTGGAGGTCCGCGAGCGACGGGACCTTCCCCCCCGTCACGAGCGCGTACAGCTCCTCGAAGGTCGAGTGCACCGCCACGCCGACCACGGTCTCCGGCGTCTTGCGCTGACGCGAGATCTTGTCGACGTAGCGGTACTGGTAGCGCCTCGGGCAGTTCTGATAGACCGAAAGCTTCGAGGGCGAGAACTTGGAGGAGCGGTCCTCCTCCAAGTGCGGCTGGTCCATGTCCTTAGATCATCTCCAGGAGCGCGAAGTGCAGGTACTCCGTCTCCGGCATCGAGAGCAGGATCGGATGGTCGAGCGCCTGGCCGCGCAGCGTCACGAAGCGCATCGGCCGCTCGGCCTTCGCCTGCGCGTTGCGCAGCATCAGCACGAAGTCCTCGCGCGAGACGTGGTGCGAGCACGTCGCCGTCGCGAGCAGGCCGCCCTTGGGCAGCGCGCGCATCGCCTGGCTGTTGAGCTTCGTGTACAGGCGCAGGGCCTGAGGCAGGTGCTTCTTGGCGGGCACGAGGCTCGGCGGGTCGAGCACGATCATGTCGGGCTTGAAGGGCTGCTGGCCGCGCGCGAACGACTCCAGCACCACCTCCGCGTCGCCCTCGTCGGCCGACACGACCCCGTCCACGCCGTTGAACTTCGCGTTCTCCCGGGCGAGCTGCACCGCCGGGCCCGAGCTGTCGAGCGCGAGCACCGACTTCGCCCCGCCCTTGGCCGCGGCGATGGCGAAGCCGCCGGTGTAGCAGTACAGATCGAGCACGCTGCGCCCCTGGAAGTAAGGCCGCAGGAAGGCGCGGTTCTCGCGCTGGTCGAAGTAATGGCCGGTCTTCTGGCCCTCGCCGAGCGGCGCGGCGAAGCGCAGGCCGTTCTCCGTGATCGGAACGCGCTCCGGCACGGTCCCCATCAAGGTCCGGCACTCGAGCGGGAGCCCCTCGAGGGCGCGCACCTTGTGGTCGTTCTTGAGGAAGATGCCCTTCGGCTTGACGAGCTCCTCGAGCGCGGCCTGTATCCACGGCATGCGGCGCTCGATGCCGGCGGACATCACCTGGAGCACGAGGTACTGGCCGTAGCGGTCCACGACCAACCCTGGAAGCCCGTCCGACTCGCCGTAGCAGAGACGGTATGACGTTTCACCCGGCAAAGCCTTCTCCCGGTAGGCGATGGCCTCCGCCAGCTTCCGCCGGAAGAACTCCGCGTCGATCGGCTCCTTGGGGTCGCGCGTGAGCACGCGGCCGCCGATGAGGCTGTTCGGGTTGTAGAACGCCATGCCGAGCGGGGTCCCGCCCGCGTTCACGACGACGCCCAGGTCCCCGGGGACCGGCGGATGGTCCGACAGCACCTCCTTGATCTCATTGGAGAATATCCAGAGATGGCCGGCCTTGACGCGCTTGTCGCGGTCCGGGTTGAGGATGATGCGCAGCGGCTTCTCGGCGACGGCGGCGTCGGGCGCGGCTTTGGCGGCTTCGGGCATTTGATTCTCCTTGCGTCAGGGTTCGGCTAGAGGCAGCCGCCCCTCTTCAAAATCTCTCGTGCGGAGGCTCCATAAGGCTCTAAAGAAAAACAGGCGTCGAGCTCCTTGGGCGACAGGCGCTTCGTCACGTCGGGATCGGCGTTGAGATGGTCGCGCAGAGGGCGGTTGTCCTTCCAGGTCTTCATCGCGTTGCGCTGGACCAGGTCGTAGGCCTCGAGGCGTCCGAGGCCGGCGTCGATGAGGCGCAGCAGGACCTTCTGCGAGAAGACGAGGCCGTTCATCTTGTCCAGGTTGCGCTTCATGTTCTCCGGGAACACGGCCAGGCCGTCGAGCACCTGCTCGAGGCGATGGAGCATGAAGTCGAGGGCGATGTGGGCGTCCGGGATGATCATCCGCTCGTTCGAGGAATGCGAGATGTCGCGCTCGTGCCACAGCGCGCAGTTCTCCGTGACCGCCGACTCGTAGGTCCGGATCAGGCGCGCGAGGCCGCAGAGGTTCTCGCACAGCACCGGGTTGCGCTTGTGCGGCATGGCGGAAGACCCCTTCTGTCCCTCGGAGAACGGCTCCTCGAGCTCGAGGATCTCCGTCTTCTGCAGATGCCGGATCTCGAGCGCGATGCGCTCGACGAAGCACGCCGTCAGCACGAGCGAGTGGAAGTACTCGGCGTAGCGGTCGCGGGGCACGACCTGGGTCGAGACCGGCTCGGGGCGCAGGCCGAGGGCGTCGAGGACCTTCGCCTCGACCTCCGGCGACAATTGCGAGAAGGCCCCCACGGCTCCGGAGATCTTCCCATAGGCGATGAGCTCGCGCGCGGCGCGCAGGCGGCGCAGGCAGCGCAGACCCTCGGCGTGCCAGCCGGCGACCTTGATGCCGAAGGTGATGGGCTCGGCGTGGACGCCGTGCGTGCGGCCGACCATCCAGGTGCGCTCGTGCTTCTTGGCCAGGGCCTTCAGGCGCTTGAGCACGGACTCGACGTCGGCGACGAGCAGGTCCGCGGAGTCGCGCAGCTGCAGCGCCATCGAGGTGTCGAGCACGTCGGAGGAGGTCATCCCGAAGTGGAGGTAGCGGTCGACCTTCGGAGCCGTCTTCTTCAGCTCGCCGGCGACGGCCGAGAGCATGCCGATCACCTCGTGGCCGGCGCTGGACTCCTTGCGGCGCGAGGCGTCGAGCAGGGATTTCTCGAGCAGCTTGCGCAAGGTCCTGAGCTCCGAGGCGGGCACGCCCTTATCGGAGGCGATCGCCTTGAGCAGCTCCTCCTCGACGCGCAGCATCGCGCGCAGGCGGTTGTCGTCGGACCAGATCTCGCCCATCGCGGGGCGGGTGTAGCGTGGGATCATGCGACCTCCTGTAGAACGAGTCCTTCTTCGACGCTGTCGATCCGGCGCCCGAGGCGCCAGAAGCCCCAGCCCGCGGCGCCGGCGAGCGCCCCGGCGGCCAGCCACGGCGCGGGCGTGAGGCCGCCGCTGAAATGCTGATGCCCCAGGCCGCCGAGCAGAGGGCCGAGCGCCTGCCCCAGCGACTGGAGCAGGCCCTGAAAGCCCAGGTAGCGGCCCTTGAGGCGCGCCGGCGCGAGGTTGGCGGCGAGGGCCTCGATGCTGGGCGAGACGACGATCTCGCCGACGGTCACCACCGTCATGCCGAGCGCCAGCGGCCACCAGCCGCGCGCGAAGCCGATCCAGGACCAGCCGGCGAGGTAGAACAGGCAGCCCGCGGCGGCGGCGCGGGTGAGCGCGACGCGCGCGACGACGCGCGTGGCCGCCTGCTGGAACAGGACGACGAGGGCGCCGTTGACGGCAAAAAGAAAGCCTACTTTGGTCTCGGTCAGGCCCCCGTGCGCGGTCGCGTGGACGGACAGGGGCGCGACGAGCTGGGCCATCGAACAGGCGATGAGCAGGCTCAGGAGCGCGAGCTCGAGGCAGCGCGGGTCGCGCGCCGCCATCAGGCTGCCGCTCCAGGCGAAGCCCTCCCCCGACCGGGCCGCGGGCGCCGCCGGCACGAGGCCGAGCAGCAGGCCGAGGCAGACCAGCGAGAGCGCCGAGGTCGCCGCGAACATGAGGGCGTACGACCAGCCCGCCATGAAGCCGCCGATCGCCGGGCCGACGGCCCACGCCGCGTTCTGAGCGACGCGCAGGGCGCCGTAGGCGCGCACGCGCTCGCCCGCCGGATGCTCGTGGGCGATCCACGCGCGCACGGCCGGCCCGTAGAGGTTGCCCGCGAACGACGCGACGACGTGCAGCCCGACGATGACGGACACGGGCCAGGCGCCGGCGACGGCGGCCGCCAGCAGCGCCGTGAAGACGGCCCGGCAGACGAGCGCCAGCGCCATCACGCGCTTGCAGCCCCACACGTCGGACAGCTCCCCGCCGAGGGCCTGGCCACGGCCGCGGCGGCGACGGCGCCGCTGACCGCGAGGCCGACGAGGCCCATCGGCATGCCGCGCTTCTCGTGGAAGTACAGCGTGAGGAACGGGAAGGACAGCGCGAGCCCCGCCACCATGACGCCTTGGCAGAGGAGGAGGGCGTTCAGCGCGGTCTTCGGCTTGGTCATTCGCCGTCGCTGCCGAGCTCGATCTCGCGCCTGGCCGTCGACAGGGGCACGCCGGCGGCGCACTGGAGGCAGGTCTCCGGCGAGGCGGCCTCGAGCGGATAGCCGATCAGGCTGCGCACGGGCACCCCGAGGCACAGCGGCGCCTTCGAGCGGTCCACCATCGCGGCGACGCCGACGACGCGGGCGCCGTAGGCCTGGGCGAGGGCGACGACCTCGCCGTTCGAGCGGCCCGTCGTGAGCACGTCCACGACGACGAGGGCGCGCTCCCCGCGCTCCAGGCGGAAGTCGCGGCGGAACGCCATCGTGCCGCCGACGCGCTCGGTGAAGATCGCCCGGCTCTTCTTGGCGCGGGCGACCTCCTGGCCGAGGACGACGGAGCTCATGCCGGTCGAGATCACGACGTCGACGGCGCCGATGAACTTGGAGGCGATCGCCTTGGCGACCTTCTGCGCGACGTGCGGGTATTGGAGGACGAGGGCGGGCTGGAGGTAGACCGGGGTGTGGAGCCCGGACGCGAGCCGGAAGTGCCCGCTCGCCACCGCGCCGTGCTCCTGCAGCAGGCCCAGCACGTCCATCTTGTTCATTCGGGTCATGTCGTTCTCCTGGTCACAGAGTCTGCAGCTTCTCGATCGCCTCGAAACGCTTCTTGCCGGAGGCGCGGCCTTCCTCGAGCTTCCGCTCGATCTCATCCACGGGGATCTTCTTGAAACGCGGCTCCAGCTCGGGCTTGTTGAGGTCGCCCTTCACGCGGAAGCCGATCGACGGGCGCCCGGCCTCGTCCACCCACCACTCGGGCAGGACGCCGTCGTACTTCGCCAGGCGCGTCAGGATGTTCATGTCCACCTGCTCCTTGCCGAAGTCGGCGGTGCCGTCGGCGAAGGCGGCGAGCTGCGGGGAGTCCACGTGGAAGTAGCGCGTCGTCGCGACGCCCTTGGTCAGCCCGTATTCGCTCTCGATCCTCTGGAAGTCGAGCGTCTTCGGGTACGCGGTGGCCGTGCTGAAGATGGAGAACTTGTTCATCTTGTGCATGTAGATGAAAGGCAGGAAGATCACGCGCAGCAGCTTGTGGGAGTCCTGCACGGCCGGGATGTCCGCGACCCGCCCGGGGCCGAAGCGCACGCGCGCCTCGCCGCCGACCTTGTCGAGGGCGGGCGTCACGCCGCGGATGGACCAGAGCAGGTCGAGGTCCTTGCACCAGAAGTTCGCCTGCCTCACCTCGGTCACGCGCAGATGGCCGGCGGTGTCGGGGAAGCTGCGCGGGATCACGTACTTGAAGGTGCTGACCCAAGGCCGGCTCTCGCGCTCCTGCGCCGAGACCGTCCGCGTCGACACGGCGGCCGCGATCCCGGTCACGAGCTTCTGGGCGTCCTCCCAGACGATCTTGTCGAGGTTTCCGGAGATGAGGACCTCCTTCGGCGCGGAGAGGCGGTCCACGCGTCCCCGCAGGCGCAGGCGGGACTCCCCCCAGCGCAGCGCGAGGTTCTCGACGGTCAGGGTCTGCTTCAGGACCGACAGCGTGATGGCGAGGTCGTCGAAGGCGTTGCCGTACGCGACGACCCGGCCCTTCGTCACCGAGGCCTTGACCGAGGCGAACTCGTCGGTGACGAACGCGTCCAGGTCCAGGATCTCGACGCGGCGGTCGCCCCAGTCGGCCCCGAAGCCGCGCAGGCTGATCACGGCCTCCTTGAGCTGCAGGGCGCCGAGCTTGCCCTCGATGGTGCCGCTCAGGGCGGCCTTGCCGCGCAGGTCCCGGGCGGCCCAGGACGGATGCCAGCCCTTGAGGTTCTCCAGCACCGCGTCCTTCGTCGCGACGCGGGCGGTCAGGGAGGCGGTGTCCGCGGTCAGGTCGAAGACGCCGCTCGCGGTGGCCGTGCCCGCGGGCGTCTCGACGGTCAGGCGCTCGACGTCCCAGATCGTCTGCGCGGACCAGTTCACGCGCGCGCTGACCTTCGTCGCGGGCAGGGCGAGCTTGAGGTCGCGGCCCGTCCAGCGCGGCCAGCGCTCGGGGCCGAGGGCGGGCACCGACGCGACGAGCTCGAAGACGGGGCGCTGGAACCCGGCGACCGTGCCCGAGCCCGCGACCTTGACGCCGTCCGCCTCGGCCGTGAACCGGTGCGCGGTCGCCGTGGCGCTCGACCAATGCAGGCCGGCGAGGTCCATGACGCCCTCGGCGGAGACGCTCGTCGTCAGCGTGCGGGTGCCGAAGGTGACCGCGTTGACGAAGGAGACCTCCAGGGGGAAGGGCTGGTCCTGGTCGAAGCTGTCGGCGCGCAGCGCCAGCTTCTCGAAGGAGACCTTGCGGCCGCGCTTGCGGTCGTCGAACCTGAGGACGCCGTCGTTGACGATGGTCTCCGCCGCGGCGAGCGCCAGCGGCAGGGCGCCGCCGGGAGCGGCCTTCGACGAGGCGAAGAGGTCGGCGATGTCCCAGGTCCCGTCGGCCTCGCGCGTGAGGAAGATCTGCGGGGACTCCAGGCGCACCGCGTCGAACTCGAGGCGGCGTCGCAGCAGCGGGCGCAGCTTGACGGTGACCAGCGCGGTGTCGCACACGAGCTGGTCGCCCTCCGCGCCGGCGGCGCGGCGCACGCGCAGGCCCTTGATCTTCAGGCCGCGGGGGCTGAGGATCATCTTCTCGATCGTGACCTCGCGATGCAGCAGCGCCTGCAGCTGGGAGATGGCGATGGCGCGCGCCTCCTCCGGGCCGAACTTGTGCTGGGCGTAGATCGCGGCGCCCGCGACGATCAGGACGAGGACGATGAAGGAGAGGCCGAAACCGCGGAGCACGGTCCGGAAGGCGGCGGCAAGGAGACGAAGCGCCCCCTTAGGGCGTTCCATGGAGCCTCATAAGGAATGATTTTACCTTATTAGGCTTTCGTACAGGTCGAGGAGGGCCGAGGCGCCCCGGTCCCAGGCGCAGGGGAGCGCGGCGGCGGGGCCCGAGGCGCCGACGCGGGCGCGCGTCTCCCGGACGGCGAGGGAGAGCATGGCCGATTCGAGCGCCTCGCCGGAGGGATCCGCGAGGACGAAGCCGCGGGCCTCCCCCTTCAGAAGCTCGGCGGCGCCGACCGAGGCGCCGGTGACCACGGGCAGGCCGCAGGCGAGGGCCTCGAGCACGCTCATGCCGAACTCCTCCCACTTCGCGGGATGGACGTAGACGTCGAGCGCGTGGTAGAAGCGCCAGACCTCGAGGACGGGGTCGCGGAAGACGACGCGGTCCGCGATCCCGAGCTCGCGCGCGAGCGCCAGATACGGGCCGGGACGGGACTCCTTGCCGACGACCAAGGCGCGGGCCTCGGGACGCCGGCGCGCGACGGAGGCGAAGGCGCGCAGGAACGGCTTGAGGCCGCGCTTCTCGAAGTCTCCGGAGGTGACGAGTCCGAACAAAAGCTCGCCGGGCTTGATCCCGAGCTCCGCGCGCGTCGCCGCGCCGAAATCCTCGCGGCCTCCGGCATTGAAGCGGCACGAGTCGAACCCGGGATGGATCACGCGGATCTTCTCGGCGGGAACGCCGAAGCGGCGCGTCACGTCGTCCTTCATCAGGTTCGAGTTCGCGACAAGGACGCGGAAGCGCCCGCCTTCCAGCTGCAGGGAATGCATGCGGCCGACCGCGTCCTTCGCCGGGAGGGGCGCGCCGTGAAGGGCTTCATGCGCCGCGTGCACGCAGTTGTGCAGGCTGAGCACGTCCTGGTCGAGGAGGTCGCCGTGGCCGTGGACGAGGTCGAACGTCTTCGTCATGCCCTCGGCCGCGGCCGCGAAGGCGCGCCGCTTCATCCACGAGCCCCAGGGCCACGCGGGCACCCAGTGCGGCACCGCGCCGGCCTCGAGCAGCGCCTTCCGGTCGAGCCTCTCGGCGAAGACGTGCACCTCCCAGTCCCCGCGGGAGAGGCGGCGCGCGTGCTCGATGATCATGCGCGCGGCCCCGGACAATCCCTCGACGCGCCGCGCCGCCACGGCCAAGCGCTTCTTCACCGCACCCCCATGAGGACCAGGACGGTCGCGGAGGCGACCGGGATCCAGAGGTTGTCGTTGAACCAGGGCGTCGTCGGCAGGAGCTCGGCCAGCGCGCCGGCGAGCGCGGCCGCCAACGCGGCGCCGGGCCGCAGGCCGTAGGCGAGCGCCGCCGCGAAGCCGACGGAAAAGCCGGCCAAGGTCCCCTCGAGCGATTTCCGGCCGCCGAACAGCTTCGTGCGGCCGTAGGCCTTGCCGACCAAGGCGCTCGCCGCGTCGCCGAGCGCGAGCTGGAGGATGGCCGCGCCGACGATCATCGGCTCGCCGCGCGCGATGAGCATGGCCGCCAGGCTCCCGGCCGTGGTGTGGAAGATGCCGCTGAAGTGCTTCCGCTCGGTCTCGCGGATCATGCCGTCGAAGAAGCCGACGAGGGCGCGCTCGATCGCGGGGACCATCAGGCGCAAAGTCTCGATGACGAACACGATCGGCAGCCAGACGGCCATCGCCCAGCCGACGCGCGGCCAGCCGAGGAGGTGGAACGCGCCGAGGTAGACCAAGGACAGCATGTGGAAGGCCTTGCGGCCGAACTCGCGGCGGAGGTCGCTCATCATGAGAGCGCCGCCTTGCGCGCGGCGTCCCACGCGGGCCGGCTCCACAGCCACGCCAGGCTCCAGAAGCGCTTCGTCAGCACGCCCGCCTCGCGCAGGTTCGCCGCCAGGGGCACCGAATCCGGGAACAGCCCCTTGAGCAGGAGCATCACCATCAGGGCGTTGGCGATGGAGATCAGGGCGACGGAGAACAGCGCTCCTCCGGCCGCGTCGAGGTCCGGCTGGCGGATCTGCGTCAGCGAATCCCAGGTGAACAGGAGATGGGCGGCCAGCGCGCCTCCGAGGAGGAACAGGAACAACGCCTCCCCGCCCGCGTCGGGCCGCAGCCAGAGGAGCACCCGGTAGCCCAGGGCCACGGCCAGCGCGTAGAAAGGCACGCAGTACGGGGCGAGCGCGACGAACGCGCTCGAGTGCGACAGGTCGACGTGCCCCTCCTTCTCCCCGACGGAGATCGCGTAGACGCTGCCGCCCGTGGCCCAGGCGGCCATCGCGTGGGTGAGCTCGTGGCCGAGCACGTAGCTCCAGCGCGCGCCGCGCGCGGCCCAGGCCGCGGGCCCGACCGGGTCGACGAGCAGCCAGCGGTGGATCGCCCACAGCGCGAAGGCGAGGCCGAGGCCCGCCCCGAAGGGCGCGGCCGTCGAGGAGTTCATCGCCACGCCGGCGAGGGTCTTGGCCGACACCCAGAGCAGGGAGCCGGACAGCGGGAGGAGGAGGACGCCGATCAGCAGGCGCGCCACCCGCTACTCCAGCATGTAGTCTTGGTAGGGGATCTTGCGCGCGTCGAGCTCCTTCTTCCACAGCGCGCGCGCCTCGGCCATCTTGCCCCGCGCCAGGACGCTCCAGCGGTTCTCGGGCGGGCTGAACAGCTCGGCGGCGGTCTGATACCAGACGTAGGCGTACTTGAGCGAGCTCTCGGCCACGGCCTGGTCCCGCTCGAAGCGCGCCAGGCCCGCCTTGCGCTCGTACGCCGCGCGGTCGAGCTTGCCCTTGGCCAGCTCGCGGGAGAGCTCGGCCTCGCGCGCGGCGAGCTCGGCGTCGAAATGGGCCTTCTTGAGCTCGGGCTTGCGGCTCCACTCCATCCACTTCTCGCCCTCGAGATAGGCGGAGCGCGAGCGCAGGACCAGGTCGACGCGGGCCATGCCGTAGACGGCGGCGACGAGCGCCGCCGCGATCAGACCCGAGCGGACCCAGGCCCGGCTTCCGTTCATGCCGCTTCGCCGCCGGGCGGCGCGGTGCCCAGCAGGTTGTGCAGCGCCACGGTCAGCATCGCCGGGCGCACGGGCTTCGCCAGGAAATCCTTCACGTTCGGCTCCTGGCGCACCATCTCGACGCTCTTGGCGTCCATCGCGCGGCCGGTCACGACGATGATCGGGATGTGGCCGAAGCCTCGGGACTGGAGCTCGCGCAGGGCCTCGTAGCCGCCCATGCTGGGCAGCATGAAGTCGAGCACGATCGCGTCGGGCTCGAGCGCCGCGACCTTGGCGAGGGCCTCGATGCCGTCCTCCGCGCGCTCGGTGCGGAAGCCGGCCTTCTTGACGACGTGGTCCATCAGGTCGAGCAGGGACTCGTCGTCGTCGACGAGCAGGACGAGCTTGCTGGACGGCGCTCCGGCGTTATCGCTCATGCGGCCTCCGGGGCCCGCGGCTTGAGGAGGCGATCGAGGGTCGCGACGAACACGCTGGGCTTGAGCGGCTTCTCGAGGAAGTCGACGACGTTGGATTCCTGGCGGATCATCTCGGCCGTGGAGCGGTCGGTGTAGCGGCCGGTGATGATCACGATCGGGATGCGGGAAAGGTCGCTGCCCTGGAGCTGGCGCAGGACCTCGAAGCCGCCGTAGCGGGGCATCATCAGGTCGAGGAGGATCAGGTCGGGCTTGAGGCGCTCCGCCTTCTGCACGCCTTCCTCTCCGTCCACGGCGACCTCCGAGCGGAAGCCCTCCTTGTTGACCATGAAGGTCAGGAGGTCGCGCACGCCGTCGTCGTCGTCGATGATGAGGACGAGCTTCGCCTTTTCGTCGGGTTCGGCCATGGGTTCATTTTACCGTATTTTTGCCGTCAGGATATGGCGCCGGGGGCCCGCCGGGGCTATACTGCCGCCGAGAGGTACCCCCATGCGCCGATCCCGGTCAACGCTCGCCGCCGTCCTGTGCGTCTCCTTTTTCGTCCAGTCGACCGGAGCCGCCGACCTCGCCCCCGTCTTCGCGCGCGGGATGATGCTCCCCCCTCCCGGACGCATGGCCCCTCTTCCGAGGCCCGCCCGGCCGGCGGAGCGCGCCGTCAAGCCCGCCCGCGAGCCCTGGCTCGTCTCCGCCGCCGTCGTGGCGCGGTGGGTCGAGGAACGCCTGACCGCGGCCCTCGCTGCGCCCGCCGCCGTCGCGGAGCCCGTCTCCCCGGAGGCGCTCGCGTCCTTCTCCGCCGCCGCGTCCAACGAGGTCGCCGCCGTCGCCTCCCTCCCGAACCCCGAGCCGCCGGCCGACCGCATGCTCATCGCGATGGAGGGCCGCCGCGTCCTCGCCTCCGGGCTCGCGGCGCAGCTGGCCTCGATCCGCGAGTTCCGCGCCGACCTCAAGCCCCTGCGCCCGCGCTTCACCGGCGAGTGGGTGGGCCGCGGGGACGTGCGCGCGCGCGTCGACTACCTGAACCCCTTCGGCGTCACGCAGGGAGAGGCCAAGGGCTTCCGCGTGAGGCTCTCCGATGGCTACGAGCGGCTGCTCCCGAGCCGCAAGCGCATCCCGGAATCGCTGATGCGGGAGCTCCCGCTGTATTTCGCCGGGGACACCGTGGACGTCGAGGTGCGCGTGCGCAACGACGGGGCGGCCTCCCTGACGGACCTGACGGTCGCCTCGGTGCAGGAGGCGCACACCGCCGACGGCGCCCCGGGCGCCCCGGTGGCCAAGCCCGTGACGAAGAGCGTCGCGACCTTGGCCCCGGGCGAGACCGCGGTCCTGCGATGGCGCATCAAGCTGTCCCCCGGCGGCCTCGACGCCGTGAACTTCGAGCAGACCCACCTCAAGGTCCTGGGCAAGGACCCCTCCGGCGGGGAGAAGGTCCTGCTCGACGAGACGCAGGCCGGCATCGTCGATCCGCCGGGCGAGCGCTGACCGCCGCCCGTTGTTCTATAATGGCCGCCCATGGACTTCGATGACTTCCGCGGCCGCGTCGAACGGATCGACAAGCTCGCCGCCTCCGGCGACGACCGCGCGCTCCTCTCCGAGCTGAACGGCCTGGCGGAGTCCGACCTCCCCGACCTGGACCGCGCGCGCCTCCTCTGCCAGGCCGCGCAGGCCCACGAGCGCCTCGGCGAGGCGGACCGGGCGCTGGCCGCGTACGACCGCGCCGCGGCCCTGGAGACGCCTCACCGCCGCTTCCAGGCGGCCTTCCGCAAATCCGACTACCTGATGCGCCTCGGCCGCAAGGACGAGAGCCGGGACATCCTGAAGTCCCTGCTGGAGCGGCCCGAGGCGACGCTCTCCGAGCGCCACTCCTTCGAGGCCCGCATCAAGCTCCTGCGCCGCGTCGCCTAGCGTCAGCGCGGGGCGGTCTTGAGCGTCTTGTGCAGGGCCGAGACGAACTTGGCCATCTTGACGGGCTTCGCCACGAACTCGACGACGTTCGCCTCGGCGCGGATCATCTTGATGGTCGAGTCGTCGAGCGCGCTGCCGGTGACGATGAAGACGGGGATGCGCCCGCTCGCCCCCCCTTGGAGCGAGCGCAGGAACTCGTAGCCGCCCTGGCCCGGCATCATGAGGTCGGTGATGATGAGGTCCGGCGTCTGCGACTCGAGCTTGACGCCCGCGTCGAGGCCGTCGACCGCGGTCAGCACGCGGAAGCCCTGGAGGCTCGCGCTCATCTCGAGGAAGCTGCGCACGGTCTCGTCGTCGTCGACGACCAGGATCAGCTTCTCGCCCGGCGCCGCCAGGGCGGGAGCGGGGTCGGCCACGACGGTCTCCACCGGGGCCGCCGGCAGCGGCGCGGGGGCCGGCGCCGGCTTGACCTCGGCCCGGGGAGGGGCCGCGGTCAGGAAGATCCCGCTCGAGTCCGGGTCCAGCGCCTTCGCCAGGTCGGGGAAGCTCGCCGCCGTCTTCCAGGCGTCCTGCGTGGTCGCCCCGGCCGGGAACACCAAGGTGTCCTTCTTGAAACCCGGACGCAGGACGAGCTGCGCGGCCTCGAACGGACCGACCGGCTTGCCCTCTTCATAGAGGTAGTACGGCATGATGGTCAGTATACCCTCGCGATGCCGGCCGCGCCAGCCTGGCCGGCGAGCGGGCCGCCGCCCTCCCGGGCGGCGGCCCCTGAGGCGCCGTGGAGCTTTACTTGGCGGCGGGAGCGGGCGCGGCTTCGGGAGCGGCCTCGGCCTTCTTCTCCTTGCGCTCCTCCTTGGCCTTGTGGCGCATGCCCTTCATCTTCTCCTTGTGCGCCTTGCGCTTCTCGTGCTGCTTCTCCTTGAAGGCCTTGCGCTCCTCCTTCATCTCCTTCTTGAACTCCTGATGCTCGGCCTTCATCTCGGGCGTCGGGCCGCCGGCGGCGGGCTTGTCCTCGGCGCGGACGGGGGCGATCAGGGCGAGCAGCAGGGCGGCGGACAGTATCATCTTCATGTGGTCATCTCCATGGGTGCGGCGCTTTCGACTTGCTAGCATACATCCTCGACATGAGAATCGCCAGGCCTTCCCGACCCGCCCATTGGCTGCTCGCCGGGCTGCTGCTCGCCTCGTCGTGCGCGTTCCTGGCCGCCCTCTGGGTGGTGTGGCTGCCGGACGTCTCGCCGCTCAAGAAGAACCCGCCCGCGACGACGGCCTACATCGAGCTGCGCAAGCGGCAGGCGAAGGCCAAGGGCCGCGCGCTCGACCTGCGCTGGACCTGGGTCCCGTCGGGCGCCATCTCGGAGGACCTGAAGAGGGCCGTCGTGACCGCCGAGGACGACGAGTTCTGGCGCCACGACGGCGTCGACTGGGCCGCGATCCGCGCCGCGTACGAGCGCAACCGCAAGGCCGGGCGCTTCGCCGCCGGCGGCAGCACGATCACGATGCAGCTCGCCCGCAACCTCTACCTGTCGCCGAGCAAGAACCCCCTGCGCAAGGCCAAGGAGATCCTCATCGCGCGGCGCCTCGAGCGGGAGCTCGGCAAGCGGCGCGTCCTCGAGCTGTACCTCAACGTCGTCGAGTGGGGCAAGGGGGTGTTCGGCTGCGAGGCCGCGGCCCGCGCCTATTTCCAGAAATCCTGCGCCGAGCTGTCGTACGAGGAGGCGGTCGCGATGGCCGTGGTCCTGCCCAATCCCCGCCGCTGGAACCCGGCCAAGCGCGGCCCCTACGTCGAGCGCAACTCCGCGCGGATCATGGGCCGCATCGCCGCGGCCGACCGGGCGCGGGCCGCGAGGGCGGGAGAGGCCCCGGCGGAGGCCGACCTGGCGCCCGAGGCCGCTCCGGAGGACGCCGGGCCCGACGCGACGGAGGATCCGGGAGAGGACGACGACGCGAGCGCCGAGCCCGAGGTCTACAGCGGCTCGACGACCGTGAACTCCTCGACCGGCTCCGCGCTCAGCGAGTAAGGCAGGAAGCCGAAGCCGCTGGAGTAGAAGCCGGCCTCCCCGGTCCAGCCGCTGATGAGGCGCAGCGGGATGGCGCTCCCCACGCGCGCCTCGCGCACGACGGCCTTCAGGCTCCCCGACGGCTTCAGGATGTTGGAGTTCACCCGGGGCACGATGACGGCGTCGCCGGGGCGCACCAGGCCCCAGCCGCCGGCCGAGCCGTCGAGCGCGGAGCCGCCGGCCTCCTCGACGTAGTGCTGCAGGCCCCAGTGCCCGGCGCACCACAGCCGCCCGCCCTTGGCCGCGCGCTCCGCGGCGGCCTCGCGCGCCATCGTCCTCTGCGCTCCCGCGTACCGGAAGTCGACGACGGACAGCAGGACGCTCAAGGCCGCGACCCCGGCGAGGCTCGCGGACTGGATGAGGCGCAGCCGCCGCTCAGGCCAGCGCGCCTCGAGCTCCTCCGCCAGGGAGAACACCAGCGGCGGGACCAGGAACAGGACGAGCCGTGCCAGGATCGCCCAATAGGCGAACAGGAGGAGGGCCGACACCGAGGCGGCCCACGCGGCCCAGAGCCTCGCGCCGGCGCCCTTGCCGCGGAAGAGTCCCGACAGCGCGAGCAGCGCGCCGAAGGAGAAGAGGACGCCGGTCAGGCGGTCGACGGGACGGACGAGCGGCGCGAGGTCGAACGCGGGCAGGAACAGGACGGCGGCCGCGGCGGCGCAGGCGGCGACGAGGGCCTTCGACGGCCTCGCCAGCAGCGGCCAGAACGCGACGACGACGCCGCAGCCCCCGGTGAACGAAAGGAACGAGCGAAGCTTGTGGGACCAGGCGGACCAGTACATCCGCGACGCGTCCGCCGTCACGCCCGCCGCGGATTCCCACGCCCCGCTGCGCAGAAGGGCTCCCCCCAGGAGATAGAACGCCAACGGCGCGCCGGCGGCCGCGAACCAGCCCGCGATCCGGCGGGCATGGACCCGCCCCCACAGAATGCACAGCGCCGGCGCGGCGAGGAAGACCGCGTTGTACTTGGCGAGCAGCGCGGCGGCGAACAGGGCCGCCGAGGCCCACAGCCAGGCCGGCCGGTCCTCCTCGGCTCCGCGCGCGAGCGCGTAAAGGCTCGGGAAGGCGAGGCCCGCCATGACCTTCTCCGCCATCAGATGGTTCATGTCGATCATGTAGGCCGGCGACGCGACGACGATGAGGACGGGCAGCAGAGGGCGTTTCAGATAGCGCGCCGCCAGGAGGTACAGCGCCAGGCTCGACGCCAGGTCGAAGGGCAGGAAGGCCAGGCGCATCGCCGCCTCTCCTCCCCCCGTCAGGCTCTGGGCCGCCGCCAGGAGGTAGGCCAGCAGCGGCGGGGTGTTGTTGATGCCCGACATCGGCACGGCGTCGCCGTACCAGTTGTACCGGAAGGAGAACGGGTGCAGGGGGTCGCGCAGGATCTGACGCGCGATGGCGAGGAAGAACGGCTCGTCGACGTGGAACGCCTTCCCCAGGAACGGGAGAAGCGCGAGCCCGGTGAAGGCGGCGACGATCAGGAGGTCCCGGTCGCGCCGCGTCACCGGATCACAGGCTCGTGGTGACCAAGGTCTCCGTGGCGGCGACGCCGTCCACCGAGCGGATGCGGCTGACGATCAGGCTCGAGAGCTTGTCGACGGTGTCCGACTCCGCCGAGAGGATCATGTCCCAGCCGCCGAACACCATGTACACCTCGTTGACGCCCTCGATCGCGCGGATCGTGCGCACGGCCGTCTGCTCCTTGCCCGGCGTCAGCTTGCACAAGACGAAGGTCTTCATGCTCATCTCCTCGCGTTCCACTCCGCCGAACGATAGCGCGCTTCGAGCGCTTTCCCCGCTTCGATCCACGACGGAAGGATCTCCGTCGAAGGCCGCCCGAACTCCCGCGTGATCCCGTCCAGGATGACCGCTTCCGGCACGCGCACCCTCAGCGAGCCCTGATATAACCCTTTAACGCCTTTCTTGCGCAAGGCCCCGCCCAATATCTTCCTGTCGTCCGCGTCCACCAGGTCGGCCTTCTCCGCCCGGGCGAAGCAGCTGGCCGCTATCCCCGGCGCTTTTTCCCTGGGGCTCCACATCCCGTTGACGGTCCCGCGCGCCTTCAAAGCCTGATGGATCCCCCGATGGATGTTCTTGTAGATCGTCTCCGGCGCGCACGACCGGTCCCACGGGAACACGAGGCTGAAGGTCACGTCGCCGTCGTGATGCACGATCCCCCCGCCCGTAGCCCTTCGCACGGGCTCGACGCCCTTCTTGCAAGCCGCCTTCGCGTCTTCATACCTCTGCGAGAAGCCGAACGTGCAGGCCTCCCCCGCCCACTCATAGACGCGCAGGACGAGGGCGTCCGGCGGCGACTCGAGCAGCACGGCCTCGTCGAGGGCCATGTGGCCCGCGGCGTCGAGGACGAGCCGTGCGGTCAGCTGAGAGCCGAGCACGAGCAGAAGAAGTTGCGGTCGCCGTAGGCCCCGTCGACGCGGCCCACGGACGGCCAGAATTTCCGCTCCCGCAGCCAGGAGGCCGGGTACGCGGCCGTCTCGCGCGAGTACGGATGCGTCCACGCGTCGGCGACGACGGACTCCGCCGTGTGCGGCGCGTTCTTGAGCGGGTTGTCGTTCCTCGGCCACTCGCCCTTGCGCACCTTCTCGGCCTCGCCGTGGATCGAGATCATCGCGTCGCAGAACCGGTCGAGCTCCGCCTTGGACTCCGACTCGGTCGGCTCGATCATGAGCGTCGCGACGACGGGGAACGAAGTGGTCGGGGCGTGAAAACCATAATCCATCAGGCTTTGACGGCGCGCGGGACCGTCACCGGGATGTGGAGCCCCAGGGAAAAAGCGCCGGGGATAGCGGCCAGCTGCTTCGCCCGGGCGGAGAAGGCCGACCTGGTGGACGCGGACGACAGGAAGATATT
>JACPOW010000016.1 GCA_016191335.1 Elusimicrobiota bacterium | reverse complement strand
CCCCCTTGCGAGAACCGGCCTTGCCGAGGACAGGTAGAGGCGGACCCACTTCTGGGCCTCCGCCCCCAAGGGAACCACGCGCTCCTTGGAGCCCTTTCCTTGGCAGCGGACATAGCCCACCTCCAGATCTACATCGGATAAGCGGAGGGTCACCAGCTCCGACACCCGCAGGCCAGCCGCGTACAGCACCTCCAGCATCGCCTTGTCACGGAGGCCTGGATCAGTGCCCGTGGGAGGCGCTGCCAACAGGTGCCCCACCTCGTCCTGGCTCAACACCCCCGGTAATCGGGCCCATGGACTCGAAGCCTCCAGGTGCGCGGTAGGGTCCTCATGAACATGGCCCTGTGCCAGCAGGTACCGGAAGAGACCCCGCAGGGAGGCGATATGCCGGGCAACAGTCCGTGGGGCCAGACCCTCCTCTCGCAGCCAGAAGAGCAGACGCGCGACGAGGCCGCGGTGGACGCCGGCTTTGACGGGGGGATCCGCGACGGGTCCCTGTACGACCCCGCGACCGGGAAGATCCTCACGCTCGACAAGGCGAAGCTGACGCCCGCCCAGAAGGCGAGGCTCGACGCGCTGCTCGCCGGAGCGGTGGCCCGGCTCCTCGGCTGACCGTTATTTGAGGACGACGATCGGCACCCAGATGGGCGCCGTCACGATGGCGATGGCGATGGGGGTCGCGACGATCGCCGCGGGGACCTCCCACAGGCGGTGCCAGCAGGAGTGACGCGGCGCGCCCTGGCCCCAGTCCTTCTCGGGGGAGACGAACCAGGGCTTGCAGCTCCCGGTGTCGTTCTTCGACGCGGCGGAGTGGGCGCGGTCGCCCTCGAGGAAGGCTTGGTCCTCCTTCTCGAGCGAGGCGCAGGCGCCCAGCAGGAGCAGGGAGAGGAGGACGGCCCGGCGCACTATTCTTTTTCCTTGAGCGCGGAGGCGTTGTCCGCGATGAAGGCGCGGATGACGTCGGACATCTCGAGGATCTTCAGCCACTGCTCCTTGTAGAGCGTGACGGGGAAGCGGCCCATGCCGTACAGGCTGACGGCGCCCTTCTGGCTCACCTTGAGGGAGATGCCGCGCGCGCCGGCCTTCTTGAGCGTCTCGTTCTCGGCGCGCAGGCGCGCGAGCTCGGCCTGGAGATCCTCGCTCATGAGGGCGTGACCTCGGCGAGGAACTCGCACTTCGCGATGCAGCCGCAGACGGCGCCGGCCGCGCCGCTGTACGAGGGCTCGGCGCAGACGATCTGGGCGGAGCCGCGCTCCTGGAGGTTCTCCAGGGACTGCGCGATCAGGACGGCGAAGTCGTAGGAGCCCGAGCCGCAGGAGCCGGGGCAGTCCGCCTCGAGGAAGAAGGGGTCGTTGGGGCCGTAGGTCTCCTCGGACTCCTCGAGGACGACGCCCTGGGGGGTGGCGATGGAGACCTTCACGCGCAGGGAGCGCAGGGAGGGGAAGCGGGTGGAGAGGGTGCCGGCGGCGCGCTCCTGGTCCTCGGCGTTCTGCGCGCGGCGGACCTTCTGATCGTTCTTGCTCGGGCCCACTTTCCGGCGCTTCTTACGGTAAAAAGCCATGCTGCCTCCAATTCGTCGGCGTTGATGATAGCATTTGCCGGCTTAGGCCGCCGGCAAAGTGAGCGTGACGGTCGTGCCCTTGCCCGTGCCTTCGCTCGTGATGGCCACGTCGCCGCCGTGCTTGGTCATGATCCAGCGCGCGACGTTGAGCCCGAGGCCGGTGCCGCCGCGCTCCGCGCGGCCGGTGGCGAAGGGCGCGAACAGCCCCTTGAGGGCGACGGGGTCGATGCCCACGCCGTTGTCCTTCAGGGCGACGCGCACCGTGCCGCCGTCGCGCCTGGCGATCAGCTCGAGGCGCCCGCCGAAGGGCAGGGCGTCGAGGGCGTTCATGAGCACGATGGTGATGACCTGGTGGAAGTGGCGCTGGCTGGCGCGCACGACGAGGTCCTCGGGCACCTCGAGCCAGACGTCGACGCCGCGCTCGTCGAAGCGGATCCAGATCGGCTCGAGCGCCGCCTTGATCAGCGGGGCCAGCGGCAGGGGCTTGAGCTCGAGGGGGGAGGGCTTGGCGAAGTCGAGGATGTCGGAGAGGATCTCGACGGCGCGGTCCGCCTCGCCGAGGATGGTGGCCAGCTGGGGGCGCGGGTCGCCGCCCTTGTCGAGGACGCGCTGGGCGTGCTCGGCGGTCAGGATGACGGTGGCCAGGGGCGTGCGCACCTCGTGGACGACGCCGGACATCATCTGCCCGATGGTGGAGAGGCGCTGGAGCCAGGCGATGCGGTCCTCGTCCGGCAGGTGGGCCTCGGCGCGCGCGCGGCGCCGGCGCCGCCCCAGCGCGTAGCCCCCGGCGAGGCCGGCCGCCAGGCACAGGACGGCGAGCGCGAAGGGCGTGTGTTCCACGCTTCTTTTATATAAAATCTCGGCATGGCACCGAAGGTCCTTCTCGTAGACGACGACGCGTCCTTCCGCAAGGCTGTGGGCGACGTGCTGGCCCTCGAGGGCTACTCGGTGCTCCAGGCTCCGTCGGGCAAGGCCGGCATCCTCGCCGTGCAGAAGGAGATGCCCGAGCTGGTGATCCTCGACCTGATCATGCCGGGCATGAAGGGCCTCGAGGTGTGCCAGGTCCTCAAGCAGGACGCGGCCACCGCGCGCATCCCGATCATCATCCTCACCGGCAACGACAAGGAAGGCCAGGACATCGCCTGCCTCGACATGGGCGCCGACGACTACCTGACCAAGCCGGTGAAGAGCGCCCGCCTGCTCGCCTACGCGCGCGCGCTGCTGCGCCGCAACGCCGGCGAGGAGCGCGCCGAGCCGCCCGCGGCGGTGACGGTCGGCGCCCTGAGCCTCGACTATCCGCGCAAGCTCGTCAAGCTCGGGAGCAAGGAGTACCAGCACCTGACGCCCAAGGAGTTCGAGCTGCTCTACTTCCTCGCCGGCCGCACGCCGAAGCCGACGGAGCGCGCCGAGGTGTACCGCGAGGTGTGGGGCGTCGAGGCCCCGTCGGAGGGAGCGCTCAAGACCGTCGAGGTCCACGTGCGCCGCATCCGGCTCAAGCTCGGCTGGAAGTCGGACCAGTGGCTGGTCAGCGTCTCCGGCCGCGGCTACGCGCTGATCCCGCCGAAGTGAGCGGCGGGGCCCGTCCTCCCCACGCCGTCCTGCTGCGCGCGCCCGCGCGCTTCGACCCTCGCGTCGTCGCCGCGGCGCTCGCCAGGAGGTCCGCCCTGCCCGCGGAGAGCTGGCTGCCGGCCGTGCGGCGCGCGTGGGGCATCATCGCCGAGCCTTCCCCGGCGGAGGACGCCGAGGCCCTCGCCGCCGAGCTGTCCGCCGCGGGCCAGCCCGCCGTCGCGGTGCCGGTCAGCCTCCTCGAGGAGCCGCCTCCGCCGGTCGTCGTGACCAAGGCGGAGCTCTCCGGGGACGGCTTCGACATCCTGTCCGGACGGGGCAACGCCGAGCATTCGCGCCTGGTCTGGACCCACCTGAAGGTCCTGTCGGCGGGCGCGGTCGGCGAGAGCGGCCTCAAGACCGTGACCGAGGGACCGTCGCTCGCGGAGAAATCCGTGCGCCTCGGCGCGACCTTGGCGACCGGCCTGCCGCTGATGGGCGCCAAGGAGAAGACGCGGCAGGTGCGGGAGGAGAAGAGGACGCCGTTCATCGACATGCTCTTCGCCGCGCCCGCGCGGCGCGTGCGCATCCTCGCCTCCGAGTTCGACTACACCGCGCTCGGGGCCAAGATGAGCTACAGCGCCGAGCTGAACTTCCGGACCTTGGCCGCCGAGCTCGCCTCCCGCGCCCCGGGCGCCCTGCGCGGCAAAGGGGCGCGCGGCGTGCTGGCGAAGGCCCCGTCGGGCGAGCTCCACTACGACTCCTTCGAGGACGTCTCGCGCGAGGAGCGCTGGCTGTCGGCGCTCGCCGCCCTCGAGGCGGCGCTTTGAGGGCGCGGGCGCTCGCCGCCGCCCTGCTCCTGTCCGCGGCCTGCGCTCCGTCGACGCTCGAGCTCCCCGCGCCGGAGACGCCCGGCCGCCCGGTGCCCGGCCGCAGCCGCTTCCACCGCTTCAAGGTCCAGACGACCGCGGTCCCGTCCGAGCTCCGTCATGACCTGAGCCGCGAGGAGATCTCGCGCCTGCCGGGCGCCGCCGGCAGCGACCTGAAGACCCAGGGCCTCACCACGATCAAGCATAGCCTGGCGACCCACACCCGCTTCAGCACCGCGAAGGGGACGAAGGCGGTCTACGCCTGGTTCGACGACGTGATCCTCGAGGTCGCGGTCTCCTCGGACATCATCCACATCCCGCGAGAATACGCGCCGGGGTCCTGCGAGCACCAGGCGGTGCTCGAGCACGAACGCGGCCACGGCCGCGTGGCGCGCGAGCTGGCCGTGGCCCTCGCCGGCCGGCTCGAGCGCGCGCTGATGGCCTCCGACCACATCCCGACGCGCTTCGACCCCGTGGTCGCCGCCGACTTCGCCACGGCCGCCGAGCATCTCAAGGAGGACGTCGCGAAGGTCGTCGACCCCATCTACGACCGCTTCGAGGCCGAGCACAAGGCCGCCCAGGAGAAGCTCGACCGCCCGGACCCGTACGACGCCGTCTACCGCAAGTGCACGGGCTGGAAGTAGCGCCCTACCAGCGGGCGTGGTCGAGGAGGAGCAGGCCGGCGGAGAGCGCGGCGGTGGCCCAGGTGCCGGCGGAGACATCGCGGCGGCGGCCGCACAGCGCGTACAGCGCGGCGTGGGAGACGAAGCCCCAGAGTATGCCCTGCGTGATGGAGAAGGTCAGCGGGATGAGCGCGATGGTGAGGAAGGCGGGGACCGCGTCCTCGATGCGCGAAAAATCGATGCGCGCGACGCTGCGGAACATCAAGGCGCCGACGATCACGAGCACCGGCGCGGTGGCGTAGGCCGGCACCATGCCGGCGACCGGGGCGAGGAAGAAGCAGGGCAGGAAGGCGAGCGCGCAGAAGAAGGCGGTCCAGCCCGTGCGCCCGCCCATCTCGATGCCCGCCGCGCTCTCGATGTAGGCCGTCCCCGACGAGGTCCCGGCGAGGCCGGCGCCCATCGTCGCGAAGGCGTCGACCACGAGCCCTTCCTTCAGACGCAGCGGCTTGCCCTTCTCGTCGACGAGGCCGGTGGCGTGCGCGACGCCGACGAAGGTCGAGATCGAGTCGAACAGGTCGGTGAACAGCAAGGAGACGATCGCCGGCAACAAGGACAGCTTCAGCGCTCCCGCTATGTCGAGCTTGAGGAAGACGCTCGTGAAATCCGGCGGCGACAGCAGGGCCGGCGGCACGGCGATCAGCCCCATCCCCCACGCGGCGGAGGTCACGCCGAAGATGCCCGCGAGGAACGCGAAGGGGCTCCTGCGGCGCATCAGCGCGATCGTCAGCGCGCCGCCCGCGAGCGCCAGGAACGCCTTCCGGTCGAGCGTGCCCAGGCGCACCATCGTCGCCGGGTCGGAGACGACGATCCCGGCGTTCTTGAAGCCGATGAAGGCCAGGAACAGGCCGATGCCCGCGGCCGCGCCGGTGCGCAGGCCGTCGGGGATCGCCTCCGCGAGCTTGACGCGCAGCGGGGTGACCGAGATGAGCACGAACAGCACGCCCGCCCAGAACACGACGCCGAGCGCCGCCGGCCACGGAACGCCCATGCCGAGGACGAGGGAGTAGGTGAAGAAGGCGTTGATGCCCATGCCCGGCGCGACGGCGAACGGCAGGCGCGCGTACGCTCCCATCAGCAAGGTCATGAGGAAGGACAGGAGGACGGTCGCGGTGAGCACCCCGGAGAAGGGCATGCCCGTGCCCGGCGCGGAGAGGATCGCGGGATTGACCACGACGATGTACGCCATCGTGAAGAAGGTGGTCAGGCCGGCGAGCGCCTCGCGCTTGAGCTCGGAGGCGGTGGGCAACGTCACGCCGGGCGCTCCGGCAGGGACTCGAGCAGGGAGGACACGGCCTCGAACTCGATGGGCTTGGGGATGAAGCCCGACGCTCCCAGCAGCACGGCGTCGCGGCGGGTCTCGTCGTCGGAGTAGCCGCTCATGATGTGAATCGGCGCGCGCGTCAGGGCGCGCAGGCGGGGGATGGCCTGCATCCCGGTCTGCCCCGGCAGGACATGGTCGAGGAGGACCAGGTCGAAGGCTCCCGCGGCCAGCGCGCGCGCGGCCTCCTCGGCGCTGTCGGCGCCGACGCCCGTGTGACCCTTCTGGCGCAGGCAGCGCAAGAGGATCTCGAGGCTCGCCCGCTCGTCGTCGACCACCAGGACCTTCGCTCCTTTCACGCTTCCTATTATAGGTCTTTCGACCCCTGGCGCGGCCTCCGCACGGCTGTTATGCTCGGGGGAATGAGCGCCCGCCTCTCCGCCGTCCTGGCCGTCGCCCTCGCCGCGCCCGCCCGCGCGGGGACGGCGCGGGTCGAGGTCGTCCCCGAGCTGGGGAACCTGGGCGCGTCGCCGTCGGTCGTCTCGCCCCTCGGCGCCGTCCCGCTCCAGCTGGCGTCGAACTCCCTCGTCCCTCTGACGGGCCTGTCCCCGGCGCCGCTCGCCGTCCCTTTCGCGGCCCCCGCTCTCGCCGTCCCGCTCCCGGCGGCGGTCAAGCCCGCCGTCGCCGAGCCGCGCCCTCTCCTGATCAAGTCCCTGGCCGCGCCCGCGCTCGACGTCTCGAAGCTGGCCTCGGGCGACGCGGCCGGCGCGGCCGAGGCGGACTTCAACGCGCGCGCCCAGCTCGGCGCCCCCGCCGCGCTCGGCGACGGGGTCTTCTCCGCGCCCGCGGCGGCGGGCCGCGGCTCGTTCCTGCGCCTGCTCTCGCCCGCGCGCAAGCCCGCGAAGGCCGCGGCCGGGAAGCTCGCGGCGGTCGAGGACGCGCCGACCCTGGAGGGCCTGCGCGCCCTGGCCGAGGGCGGCGAGTCGCGGCTGCTGCTGCTCGCCCCCGACGGCCGCTGGCGCCTGGTCCCGCGCGCGGGAGCCGCCACGGCCTATCCGACCCCGGAGGAGGTCGAGGCGGCGGCCGGCGAGGCCGGGCGTTTCTTCGTGGTCTCGAAGGCGGGCGTCGTCGAGTGGAACGCGACGGTGCCCGCGGGCGCGGGGGCCGCGCTGCGCTCGGGCCTCTCGGCGCTGGCCTCCCGCATCCCGGGGCTGTATCCTCTGGTCCTCGCGCGCGAGGGCGTCGCCGTCCGCCGCACCCCTTGGAGGAAGGCCGTCGCGGAAGGGCTCGGCGCGGGCGAAGCGCCGGTCAACGAGCATGTCCTCGTCGCCCGGACCATCCCCGCGCTCGCCGCCGCGGAGTTCCCGGTGATCGCCGCCAAGCTCGGGCGCGGGGTCGACGCCGCCTACAAGGCGGACGTGCTCGGGCGCACGAACGGCTACCGCATGTACTGGCACTCCGCGACCACCTACAAGGACCATCCCGACCATATCGGCATCCCCGACGGCCACTTCCGCTCCGATTTCGGCATCCGCCTGATGGTCAAGCCCGACTGGCGCCGTCTGCCCGACCTCGCGGCCAACTACCGGCCGCTGTTCTCCCACGAGTACGTGCACTGGCTGCAGGACGAGGGCTTCGTCTCGACGAAGTACGGGGCGGAGATCGCCGCGGTCGCCGTCGAGGTCCTGCGCGCCGTCGAGCTCGTCGGCCTCGACGAGGTCCGCGCCGGCCGGGCCGGCACCGTCCACGCGGGCATCATGAGCTCCTTCGACGGCGGCCGCGCGTGGGCGCGCGGCGGCTTCGGCGGCGAGGGCGCGCCGTACCTGAAGGGGACCTTGGCCGGCGCCGCCTACGAGGCGGCCGCCGTCACGGGCCGCCCCGAGGCCGCGTGGGAGTTCCTCAACCTCGTCATCGCGGGCAAGGGCGCGCTCGAGCCCGCCGCCGCCTGGGCGCGCGTCACGGGGGCGAGATGATCGAGACGCCCATCATCTTCGAGGACGACCGCATCGTCGCGGTGAACAAGCCCGTCGGCCTGCCCACCATCCCTGGACGCGGCGAGATCGGCATCGCCGTCAACGTCGAGATCGAGCGGCGCTTGCGCAAGAAGATCTTCACCGTCCACCGCCTCGACCTCGACGCGAGCGGCATCCTCGTGTTCGCCAAGGACGCGGAGACCCATCGCCTGCTCTCCAAGGAGTTCGAGGAGAGGCGCGCGAAGAAGGAGTACCTCGTGGCCGTCCTCGGGACGATGACCGGCTCCGGCGAGATCGATAAGCCGCTGCGCGAGTTCAGCTCGGGCCGCGTGGCGCCCGCCCCCGACGGCAAGCGCGCGGTCACGCGCTGGCGCGTCGAGCGCCCTCTCGGAGGGGCGACCCTGCTGCGCGTCGAGACCTTGACCGGCCGCAAGCATCAGATCCGCGCCCACTTCAGCTCGGAGGGCCATCCCGTCCTGGGCGATCCCCGCTACGGCCCGCCTCCGCGCCCGGTCGGCGGAGCCAAGCGCCTCATGCTCCACGCCCACACCCTCCACCTCGACCTGGGGTACGACCTCAAGGCCGAGCCCGGCCCCGACTTCGAGGCCGTCCTCGCCTCGCGCCGCGGCTGATCAGTGCTTCAGGAGTAGCCAGCTCGCGAGCGTGAAGTAGAACGCGTTGCTGAGCAGGTCGGTGGTCGTCGTGATCATCGGCCCCGTCGCGGTGGCGGGGTCCACGCCGAAGCGGCGCAGGACGAAGGGCTCGATCGAGGCCATGCAGGACGCGACCGTCATCGAGAAGGTCATCGCCAGCCCGACCACGAGCCCGAAGGACCAGCCGTAGCGGGCGTGGTACACGAAGGCCGCGAGCGCCCCGACGACGATGCCGTAGCTGATCCCCAGCAGGAGCCCGATGAGCACCTCGTGCAGGATGGCCTTGCCTTCCTCGTCGCGGCCGATCTCGCCGGTGGCCAGGCCGCGGACCATGATGGTGGCCGTCTGGGAGCCGACGTTGCCGCCCATGCCCGCGATGAGGGGGGAGAAGCTCGCCAGCGCGATGATCTGCGACAGCGTCTGCTCGAAGTTCTTGATGACGTGGGAGACCAGCACTCCGCCGAGGCAGGTGATGACGAGCCAGGGCAGGCGCAGGGCGGCGCTGCGCACCACGGTGCGCGTGCGCGGCCGGGCGAAGCCGGCCATCTTCGCGAAGTCCTCTTCCGTCTCCTCGCGGGCGATGGCGAAGATGTCCCGGTACACGACGACGCCGAGCAGGGCGCCTTCCGGGTCCAGGACCGGCGCGCTCTTGAGCTTGTACTTCGTGAACAGCTTGACCGCCTCCTCCTGGTCGAGGTGCGGCGTCAGCGTCCGCGGCGCGGGGTCCATCAGGTCGCGCACCAGCATGTCGTTCGGGGCGACGACGAGCGACTTGAGGCCGACGACGCCGCGCAGGTGGTTCTTCGAATCGACGACCATCAGCGTGTCGAGGTGCGTCTCCTCGATGCGGCGCAGGCGCGTGCTGTACTGGATGCGCTCGACCGCGGCCTTCGTCGTCCACTTCTCGTCGAGCGTCACGTAGCGGCCGCGCATCAGCGCGCCGACCGACTCGGGGGGGTACTGGAGGTACTGCTGGACGCACTACTGCCCGCCCTTCTTCATGATCGAGTTGAACTGGCGCACGAGCGGCTGCGGCAGGTCGCGCATCATGCGGCTCGTCTCGGACGGGTCCAGGTCGCTGAGCAGCTCCTGCGCGTCCTGGCGCTGCAGGCTGCCCACGAGCGCGGCCTGCTGCTCGCTCTCCAGCTCCTCGAAGAGCTGCATCGCCTTCTGCCGCGTGCTCAGCCGGAAGATCGCCACGCGCTCGTCGGCGTCGAAGTGGTCCCACCCGTCGGCGAGGTCGATCGGGCTGAGCTCCTTGAGGAGCGTGCGGGCGGACACGAAGTCGCGGCCCTCGAGGAGCTCCTTGAGATCGGCGAGATAGATCTGCAGCGTCTTCACTCCTAAATCCTAACAAAAGCGGGCGCGCGCCGCACCCCATGACAATATCTATCAGATTACCTATTGACAAATATCAGCTAAGCTGATATATACACGGAGCTTGCAGCGCCAGACGCTCCCCGGAGGTCATGCCGATGATCGCCAAGGACCTGATGCCCTGGATGTTCGTGAAGAGAACCGCGACCTGGACGCCCTACGTCAAGATCCGCTCGGAGGCCCCGCGCCTCGAGGCGTCCCTCGGCTCGCGCCCGCGCAAGCTCAGAAGGCCCCCTCGTGGGTAGGCTCTACCGCCCGGTCAAGCGCACGACCGCGACCCCGGTCTACACGATCGGGGCCGCGTCGCGTCTGACGGGCATCCCGATCTGGACGTTGCGCTGGATCGAGCGCCACGGCCTGCTGCGCCCGTCCCGCACCCGCGGGCGGCAGCGCCTGTACAACGACTTCGACCTGAACCGTCTCCGCGACATACGCGGGTGGATGGAGCAGAAGGTCAACCTCGCGGGCATCCGCGTCATCCTCCGCCTCCAGGCGTAGCACCGCTCCGGCGCCGCCTCCTCGACGTTACGCTCGGCTGACGAGCCCAGCGCCGCGCGCTAGGTCCTAGGCGCCTCCACCCATTGGGCCCGCGAAAATGTGGGCCTTAATCGACGGGCCTTTTGGGCCATCGGGACCTATTGATACAGATCAACACGCCATATAATTCTCCTGCCCTTATATAGAGAAGCGCGTTGTGGTGGTACTCAGGAGAGAGAACCAATGGCATCGTTGCGCAACACCAAGGCTTTGAAGTCCGTCGTGGCCGTGATCGTGAGCGGGGCGCTGATGGTGACGACCGCCGTGACGCCGGTCGCCGCGCAGACGTTCCGCGCGGGCCAGGCGGCCGAGGCCGGACAGGCCGCGCGCGCGAACTTCGCGCCCACGACGCTCGGCGGCGTCTCCGCTCTTCCGACCAACCTCTCTCTCGGCTCCGCGAACCTCGTCCCGGCGATCGGTAATGCCACGGAATCTCCCGCCGCGGCTCCGACGGCCCTCGCTTTGCCCCGCCCCGCGGCGGCGAACGCCGACGAACGCCAGGGCGCGCAACAGCCGGCGAAGACGCCGAGCGCGCCCATCGAGCCCGCTTCGCAGGCGCCGGCGCCGAAGAAGGACGACGGGCCACGGTGGGTGGGGAACTCCAAGCAGCCCGCGCCGCCCGCGGCGGGTCCGCGCTGGGTCAAGACGGACAAGAAGACGGCCGCCGACGCGGGTCCGCGCTGGGTGGGGCCGAAGAAGTCCGGCGTGCGCGCCGCCTTGGCCAAGTACCTTCCGTTCCTTGGCCGTTCCGGCCAAGAGATCTTTGATGGCGCCGCCAACCGCAAGGACGGCGTGACCGACGCGCCCGCCGCGGCGAAGGGCCACGGGCACTCCCACGCCTCCGGGCTCTCCAAGGCGTCGGCGCGCTCCAACGCGATCATCAACGACTACTCGATCCCGACTCCCGAGGCGGCGCGCCGCGTCGGCGAGATCCGCGAGAAGCAGGGCACCCCTCTCTGGGCGAAGATCGTCGCTCCGCTCTCCGTGATCGCCGCCGTCGCCGTGGCGGTTTCCTACGGCGCCGTGCCCGTGCTGACGCTCGGCGTGGGGCTCGTCGTCTCCGTCCTGGCGCACGAGGTCGCGCACATCGCGGTGCTGCACCGCCTCGGCGACAAGACCGCGGAGCACGCGCACTCCCACAGCCTCAACCCGTTCGTCCACATCGACGCGGTCAAGACCGTGATCGTCCCGGCGCTGTCGCTGGCGATCTCGAGCGTCCTGCTCCCGTTCCCGATCCTGCTCGGCGCGGGCAAGCCCGTGGACGCCGACTTCAACAACCTGACCTCCCCGTTCGGCGGGCCGCGCTCGGCGCGCAACGCCTTCTGGGTCGCCGCGGCCGGTCCCGCGACGAACCTCCTGATCGCGGGCCTCGCGTTCGGCGCCGCGGCGCTGCTGCCCGCGGGCGGCGTGCTGGCCCTCGTGGCCGCGGGCCTGTGGAAGATGAACCTGGCGCTCGCCGCGTTCAACATGCTGCCCCTGCCCCAGCTCGACGGCGGCAAGATCCTCGCCAGCGTCCTGCCGGAGCGCTTCTACGCCAAGTGGATCTTCAACCCGAAGGTCGAGCGCGGCTACCAGGGCATGTACCGCCGCCTCTACGAGGGTCCGGCCAACGTCCTGACCTGGCTGGCCGACTTCATGGGCGTGCGCACCCAGAAGGGCATCAACACCTTGGCCAACACCGTGACCTTCACGGCGCTCGCGGCCTTCTACGCCGCGGCCTACTTCAACTTCGCCCTGGCGCTGCCCCTGCTGTTCCTCGCCCTGCCCTGCTCGTACGACTACTGGTGCATCCGCGAGAAGGTCCGCTCCGAAGCCGCCGTCCAGGACCTCATGGAGCTGATGAGCCAGTGGAGCGCGGTGATCGTGCAGATCGCCGAGGACCTCGGTCTGGAGAGCGAAGTCTCGGCCTACGAGACCGAGCACGCGATGAAGAACGCCCTCGAGACCTTGGTCGACGAGATGATGGCCAAGGAGGAGTTCCGCGCGCTCTCCGACGACCAGAAGCTCGAGGCCCTGATGAAGGAGTACCCGGACAAGGCCGCCGAGTTCCTTAAAGAGAAGGCCATGCCCGAGGACTCCCTCGAGAAGATCAAGGCCGTCCTCGCCGACCCGCGCAACGCCCCCTTCTACGAGCGCCTGCGCAAATGGTTCAAGGAGCACGAGATCTTCTCGCGCTGGGACAACAAGCACCAGCAGGGCAAGCTCAAGGACGCGATGAAGGCGGCCGACAAGGAGAAGTCCCAGGGCGGCGGCGCCGTGAAGCCGTCGTTGCTGTCACGCCTGCTGAGCGCCCCGTCCATCGGCGACGCGCCCGCGGACGCCCGCCCCGATCCGATGGACAAGGTGACGCCCGATCCGGACCTGTCCCGCAACTCCGTCGTGGTCACGCTCGCCGAGGGCGCGACCGAGGCCGACGTCCAGCGGGTGTTCGAGGGCCTGGTCCCCGTCGCCGGCGCGGAGCCCCGCACCTACCGGGCGACCCTCGCCATGGCCTCCGACATCCATCTGCTGGCGCGCCGCATCGCCCGCGACGCCTCGGTCGCGTCGATGCTCGTCAACCCCGAGCTGAGGAACGCGATGGTCCTGCCGAGGGCGGAGCCCGTCTCGACGAACCCCGCCGTCCGCGCCGCGTCCTGGACGGAGAAGGTCAAGCTCAACAGCGGCTACCCGCAGGCGCGCGTGCGCGCCGTGTACGCCAACCACCCCGCCGCGATGCGCGCCTTCCGCGCGCTGTCGTCGCCCAAGGAGATGAAGGGGCAGACCGTCGTCGAGACGACCCTCCGCTCCGCCGCCGAAGCCGCCGAGCTCGCCCGCGCCCTGGCCGACGAGGCCGAGGTGAAGACCGTCGTCGTCTCCCGCTTCGTCCACAACCTGCTCCTGACCCGCGGACGGACGCCCGCCGCGGAAGCTCCCGCCGCCGAGGAGCCCGCCGCCGATCCCGCCCAGGTCGAGCTCCCGCTCGAGCCCGCCGCCCAGGCGCCCGCTCCCGCCGTGCCGGCCGCCGTGCCCGCGCTCATCGAAGGGGAGCATCCCTTCGCCCCGGCCCGCGCCCCCGGCGCCGGCAAGGCCGTGACCTCCGACGACTCGCTTCCCGGCCATGTCCTCGTCGTGGAGTTCTCCGACCCGATGACCGACGAGCAGTACGGCGAGTTCATGAGCGACATGTCGGAGGACCTGCCCGGTCTCCGGTCGCGGGAGACGATCAGCGACAGACACGGCATGGGCTTCATCGCCTCCACCAAGCTGACCTTCCAGTCCGACGAGGACGCGGCCCGCGCCGCGCGGGTGTTCCGCGCCGTGCCGGCGACGCGCGCCATCCGCGCCCACCGCGCCGTCGTCGCCTACTTCGGCGACGCCTCCGACGCCGAAGCCCTCTCCAAGATCCGCGGCGACAACCCGACCTACACCAAGGTCGAGGCGGTCTTCCACGCCGTGGACGAGGCCGCCGCCCGCGCGTTCATCCACGCCCTGGGCCACGACTCCGTCTCCGTGTCCCACGACGGCATGGGCCGGATCGTCTACGAGCTCCTGATGGAATCCGCGGCCGTCGCCGACATGGCGATGCGCGTCGCCCGCAGCGCGTTCACCTTGTCCGTCAGCGTCAACCAGGACGCGATGGCCGCGCTGAGCGCCCGCGCCGCCGCGGCCGCCGCCGCCGTCGCTCCCGAGCCCGTCGTGGAGCCCGCGCCCGCGCCGCCCGCCAAGCCGACGCTCCCCGCGAAGGTCACCACCCACGGCAAGGCCGAGTTCGCCGTCAACGCGCTCCTCGTGAAGTTCGTCGAGGGGACCTCCGAGGCCGACATCCGCGCCGCGCTGGCCCGCCACGGCCAGAGCGCCGTGTACCGCCACGGCGACATGTACACCATCGTCGCTCCCGGCTCCCAGTCGGCCCTGGACATGGCCCCCGAGGTCGCCGCCGAGGCGTCCGTGGAGGCCGTGAAGGTCCACCCGAACGTCGCCGCGAAGATGACCGAGGACGCCGAGCCCTATCCGGACGCCCAGACCTACGACCATCAGCGCGCCATCCTCGTCGACTTCCGCGAGGGCGCGACCGAGGAGTCGATCAAGGACTACGCCGAGGTCCGCCGCCTCAAGCTCGTGAACCCGAACTTCCGCGGCTCCGAGCGCTCCGCTCTGCTCGAGGTCCCGCAGGGCGCCGACATGGCGGTGACCCTGCAGATGCTCGTCGACGAGACGGCGGCCCCGCACTCGGGCGCCTCCTCCATCCGCCCGTTCCAGGAGCAGCCCGGCGCGCCGGAGCTGAAGCCCTCCGCCGCGGCCGTCGCCGCCGCCGAGCCCGAGCCCGTCGCTCCCGTCGTCGCGCGCCGCGACCCGGCGCAGGCCTGGCAGGAGTACCTGCAGAACGTCACGCTCAGCGACGGCAAGAGCAAGCTGACCGACAAGCAGGTGCAGCTGCTCAGCGTCATGCTCAAGCCCCTCGCGCGCAACCCCGAGGACAAGCGCCCGCCCGTCGTCGGGCGCGGCGACGAGATCAAGCGGATGCTGCCCATCGTGACCAGCCCGCGCGGCATGCGCAACTCCGTCATCCTCATCGGCGAGGCCGGCGTGGGGAAGACGGCCGTGCCCGAGGGCCTGGCCGAGATGATCGAGGACGCCGAGGCGGCCACCGCGGCCGACAGCCAGGCGTTCCTCCAGTTCGAGCGGCTCAAGGGCCGCTGGCTCGTCGAGCTCGACATCAACAAGATCCTGACCCAGGACGACCCCGTCGGCATGCTGTCGGCGATCCTCGACCTGCTGCCGCGCCTCAACAAAGGCAACGCGTCGCGCGGCAACGACATCATCGTCCTCATGGACGAGATCCAGAAGTTCTTCCTCGACAACTCGGGGCAGAAGATCGCGAACGTGCTCAAGGGCCCGCTTCGCGACGGCAAGATCTCGGTCATCGCGACGACGACCCGCTCCGAGTTCAAGAAGTTCATCGAGGGCGACGACGCGTTCCGCCGCCGCTTCGAGAAGATCGACGTCGAGGAGCCGACGGTCGCGCAGACGACCTCCATCCTCCGCGCGATGAAGTCCTGGCTGCAGGCCCTGCACGACGCCGTCATCCCCGACCAGGCGCTCGTCGACGCGGCCAAGCTCACCGACCAGTTCGACAAGACCAACTTCAACCCGGACAAGTCCATCAAGGCCGTGCAGGACGCCGCCGAGCTCTCCCGCCCGGACAACCTGCGCGCCGCGATCACCCTCGACCTGCGCGAGACGTGGGGCGAGCTCGTCGTGGCCGTCAACGAGGCCCGTCAGGCCCTCATCGACAAGGGCATCGCCTCCACCTTGGCCCTGCCCGTGGACATGTACAACAAGGTCGCCGGCCTCGTGAAGAAGGCCGAATCCCTGTACGCCGAGCGCGACGCCGTCGCCGGCGGCTCGGGCAAGGTCACGACCGAGGTCGTCAAGCGCGTGATCGCCGCCAAGACCGGCATCGCCTCCGGCCAGCTCAACCTGGGCGAGGACGACGCCGCCCGCTACACGAAGATGGAGGAGGAGATCGGCAAGCGCGTGGTCAACCAGGGCCCCGCGCTGACGGCCATCGCCAACGCGGTGCGCCGCAACAAGGCCGGCCTCTCCAACCCGAACCGGCCGATGGGCAAGTTCCTGCTCACCGGTCCGACCGGCGTCAGCAAGACCTACCTCGCCAAGGAGCTCGCGCGCTTCCTGTTCAACGACCCCGAGGCCATGGTCCGCATGGACATGTCCGAGTACATGGAGGAGCACACGGCCCAGCGCCTGACCGGCTCGCCTCCCGGCTACGTCGGCTACGGCGAGGGCGGCCAGCTCACCGAGGCCGTGCGCAAGAAGCCCTACTCCGTCCTGCTCTTCGACGAGGTCGAGAAGGCGCATCCGAAGGTGTTCGACGTCCTGCTCCAGATCCTCGACGACGGCCGCCTCACGGACGGCCAGGGCCGGACCGTGGACTTCAAGAACACCGTCATCATCATGACCTCCAACTCCGGCATGTCCGGCGTGGACGGCGAGAAGTACGCGAAGATGCTCGCCCGGATCGAGGAGCACAACGCCGCGGTCGCCGCGGGCAAGCCCGTGGACCCGTCGGCCAAGCCGCTGCCGACCGTCGAGGAGGTCAACAAGCTCTGGGACGAGGAGATCGACCTCATGGTCGGCGCCGCCCTGAAGGAGCGGTTCCGGCCGGAGTTCCTGAACCGCCTGGACGAGGACCCGCTGTCCAAGAACAAGTGGATCCGCGTCAACCGCCTGCGGCCGCAGGACATCGCGCTCATCGCGAAGATCCAGCTCAAGGAGTTCCAGCAGCTCCTGTCCGACCGGCACGACACCGACATCTCGTTCGACCAGTCGGTGATCGACTTCCTCGCGGTGGACGGCTACAGCCCGCTGTACGGCGCGCGTCCGATGACCGCGGCGATCGAGAAGAACATCATCGACCCGATGGCTCAGTGGATCCTCAAGGAGGCCGAAGCGGGCAAAAACGACGTCCGCGGCGCGGCGATCAAGGTGACCTACGCCGGCGGCAAGATCACGTTCGAGGCCAGCAAGAAGCCGGAGAAGAACACGGCGCGCACGACGGTGCAGGGCGCGTCCGAAGCCGTCGCGGCCGAGCTCTTCTCCCTCATCGAGCGCCTGTCCGGCGGCGTGGACGCCGAGGAGCCGTCCGAGAACCTGTTCGACCAGCTCATGCGCAAGGCGCTGCCTCCTAAAGAGACGGCGTCCGCGGCCTCGGCCTCGACGGCCGGTGAGCGCACGAAGGCCTTCCTCGCGCCGGGCGCGGGGCTCTCCGTGAACTCCGCCGCGGTCGTCGCGGAGCACAACAACTCCAAGAAGAAGGACGCGGCGACCCGCGCGATCACGGCGGAGGTCATCGCCTCGGTCAAGGCCGCCGGGTGGGACGAGAGCGTGATCCAGGCGCTCGACACCCCGGCCTCCGGCCAGGGCGAGGGCTGGCTCAAGCAGGTCGTCAAGCTCGCCAAGGAGCAGGCGACGAAGGCCGGCGTCCCGGCCCCCGTCACCGTGACGGCGAAGGTGGACGCGGACGCCATCCGCGTCGCCGTCGCCGGCGCCTACGAGCTGTCCGCCGACGACCAGAAGTCCCTGGTCATGCACTTCAGCGGCGCGGCGCCCGAGTCCTACCTCGCCGCCCAGCAGAAGGCCGACAACCTCAACCTGAGCGCGCGCCTGCTCTGGGACCACAACCTGCTCGACCTGTACCGCCGCCTCGCGGCGATCCCGGGCGCGCGCATGGGCTTCAAGACCGGCCCCGAGGGCACCCAGATCTGGCTCGAGATCCGCAAGGAGACGCCGGCGCTCTCCGCGGGGGCGAAGGTCGCCGCCGCCGTGAGCGACGCGCCCGCCGCGAAGGGGACTCCTCATCAGATCCGGGAGATGGCCAAGACCCGCGAGCTGATGATGCGGGTCATCGACCAGTCGCGCATCTCCGAGAACCAGCGCGACGGCCACGCGATCCGGATCGCCGCGGCCGAGGGCTACGCCATGCTGGCGCAGCCGTCGGACGCGGCGACCGCCCGCGGCTGGATCGAGGCGAAGAAGTGGGGCACGGACGCCCTCGAGGCCCCGGCGGAGAACACCTGGTCCTCGCCGAAGGTCACCAACGAGGTCGGCGCCGACTGGCCGCTGGCGATGACCGCCGCCCTCATCCTGGAGCGCTTCGGCGGAGCCGAAGACGTGCAGGTGCTCGAGAACATGGCCCGCCGCGTGACCGGCACCTCCCACTACGAGGTCCCCGTGCACAACGCGCTCGTGCAGGCGCTGTCGGCCATCTACGCCCGGCTCGGCCTCGCCGCCACGCGCGAGGCGATGCACCGCGCCGCCCAGATCAAGGGCGGCCGCACCACGGACATCACCGACGCGGCCAACCGCGCCCTCGGCGCGATCGGCATGCCCGCCGACCTCGACCACGCGAAGACCGACGCCGACTCCTATCTCGCGCTGATGAAGCGCCTCGGCCGGACCGAGGAGCTGCAGCGCATATTCCGCGACACCACCTTCCGGGGCACCAACAGCGCCGAGCCCGTGCGCCAGGCCGCCCTCAAGCTCGCCGGCGAGACCGAGACGAGCCCCGAGGCCCTCGCCCGCCTGCACAACATGATGAAGACGCAGACGAGCTACTCGCGCACCGGCTACGAGATGTCGCGCGCCTGGGCCGCCATGGTCTCCCGCCTCGGGCTCACGATCGGCCTCGGCGACGCGATGAAGCGCTACCTCGACGCGCGCGGGGTGAAGGACTACAGCCTGGGCTCCTCCTGGCCGATCCTCTACGCGTACGTCGTGACGGCCCAGCTCTCCGGCGGCGCGGACACGCTCGCGCCTCTCGAGGAGCTGATGGACCAGTCCCCGGGCGACATCGCCAGCGTCAACGAGCAGGCCTACTTCAACTCGCCCGACGCCTGGGCCCGCGTCCTGGTGCGCAGCGGCAAGTTCGAGGAGTACTCGCGTTCGCAGGGCCTCAACGCCGACGGCTCGCCCAAGCCCTCGAAGCTGCAGGAGATGCTGACCAACCAGACCCGGCCCATGAAGACCGCCGCGGCCCTGCGCGCCATCGCCTACGCGCGCGACCCGTTCTTCAGCCGCCGCGCCGCCGAGCCGAAGGGGAGCGTCCCCGACATCCACCCCGGCTCCACGTCGTCGGCCGCCCCTTCGTCGTCGCCCTCGTTCCCTCGCGGCCCCAGCAACCCGCGTTTCCGCGACGACTGGCCGCCCCGCCACGACATGTTCTGACGCGCCTTTCGCGCGCGGCTATCCTTGAGGATAGCCAGCTTCCGTCAGAGGTCGGCGCGTAGGCGCCGCAATTCCGCGAGATAACGGTGCGTGCGCACCGCAGCGGATTTCGGCGCGGCGGCCTCGGCCAGGGCGGCGTCCAAGGACTTCGCCGCCTCTTCCTTCAGGCCCATCGCCTTGAGGACCTTCGCCTCGAGGGCGACGGCGCGCAGCCAGTTGTCGCCGTAGCCGGCTTTGACGGCGGCGCGGGCGGAGATCAAGGCGGCGGGGAGCTCCTTCTGCTCGAACAGGAGCCGCGCGTAGCCGTATTGGAAGGTGAACTCGTCGGGGTAGGCGCCGACGAGCGAGTCGTACAGCTTGCGGGCCTCGTCGAGGCGGCCGGCCTTGGCGAGGCAGTAGGCGCGTTCCAGGTTCGCGCCGCGCGCGAGCTTGAGCTTGGAGGCCTTGGCGTCGGCGCCGTAGGCCTCGGCGGCGTGGGACCAGGCGTTCTTCGCGAGGTCCTCCTTGCCCAAGGTTTCCAGGAAGGAGGCCTCGGAGGCGAACATGTCGCCGGGGACCAGCCCGTGCTCGCTGAGCTTGGGGTCCACGGCCCAGCGCGCGACGGAGGCCCGCACCGCGCCCCACAGCGCCTCGCCGGTGGGGCGGTCGCGCTCGAGGAGGTCGCTCGCCCAATCAGTGAACTCCGCGTCGTCGGGATACTCGGAGGTGAGCGCGGTCAGAGCGGAGAGAAGCCCCGCGGCGTCATCGGACTTGGACGCGATCTCCTTGGCGGCGAGCAAAGACTCGCGCCGGGCGGCGGGGGCCTTGGCGGCGGCGGCGAGGGCCTCGGCGGGCTCGCCGCGCTCCAGGCGCCAGCGGGCGACGCGGGCGCGGCGCGGGCCGTCCTCCTCCGGGCCGGCTTTCGCGACCGCGAGGGCGGCGACCTCGATGGGCTCGTCGAGAAGGCGGCGCGACTCGGCGAGGAAGGCGGCCAGCGCCTCGGGGGAGCGGTAGCCGACGGCGCGGGAGACCTCCTGGCCGCGCTCGTCGAGGACGAGCAGGGTCGGGTAGCCGCCGACCTTGAAGCGGGCCTTCCAGTCCCAGGACAGCTCGGCGTCGGCGTCGAGGGCCAGGAGCTGAAAGCCCTCGGCGGCCTTCTGGAAGGTCTCGGTCGGGTACACGCCTTCCTCGAGCATGTTGCAGGGCGGGCACCAGATGCCGTAGAAGTGGACGAAGATCGGCTCGTGGGCGCGGCGGGCGAAGGTCACCGCCTTGCCCGGCTCGTTGACGAGGAAGCCCGGAGCGAAAGCGTGAGGCTTGGGCTCGACCTTCGTCCGCTGGGCGTCCTTTTTCTTGCCGGCGACCGAGACGGTGAAACGCTCCTGGCGGCAGAAGGTCTTGGCGTCGTCGCAGACGCTGGCGACGACCTCGACCTCTCCCGACGACGCGAGCCGGCAGCGGAACACGCGCGGCGTCACCTCGTCGGCCTTGTTCTTGCCGCACTTCTGCGGCGCCTCGACGTTGAAGTGGTGTCCCGCGATGGGCTTGAGCTCGATGCGCTCGTTGAGGACGGCCTTCGCCGGGCGGGACAGCACCAAGGAGCCTTCCGCCGCCGACGCGGAGACGGCGGCGAGCAGGACGAGACCGATCATTTCAGTCCGCGCGCCTTGGCCACGGCCTTGAGTGATTCCTCGAGGGCGCCGAGGAAGGTGTCGAGCTGGGCGCGGCTGATGGTCAGCGCGGGTTCCAATCGCAGGACGCGGGCGTTGATGTAGGTGCCGCTGATCAGGATGTTGCGCCCGAACAGCTGCTTGGCCACCTCGTAGCCGAGGTCGTTGTCCATGAACTCCATGCCGAGCATGAGGCCGCGGCCGCGCGCGAGCTTGAGGATGCGAGGGTATTTCTCGGCGAGGGCGTTCAGCTGCTTGAGCATGTACGCGCCCTTCTCCGCCGCCTGGCGGGGGAGGTCCTCGTCGAGGAGCACGTTGATGGTGGCGATGGCCGCCGCGCACGCGGGGGGGTTGCCGCCGAAGGTCGTCGTGTGCAGGAACGGGTTGTCGATGTATTTCTCCCAGGTCTTGGCCGTGCCGACGACCGCGCCGATGGGCATGATGCCGCCGCCGAAGCCCTTGCCGAGCGCCATCAGGTCGGGGACCACGCCGTCGTGCTCGCAGGCGAACATCTTGCCGGTTCGGCCCATGCCGGACTGGATCTCGTCGAGGATGAGCATCGCGCCGAACTTGTCGCACAGCGCTCGCGCGGCGGCGAGGTAGCCGGGAGGGGCGACGACGATGCCGCCCTCGCCCAGGATCGGCTCGAGGACGACGGCGGCGACGCGGTCGCCGGAGAAGTCGCAGGACTCCATCATCGTCTTGAGCGCGTCGACGTTGCCGTAGGGCACGTGCGACCAGTTGAGCAGGGGGAGGAACGGCTCGCGGAAGACGGCCTTCGAGGTGCCGCCGAGGGAGCCCATGCTCTTGCCGTGGAAGCCGCCGATGGCGCCGATGAACTTGTGGCGGCCGGTGGTGAGGACGGCCATCTTCAGGCAGCCCTCGACCGACTCGGTGCCGGAGTTGGTCAGGAAGGCGTACTGCAGGTCGCCGGGCGTGATGAGGGAGACGAGGTGGGCGAGATAGGTGCGCAGGGGGTCGATGAGCTCCTGCGAGTGGATGCCCTGGCGGCCGAGCTGGTCCATGACGGCCTTGAGGACCTTGGGGTGGCGGTGGCCGGTGACGTAGACGCCGAAGCCGCCGAGCATGTCGATGAATTCCTTGCCGTTGATGTCCCGGAACACCGCGCCGTCGTCTTCCCACTCGACGGCCGTGTAGTCGGTGCTGACGGACTTCCGGTATTTCAGGAAGCCCTCGTTGACGTGGTCGACCCAGTACTTGACCGACTCGCCGATGACCTTCTTCTTCTCGGCGGGGGTGAGCTTCTTCTTCGCGATGAGGTCGAGCACCCAGGCGGATTCGGCTTTCGCGGCTTTGAGATTCTGTCCCATGCGGATCGTTCTCCTGACGAAGCCGCATTTTAGCTTTTCCGGCCGGGGGACGTTAAGGCTTTTTGCCGTGGTCGCGCAGGTTGGTCTGATCATTCGCGTTCGGTCCGCCCAGCCCCGCGGGAGGCCCAAGGGCCTATGACCCGGGTCAGGGTCGAACACCCCGTCGGCGGAATGCTAGAATAGGCCGTCCGCTCCCGAGATGAAACTCTCCTTCGCCCTGGCCGTCCTGGCGCTGCTCCCCTCTCCGGCCCTCGCCGACGGCTTCACCATCTCCTCCTATACGGCCTCCGCGCTCGCGACCTCCCCCGAGGTGCGCTCGGCCGAGGACGCGTTCAACGCGGCGGACGCGGCTCTCAAAGGCCAGGCTTCCGCCATGGTCCTTCCCACGCTCGGCTTCTCCTACACCCAGTACCCGTACGGCCACGACCCGCTCGCCTCCTATCGCTACGAGCAGGGACGCTTCGCCCCGCGCCTGGGTCAGGCGGTGACGACGGCCAACTGGAACCTGTTCAACAGCTTCGAGGACCTGCAGAAGACGCGCGCGGCGGCGATGGCCCGGCGCGCGGCGCGCGCCGCCTGGAACGCGGCCCGCCAGGACCGCGCGTTCGCCGCGATCTCCGCCTTCTACACTCTCGACGCGAAGACCGAACTGCTCGGCGTCGCACAGCAGAACTTGCGCGACCAGAAGAAGCAGTACGAGCAGTCCCTCGACCTGTACAAGAACGGGATGAAGAGCCTGGCCGACCTGCTCAAGAGTGAGACCGACTGGCGCTCCTCGGAGCTGCGCATCATCTCCGCCGAGGCAGAGCGAAAGAAGGCTCTCGTCGAGTTCAACGCCCTGATCGACCGAGGCGCTTTGGCCGAAGCGGCGCTGATCCTGAACCTCACGGCGGGCGCCACGGACATGCCGCTCGTGGAGGCGGACTTCGTTCGCGCCCTCGAACTGCGGCCCGAGGTCGTCCAAGCCCGGGAGGACCTCGACAAGGCGCGGGTCGCCGTCCAACAGGCCGTCCTGGGCGTCCTGCCGAGCCTCAAGGCCGACGCGACCTGGACCCGGACGCGCTACGCCGCCGGCGCGGGGACGGCCTCGCCCAACCCGAACCACCAGGTGGGGCTCTCCCTGTCCTTGCCCGTCGGCTTCAACGGCTTCACCCAGGGCTGGGCCGTCTCCTCGGCGCGGGCGCAGCAGCGCCGCGCGGAGGCGGCGCGCCGCTCGGCCGAGCGGACGGTCAAGTCCGAGGTGTACAACGCGTACATCAACCTGGAGCGCGTCTCCAGCTCCTACACGGTCGCCCTCCTCAAGGAGGAGATCGCCGCGCGGTCCCTCGAGCTGGTGGGGCGGCAGTATCAGCAGGGCGCGGCCGACGCGATCCGCATGAACCAGGCGCAGAACGACTACCTCAACGCCCGCGTCGAGCGCGCCCTGGCCCTGCACGACATTTTCATCGACCGCGCCCGCTACAAGCGCGCGGTGGGAGATCCTCTATGGTGAACCTGAGATCGTCGAAGGCGCTCGTCATCGTCCTCGTCGTCGTCCTGCTGTGCGCCGCCGGCTGGAAGAAATACAAGGGCAAGGCGGAGGACGCGGGCCCCGGCACCGTGAAGGTCGAGCGGGGGGACATCGAGCTCCACTTCATGGACTCCGGCGAGCTGACGCCGAAGACCTTCGTGGACGTGGCCTCCAAGGTGTCCGGCCGCGTCATCGAACTGTTCGTGGACGAGTGAGCGCGCGTGCGCAAGGGCGACAAGCTCGCCGTCATCCAGCCCGGCCGCACCGAGGCCGAGGCCTACGTGCCCACGACCTTGACCGCGCCCATCGACGGCGTCGTCATGCGCTACCAGGACCGGAGCTCCAACAACTCCCAGGAGGGCCGCCTCTCCAAGCTCGGGGAGTACGTCACCGGCCTCATGGAGTCCCAGACGCCGACCTACCTGATGACCGTGGCGGACCTGTCGCGCCTCGTGGTCAAGATGAAGATCTCCGAGATGGACATCCTCAAGCTCAAGGAAGGCATGGACGTGAAGGTCACCGTGGACGCCCTTCCCGGCCAGGACTTCCCGTCCAAGGTCACCTTGGTCTCGCCGCAGGCGGAGAAGGACAACAACAACCTCAAGAACTTCAAGGTCGAGGTGACCTTGCTCAAGAGCGACGCGCGGCTGAAGCCCGGCATGACCGCCCGCGTCGACGGCCTGCTCGACTCGCGCAAGAAGGTCCTCAAGCTCGCGCTGTCCGGCGTCTTCGAGGAAGGCGGCAAGGAGTTCGGCTATGTCGCCGCCGCCGAGGGCAAGCCGAAGAAGACCCCGCTCAAGCTCGGCCTGCGCTCGGAGATGGACGTCGAGGTCCTCGAGGGCGTCAAGGAAGGCGACAAGCTCCTCACCGAGAAGCCGGACGACAAGCCCAAGTCGTGAACTCGATCACCGTCGACGGTCTGACTCGGGTCTACCAGGGCGGATATCAGGCGCTCAAAGGAGTCACTTTCTCCGTTTCCCAAGGCGAGTTCACCGCCATCATGGGCCCGTCCGGGTGCGGCAAGTCCACTCTCCTCAACATACTCGGCCTCCTCGACCGCCCCACCGGCGGCAAATATCTTCTCGAAGGCGCCGAGACCGCGCGCCTGAGCGACGCCGAGATCACCGGCCTGCGCCGCGCCCGCATCGGCTTCGTCTTCCAGGCCTTCAATCTGCTGCCGCGTCTGTCGGCCCTCGAGAACGTCGCCTTGCCCATGGCCTACGCCGGCCAGGGGGTCGAGGAGCGCCGCGCCCGCGCCAAGGAGCTGCTCACGCGCGTCGGCCTCGGCCGCAAGGCGGAGAACACCCCGCTCCAGCTCTCCGGCGGCGAGCGCCAGCGCGTCGGCATCGCGCGCGCCCTGGCCAACAAGCCCGCCCTCCTGCTCGCCGACGAGCCCACGGGCAACCTGGACTCGAAGTCCTCCGTCGAGATCCTGGCCCTCTTCAAGGAGCTCAACGCCGAGGGCATGACCGTCGTCCTCGTCACCCACGACCCCGCCATCGGCGCCGCCGCCGGCCGCGTCATCCGCATCAAGGACGGCGCGCTGGCGTGAACGCGGGCGAGGCCGTACGGGCCGGCGCGCGCGAGATATACGCCAACAAGTTCCGCTCCGCGCTCTCCTTCGCGGCCGTCTCCGTCGGCGTCGCCTCCTTGCTCTACACCATGGCCCAGACCCAGGGCATGAAGGAGGCCCTGGAGAAGAACCTGGAGCTGATGGGGCCGGGACGGCTGACGATCGAGAAGAAGCGCAACTACGTGTCGAAAGGGCTTTCTCAGGGCCTCACCTACGGCGACGCCCAGGCCCTGCGCCGCGAGCTGCCCGACCTGTACATGGTCGCGCCGGTCTCCAGCAACTGGCTGCGGCTCGTGCACGGCAAGACCTCGATCAGCGGGGTCAAGGTCGACGGCTCCATCCCGGAGTTCCGCCGCCGGGACTGGGTGTTCAAGCTGCGCGGCCGCTTCATCAACGACTGGGACGTCGCGCAGCGCTCCCGCGTCGCGGTCATGGTCGAGCCCGCCGGCTGGTTCAAGAAGCCCTTCTGGGCCAAGTTCTGGGACCAGGAAGACCCTTACGAGGGCTTCGCCAAGCGCCGCGACCTCCTCGGGCAGCAGGTGCGCCTCGAGGACGCGGTGTTCACCGTCGTCGGCGTGCTGTCCCCGCCGCCGCGCGACCTGGACCCGCGCTGGGAGAGCTGGAACACCCCCAACGCGATCGTGCCGCTCACCGCCTTCCAGCAGCATCTCTCCATGGGGGGCGGCGGCCCGGACTCGGTGGACGAGATCCGCGTCGACACGGGCGACGTCAAGACCCTCGCCTCCCGTCGGCGCCAGATCGAGGCCATCCTCAAGCGCCGGCACCGCGGCGAGGAGGACTTCGAGGTCAAGGACGACCGCGAGGAGATCGAGAACAAGATGGAGGAGATGCGCAAGTACGTGAAGGCCGGCCTCGCTCTCGGAGTCGTGGCTTTGCTCGCCGGCGGCATCGGCATCATGAACGTGACCTTGGCCACCATCTTCGCGCGCGTGCGGGAGATCGGCGTGCGCCGCGCCATCGGCGCCTCCCGCGCGGACATCCTCGCCCAGTTCCTCTTCGAGGCGGCGATGCTGGGCGCGGCCGGCGGCGTCGCGGGCGTCGGCCTGGGGCTGGGCGGCGTGAGGTGGCTCTCCGGCCTCGGCGGCTCGCGCGACATCGCCCAGATCACCTGGCTCCAGTGCGCGGCGGGCATCGGGCTGGCCTCGCTGGTCAGCGCCGCCTTCGCCTTCATCCCCGCCTACCGGGCCTCCCGGCTCGACCCAGTCGAGGCGCTCAAGGCCGAATGAAGATCTCCGAGCTGGGACGCTCCGCGCTCGTCGAGATCCGCGCCCACAAGACGCGCTCCGCGATGACGAGCCTGTCGCTGGCCATCGGCATCGCGGCCATGCTCTTCACCTTCTCCCAGACCGCGGGCATGATGAAGCGCTACAACGACGCCCTGCGCCTCGCCGGCCCCGGCCGCATCGAGGTCACCCAGAAGAACAACTACAAGTCCAAGGGGCTCTCCCCGGGGCTCACCTACGGTGACGCCCTCGAGATCCGCCGCCAGTACCCCGAGCTGTTCATGGTCTCGCCGGTGATCACGAGCTACGGCACGCGCATGCGCCTCGACGACTTCACGAACGACGGCATCCGCGCCCGCGGGATCACCCCGGAATGGGGGAAGCGCGACTGGGTGTACTCCCTGCGCGGCCGCCTCATCAACGAGCGGGACGTGGCCGCCGCCGCCCGCGTGGCGGTGCTCGTCCAGACCGGCGGCTGGATCAAGAAGCCCTTCTGGGCGAAGTACTGGCCGGAGCAGGCCCTGACCAAGCACATCTCCCGCCGCGACCCTCTCGGCCGCCGCATCCTCCTCGGAGAGCACCTCTTCACGGTGGTCGGCGTCGTCAAGGAGCCGCCCCGCGACAAGGACCCTAGATGGTTCGGCCGCTCCTGGGGCGGCCAGGGCGTCGTCCTCGTCCCCGCGACCGCCTATCAGCGCTTCCTGATCCCGCGCTACCAGCGCAACCCCGAGGTCATCGAGTCCATCAGCGTGGACACCGGCGACGCCGCGACGGCCACCGCCTACATCCGCCGCATCAAGGTCCTGCTTCTGGCCCGCCACCGGGGGGAGCCGGATTTCGAGGTCAAGGATTACCGCGAGATCATGCAGAGCGCCTTGAGCCAGATGCGGGAGTTCGTCGTCTCCATCATGATCATCGGCATCGTCGCCATCCTCGCCTCGGGCATCGGCATCATGAACGTGACGCTCGCGACCATCTTCTCGCGCGTGCGCGAGATCGGCATACGCCGCGCGCTCGGCGCCACGCGCGCCGACATCGTCTGGCAGTTCGTCGTCGAGGCGATGATGCTGGGCGTCATCGGCGGCCTGGGCGGCACGGGCCTGGGCATCTTCGGCATCTGGTACCTCGCGCCGAAGGAGGACCGCATGCTCGAGATCAGCCTGCTCCATGTCGGCGGGGCCTTGCTCATCGCCCTCGGCACCGGCTTCCTGTTCGCTCTGTATCCGGCCTGGAAGGCCTCTCGCTTCGACCCCGTCGAGGCGCTTCACTACGAGTGATCAGCCTCGAGCCGATCGAAAACTGTTGTCAACAACAGTTTTAAGGAGTTCGCCTGTGAATCGTGTGGATAGTCACGGTCAGCGACGCGATTTCCTGACCAGCTCCGCTTCGCGCCCGGGGGATAATGCGAGTGGACAGTCCACGCCGGCGAGCCAGGCACGTGTGTCCTTGACGGTGACCTCGAGGTCGGTGAGCCTCAGCCCGGCCGCGACGGCCTTCGCGTTGCTGACATCCATCAAGCCGGCGTAAGTCCCGTTCTCCGGACGGAATAAGGGCAGTTCGGAGGAGTCGACGCCTTCGAGCACCTCCTTGGGCACCCACACGGGGTCCTTCGCTCCGAGCGCCGCGATGAATCCCTTCCAGGTGACGCGGTGGCCGGCCATGTTGAAGGTGCCCGCGATGCCTTCCTCGAGGGCCTTGCGCGCGAAGCGCGCCAGGTCGCGCCCGTCGATGACCTGGACATGGTCGGTCCCGTCGCCGGGGGCGAGCATCGTCCCGCCGAGCGTCGCCCGCTTGGTCCAGTAGGTGAAGCGGCCGCTGGGGTCGTGCGGCCCCGCCACGATCTGCGGCCTCAGTATGGTCGCCTTGTCCCCGTAGATGTCCCGGACGATGCGCTCGCAGGTCACCTTGAGGGGGCCGTAGGTTTCGCCGTCGATCACCGTGACATCCTCGGCCGCGGGCGTCATCGTGGAGTTCGTCTCGGTCACGGGCCGCTGCTTCGCGTCGCCGTAGACGCTTCCCGTGCTGATGAACAGATAGCGGCTGACGATCCCGCGCAGAGCCTCGGCGCTGGGCCGCACCTGACGCGGCGTATAACCGCTGACGTCGACGCAGGCGTCCCAGGCGCGTCCGTTCAGCGCTCCCAGGCCCGCCGCGCCCTCGTCTCGGTCTCCTCTCAGGCGCTCGACCTGAGGGGGGAGGGCGTCGGGCGTCTTGCCGCGCGCCAGGACGCTCACGGAATGTCCGTCCGCGAGCAATGCGTCGACGATGTGCCGGCCGATGAACTGCGTGCCCCCGAGCGTGAGGACTTTCATGCCGCCGCGGAGCGGCCCTTGGCGACCTTGTTGGCCCACTGAGCTTCGAAGCGGACCTGCGGAACGTCCATCGCGGCTTTCAGCGGACCTGCCTCCAGCATGCGCTGGTCCTTTGCGGGGAGGAGCTTGCCCAGCGCGCGGCGGCCGCCGGGGAACACCTCGAGCAGGCCCGCCAGAGCGCGCGCGTAGCCGGCGGGCTCGTGCATGCGCGTCCATCCGTCGGTGAGCGCGCGCACGGCCTCGGCGACCTCGTCGGGCGTCAGCGACGGGTGGCGGCCGACGCGGCGGCCCCAGTCGTCGAAGAACGGCCCGACCGGGAGCAGGAGGTCGCCGGACTTGCGCAGGCCCTTGGCGGCGCGCAACGGGTAGTGGCGGTGGTTGTCGGCGCCCATGTGCTTCTGGTGGATGAGCCCCGCGCGGCCGAGGGCGCCGCCGAACAAGGGCGAGCCGGGCTTGGCGGCGTCGTAGAGCGAGACGCGCAGGGGGTCGCCCGGCTTGAGCTCCCACTGGTCGACGACGCGGTCGAGGTCGCCGAAGTTGTGGGCGATCAAAGCGGAGGACTTGAGCAGGTCGAGCGGCCCGGCGCTCGCGGCGTAGGCCTTGTCCTCCCGTTCCGCCTCGGTCCGCATCGCGTCGAGCACGATGGTCGCCAGGGCGGGGCGCGCCTCGAGGCAGGCGGCGTAGGCGCCGACGGCGACGGAGAACCAGGTGCCCTCGTGCGTCGAGAGGCGCCGCTCGCCCTCGCCGGTGATCTTGGCCGTGACCGGCGCGTAGTCCCAGGTCAGCGACTCGAGCACGAGCTTCGCCTGCTCCTCGACGAGGCCGGGCTGGACGTCCTGCCAATGCTTCCAGCGGATGCCGTTGTCGACGTCGGTGGGCACGAAGCTGCCCGCCGTGGCCCAGTGCGCGCACAGGCACAGCTCGTAGTACTCCAGGGCGTTGAGCTCCCGCCCGTCGTAGGCGCGCAGGACGCGGAGGTAGCGGCGGGAGGGGCCGTCGGGCTCGGGGCCCGCGAACAGGAAGGGCGCCGCCTGGCGGACCTGCTCGATGAGCAAGGTCGGGACGATGGACACTAGAAGGGGCTGGCGGCGTCGGCGAGCAGGGGCAGGGCCGCGTCCTTGGCGGTCACGAGGGCCTCGGCCGCGGAGACGGGCCACTGGATGCCGAGCGCGGGGTCGTTCCAGCGGATGCCCGCGTCGACGGCCTTGCTCCAGTAGCCGGTGACCTTGTAGGTCACGTCCGCGCTCTCCGAGAGGGCGCAGAAGCCGTGGGCGAAGCCGGCGGGCACCCAGAACATGCGGTTCCCGGCGTCGTCGAGCTCGATGGAGGCCGACTTCCCGTAGGTGGGCGACGCGCGGCGCAGGTCGACGACCGCGTCGAAGATCCGTCCCCGGGCGCAGCGCACGAGCTTGCCGATGGCCTGCGGGGGGACCTGATAATGGAGGCCCCGCACGACGCCTTTCTTCGAACGCGACAGGTTGTCCTGCACCAGCGGCGGAAGGCCCGCCTTGGCCCACTCGTCGGCGCGGAAGGCCTCGAAGAAGTACCCGCGCTCGTCGGGGAAGAAGGGGCCCTCGACGACCAGCAGGCCGTCGAGTCCGCCGTAAGGCTTGAAGGTCAGGGGCATCGGTTCATATTACCGATTTTCAGACCGACAGGCGATAGCCGTCGCGCGTCGTGGCCAGACGGTAGCCTTCGGCGCCGAGGTCGGCGCGCAGGCGCTGGACCGCCTTCTCGAGGTCGTTCTTCGTCCCGTCCCGTCCCCAGATGTTGCGCAGGAGCTCCTCCCAGGGGACGGGGCCGTCGCACTGCAGGAGATGGAAGAGCAGTTCGAAGCGCTTCGGCGCGAGGTTGGCGACCAAGGTCCCGCCGATCCAGACGGATCTCGACTCGGGCATGATCCGGAAGACGCCGCGCTTCCAGACCGCGAACGGCGGTTTGGCCTTGCGCGCGGACAGCAGGCGCCGCATGACCTTGACGAGCTCCTCCATGTTCACGGGCTTGCGCAGATAATCCACCGCGCCCAGCGCCTTGATCTGGCTCTCGAAGAAATTGGCGTCGGTGGGGTAGGCGGTGAGCACGACGACCGGGATGTCGCTCGTCGCCTTGTTCTTCGCGAGCCGCTTGACGACCTCCGTCCCGCTGAAGCCCGGGAGCATCATGTCGAGGAGGATCAGGTCGGGGTTCAGCGACAGGGCCTTCTCGACGCCCTCGGGGCCCGTGAAGGCGTAATGGACCTCGAAGCCCTGGTTGCGCAGCGCGATCGAGATCAGATGCTGGAAGTCGGGGTCGTCCTCGACGCTCAATATACGCGGCATCTCGTCCATAGCGTAGCCCGCGGCGCCCGCGCGCGCCTCCAAACAACGAGTGAACTTACAAGGCCCTCAGGAGGTCCTCGTCCTCGAACGGCTTGATGAGGAGGTCGGCGACCCCCTCGGCCAGGGCGTGACGCCCCAGGTCCGGCGACAGCCAGGCGGTCATGATGACGAGCTTGATGCCCCGGGTGCGCGGGTCCTCGCGCAGGCGGGCGCACAGGGCCCAGCCGTCGAGCTTGGGCATGGAGAGGTCGATGAGGGCGACGTCGGGAAGGAACACGGCCGCCTTCTCGAGGCCGTCCGCGCCGTCGTAGGCGACGGCCACCTCGAAGCGGCCCAGGGACCTGAGCCGCAAGGCCAGCGGGCCGACGAGGTCCCGTTCGTCGTCGACGATCAGCACCTTCCTGGTCTTAATCTCCGGGCTGGGCATGGGTCAGCTCCTCCGCCGGGGCGGCCTCCGCCTTCGACGCGAAAGGCAGCGTGAAGCGGAAGCAGGCGCCGCGGCCTGGCGCGTTGTCGGCCCAGATGCGGCCGCCGTTGAGCGTCATGATCTCCCGCGAGATCGCGAGCCCGAGGCCCGTCCCCTTGTAGCCCTCGCCTCCCTTCGGGCGGTCGAGCTGGACGAACTTGTCGAACAGCAGGGCGAGCTTCTCGGTCGGGATGCCCGGGCCGTCGTCGACGACGGAGACCTCGACCTCGTCCCCGGACGCCCTGGCCCTCACGGTCACGCGCCCGCGCGCGTAGCGCAGGGCGTTGTCGAGGAGGTTCCCCAGGACCTGCGCGATCATGTCCGCGTCCACCTTCACCTCGGGCAGCCGCTTAGGGAGCTCGACGCTCAGCACCACGGAGCGGCCGCGGTGGGCCAGGCGCACGCCCTCGCACACCTCGACGATGAGCGCCAGGGGGTCGAGCGGCTGGCGGTTGACGCGCGAGCGCCGCGACTCGAGGCGCGTGAGGTCGAGGAAGTTGTTGAGCAGGCGGGTGAGCCGGCCGATGTGCCGGTCGGCGGTCCCCACGAGGTCGGCCTGGTCCTGGGTCAGCGGGCCGGCGAGGTGGTCGCGCAAGGTCCCGATGACGGCCTTGACCACGCTCAGCGGCGTGCGCAGCTCGTGGGCCACGGTGCTCAGGAGCTGGTCCTTGAGGCCGTCGGTGTGGCGCCTCTCCTTGACCTCGGCGCGCACCTGCTCGAGCTTCTTGAGCTCGCTGACGTCGCGGACCGTGGCGACCCAGGCCGGGTAGCCTTTCCATTCGATCTCGGCGGCGCGGATCTCGGCGGAGCGCTCCGCGCCGGGGGCGCCGGGGAGCTTGATCTCCACGGCCCGTTCGGGCGAGAGGGCGTGCTCGAACAGCCGCCCCACGAGCTGGTCCCGCTTGCGCCCGAACAGGGCCAGGGCCGCGGCGTTGGCGTAGCGCACCATGCGGCTGCGGTCGACGATGAGCATCCCGTCGGGCAGCCCCTCGATGAGGTGCTCCATCTGGAGGAACAGGCGGTCGCGCGCGAGGGCGAACCCGATCGCGTGGCGCAGCCGCCCGGCGTCGAGCTTGTTCTTGGACAGGAAATCCTGGGCGCCGCGGGCGATCGCCTCGATGCCGAGGTCGTCGTGGTCGAGGTTGGTCAGCACGACGACGGGCATGCTGGGCGCCTTGGCGCGGATCCGGTCCAGCGTGTCGAGCCCGCGGCTGTCGGGCAGCATCAGGTCGAGCAGGACGATGTCGTACTCCTGGCGGGACAGCAGGTCCAGGCCGCTCTGCAGGCTGACGGCGCTCTCGATGAGGTACTTCACGGCGTCGCCGCAGGCCTCGTTGACGTACACGTTGATCAGCATCGTGTAGTCGGGGTCGTCTTCGATCAATAAGATGCTGACTCTCTGATCCATGGCATCCTCCCTCAGACGAGCGCCCTTTCGCGGACCGCGGGGAAGGCGACGGTGACGCGCGTCCCGCGCCCGGGGGAGCTCTGCACCGAGATGGCGCCCCCGTGGCGCTCGGCGATCTTGCGGCAGATCGCCAGGCCCATGCCGCTGCCCTGGAATTCCTTGCGGCTGTGCAGCCGCGTGAACGGCTGGAAGAGGCGGCCGGCGAACTCCATGTCGAAGCCCACGCCGTCGTCCTCGACGATGAGCTCGCACAGGCCGTCCTCGCGCTGGCCGCCGCGCAGGCGGACCCGCGGCGCGCGGCCGGGCGAGGTGAACTTCAGGGCGTTCCCCAAGAGGTTGTGCAGCAGCCGCCGGAGCTGGGCGTGGTCGCCCATGACGGCGGGGAGGTCTCCGACCTCGACCTTCGCGCGAAGGCCGTCGATCGTCTCCTTGAGGTCCTCGAGCACCTCGCCCGCGACGCCGGCCAGGCTCACCTCCCGCGGCTCCTCGGTGTTCGCGTCGACCCGCGCGAGCTCCAGCAGGCTCTCGATGAGGCCCTGCAGGCCGGCGACCGAGCGCCGGATGCGCGCGAGGTAGTCCTGCGCCGTCGGGTCCCTCTGCGTCGCGAGCCGCAGCCCGAGCTGCTCGGCGAAGGCCGCGATCTTGCGCAGCGGAGCCTGGAGGTCGTGCGAGGCGACGTAGGCGAACTCGGAGAGGTCGGCGTTGGAGCGCGCCAGCGCCTCCTCGGCGGCCTTGCGCGCGGTGACGTTCTCGAAGGCGACGCCGACGAACGGCGCGCCGAGGGAGAAGACGCTGAGCGCGAAACGGGCGCCGGGGACGCGCTCGCTGGAGAAGTCCGGGAGCTCGAAGGTGCGGTCGAGGCGCAGTGCCTCCGCGCAGGCCCGCGTCAGCTCGCCGCCGCGGAGGTCCGGCGCGAAGTCGAGCAGGCGCGTCCCCGCCGGGTCCTCCGCCGCGGCGCCCGCCAGGCGCAGTCCCGAGGGGTTGAGCTCGACGATGAGCCAGCCTTCGGGGTCGCCCGGGTCGTCGACGCGCAGGACCGCGAGGCCGACGGGGAGCTCCGCGAAGATGCGCCGGTAGAGCTGGATGCGGCGGCCGTCCTCGCGGCGGCCGAGCGCCGCCACCCTCAGATGGGCGTTGGCCGTCCAGAGGTCGTCTCCCTGCGCCGACACCCGCCGCTCGAGCTCGGCCCGGGCGGCTTCCTTCTCGGCGAGCAGCGCGCGGAGGCGGACGACCGTGAAGACCGTCGCGACGACGGCGGCCGTCATCAGGATCGCGAGCGCGGTGGGGTCCAGGATCTGATCGTTCATTCGTCCTCCCTTCCCTCACAGTTTAACGGCGGAGCCCGGCGGTCACAATGCGGGCATTGTCAGCGGCGTCAGCGCTCCGTATAATACGCGCATGCCCTCCAAAGGCCGGATCCTCCTCGTGGACGACAACGCCGACATGCGCCGCGTGTACGGCGACGTCCTCGCGGGGGAGGGCTACGAGGTCCAGCGCGTCTCGGGCGGGCGCGAGGCGTTCGCGGCCGCCGTCGCGGACCTCCCCGACCTCGTGCTGTCGGACGTCTCCATGCCCGGCGGCGGCGGGCTGTCCCTGCTCGCCAAGCTCCGCGCCGACAAGGCGACCGCGCGCGTGCCGGTCGTCCTCATGTCGGGCGTGCACAAGGGCTCGGCGGACCAGGCCGACGGCCTCGAGCAGGGCGCCGACGACTACCTGCCCAAGCCCGTGGCGCCGGCCCTGATGCTGGCCAAGGTCGCGGCCGTGCTGCGCCGCTACGCGGCCCCCGAGGAGCTCGGCGACCGCCTCAAGGCCCACGGCCTCGTCCTCGACGTGCTCGCGCGCACGGTCACGGTCTCGGGCAAGCGCGTGCGCCTGACGCGCAAGGAGTTCGACCTCCTGACGGTCCTGCTGCGCAAGGCGGGGACCGTGGTCTCGGTCCCGTTCCTTTTAGAGTCGGTCTGGGGCTACGATCCGGCGGATTACTCCGATCCGCACACGATCGGGGTGCACGTCTCCACGCTGCGCCGCAAGATCGGGGCCCGGATCGGCGAGCGCATCGTCGCCGTGCCCGGCCTCGGCTACCGCTTCGAGCCCTAGCCGGCCCCGCCGGAATTTGGCGGAAATTTGGTGGCCTGCCGCGCCGCGCGGGGGTACCCTATCCCCGAGATGAACAAGAAACCCGACGACCGCCCGAAGATCATCGTCATCGACGACGAGTCCGACTTCCTCACGACGATGGAGCGCTCCCTGAGCCAGCTCTACCGCGTGACCGCGCTGTACGGCAGCGAGTGGACCGTCAAGCAGGTCGCGGCGATCGACCCCGACCTGATCCTGCTCGACATCAACATGCCCGAGCAGGGCGGCTTCGAGCTGTGCCGGGACCTGCGCGCGGACCCGCACTTCGCCGACACGCCGATCATCTTCCTGACCGCCTCGAGCTCGGGCGCCGACTACCGCCGCCACCTGAAGGCCGGCGGCACGCGCTTCCTGAACAAGACGATCGACCGGCGTCACCTGCTGGAGGCGATCGCGGAGGCGCTGTCCGGCTCCGCCTCCCTCAGGTGAACAGGTCTTCGCCGGCGTCGGTCCAGGGAGGCAAGGTGAAGGAGAAGCGCGAGCCCTTTCCCGGCGCGCCCTCGATCTCGAGCCTGGTCCCGTGCGCGTCGAGGATCTTCTTGACGAGCACGAGCCCCACGCCGAAGCCGGGAGCCGTCTGGCGCCCCTGCTCGGTGCGGTGGCCGGTCAGGATCGCCTCCCGGTCCTCCGGGGCGATGCCGATGCCGTCGTCGGCGACGTAGACCCGCAGGCGCCCGTCCGCCTCGACCGACACGCCCGCGTCGACCCGCCCGCCCTCGGGCGCGTACTTGACGGCGTTGCCGACGAGGTTCGTCGCGACCATCACCAGGGCCTCGGGGTCGGCCTTGGCGGCGGGCGTTCCCGCGGGTATGTCGAGCGTGAAGCGCAGCCCTTTGCGCTCGTGGAGAGGCTGCAGCGCCTTGGCGGCGGCCGACAGCACCAGGCCGAGGTCCGCGCGGTGAGGGCGTACCGCGAAGCGGCCCGACTCGAGCAGGCCGAGGTCGAGGAGGTTGCGCGTGGCCAGCGACAGGGACCTCAGGTTGGTCTCCACGATCAGGTAATAATCGGCGCGCCGTCCCTCGGGCTTCGACGCCTCGGTCTGCTTGAGGAGGTTGACCGTGGTCCCGAGCACGCTCAGCGCGTTGTTGAACTCGTGGCTGGCCATCGAGACGAGGCTGCCTTTCAGCTTGCCGAGCTCGGCCTCCCGCTCGAACTGCGCGTTGAGGCGCTTGGCCATCTCGCCCATCGTCTCGTGGAGGTCGGAGACCTCGGGGCCGGCGCCGCGCGGCGGGGGGAAGTCCCAGGGTTTCCCGAGGGTCCACCCGCGGGCGTTCTCCCGCAGCGTCGCCACGGGCCCGATCAAGGCGCGCGAGAGCATCACCGCCACGAAGGCCGCGGCGGCCGCGCCGGCGAGGAGGATGAGGCGCAGGGCGGAGCGGGAGGCCTCCTCCGTCTCGAGGCGCCGGGCCCGGAGGTCGGCGACATTGACGTTCTTGAGCTCGTTGAGCGGCTCGGCGACGGCGTCGAGCTCCCGGGCGCGCCGCGTCGCCCGCGAGGCGTCGGCGGGCGAGAGGCGGCCGGCGCGGCGGCGGGAGATCCAGGGGCTGCGCTCCGCGAGGTAGGCGGTCAGGCGCCGGTCCGCCTCGGCGATCGTGGCGCGGTCGCGGGGGTCGGCGGAGGATTCCTCGAGCTCGCGCAGGGCCTCCCGCACGCGGTCGAGGGATTCCTCGCGGCGTTCGAGCCACGCGGGCTGGCCGGAGAGCAGGTACTGGTCCCCGCTCTGGTCGACCCGGCGCAGCTCGTCGCGCAGGCGAGGGAGCGAGGAGAGCACCGCGAGCCCCTGATGGAAGGCCGCCTCGAGCCGCCCGTGGGCCCGGCTCTGGCGCCAGTACGAGGCGCCGACGCCGAGGGAGTACACCCAGACCAGCCCCGAGGCGAGGACGAGCTGGGTGCGCAGGTTCGGGGTCTTCACGGCCGCGCCTTGGGGCGGGGCAGCAGCGCGCGCGCCCGCGCCTCGAGCGCCGCGGCCTGCGCGGTCCGGCCGCGCCGCCGGAGCAGATGCGCGTAGTGGCCGAGCGTCGCGGCGAGGCGGGGGCTCCCTTTCCCGTGCGCCCGCTCGAGCTGGGCGAGGGCGCGGGCGTAGAACGACTCGGCCTCGTCGAGCTTGTCCTGCGCCTCGAGGAACAGGGCGAGGTCGTTCAGGGCCGCCTCCGTCTCCGGATGGCCCGGGCCGAGCACCTTCTCCTTCACCGCCAGCGCGCGCTGGTAGTACCCGTCGGCCTCGGCGTAGTCTCCCCGCGCGTGATGGAAGAGGGCCAGGTCCGTGAGGCGGTCCGCCGTGAAGCGGTTCTCCGGGCCGAGCGCCGCCTCCGTGACCGCGAGCGCGCGCCGGTACGCCGCGGCCGCCTCGTCGTCGCGTCCGCGGGCGCGCTGGAGGCCGGCGAGCTCGGTGAGCCGCGCGGCGGCCTCGGCGTGGCGCTTGGGGTCCTTCTCGGCGCTCGCCAGGGCCCGCGAGAGGAGCCTCGCCGCGTCGACGTCCTTGCCGGAGGCCGCGCAAGCGTCGGCGAGATAGGCCACCGCGGCCGCGGTCTCCGGCGCGTCCGGGCCGTAGCGCTTCTCCATGATCGCCAGCGCGCGGCGGTACAGCTTCTCGGCCTTGGCCGGCGCGCCCTGGGCCATGCGCAGGTCGCCGAGCGAGTTGAGCGAGGCGGCCAGGCGCGGGTCCTCCGGGCCGAAGGCCTCGGCTCGGGAGAGCGCCGCGTTCAGCGCGGGCTCGGCCTCCGACAGCCGCCCGCGGCTCAGGGCGCGGCCGCCCAGGTCCTGGTCACGGCGCCATTCGGCGCCGCCGGCGCAGGCGCTCGAAAACAGGCAAACGACGAGGGCAAGTTCGCGGCGCACGCCTCATGATAGCGCTTTCAAACGCCCGCCGGGAGGCGCACGGCGGCCAGCTCGGTGATGAGGTTGGCCGACCAGCGGTAGATGTTGTTCTCCCTCACCTCGCGGCGCAGCCGGACCATGCGCAGGGACTGCGCGTCGGGCTTCATCGCGAGCGCCGTCCGCAGCGCCTCCGCGACGGCGTCGGCGTCGTAGGGATTGACGATCAGGGCGTCGCGCAGCGCCCGCGCGGCGCCGGCGAAGCGGCTCAGGATCAGGACGCCGCGCTCGTCCTCGCGCGCGGCGACGAACTCCTTGGCCACGAGGTTCATCCCGTCGTGGAGCGACGTCACCAGGCAGGCGTCCGCGGCCAGGTAGTACGGCTTGAGCTCGTCATGGCTATGGTGGCGCGAGAGCACGACGATCGGCGGCGGCCCCTTGAAGCGCGCGTTGATGCGGGCGGCCTCCGCCGCGACGGCCTCCCCGAAGTCCCGGTAGCCCGCGAGCGCCATGCGGCTCGGCGCGCCTATCTGGAAGAGGACGACGCGCCCCTGGTACTCGGGATAGAGGTCGAGCATCCGCTCCACCCCGCGGAAGCGCTCCAGGATGCCCTTGGTGTAGTCGAGCCGGTCGACGCCGACCGCGATGAACTCGTCCTCCCGTCCGGCCGCGCGCAGGACCTTCTCCCGCGCGGCGCGGGCCGCGGCCGCCGGCTCCCGCGCCGGGGTCTCCGGGAAGGCGACGCTGATGGGGAAGGGCTTGACCAAAGTCTCGTGCCCGGCGCGCTTGACCGCGAACCGGGCGCGGTCGACACGCGATTCGAGCACGCGGTCCACGGTGTCGAGGAAGTTGTTGCAGTGGTCCTGCGTGTGGAAGCCGATGAGGTCCGCGCCCAGGAGCCCGTGGAGGAGCTCCTTCTGCCATGGGCAGATGGCGAAGGCCTCGGGGTTGGGCCAGGGGATGTGCCAGAACAGCGCGACGCGCGCGTCCGGACGGCGCTCCTTGATCAGGCTCGGGAGCAAGGTGAAGTGATAGTCCTGCACGAGCACGCACGGCTCGGTCTGCCCCTCGATCTCCTCGAACACGGCCTCGGCGAACTTGGCGTTGACCTCGCGGTAGCGCGCCCAATCGTCGGGGCGGAACACCGGGCGGGTGTGCGCGATGTGGCACAGCGGCCAGAGGCCCTCGTTGGAAAAACCGGAGTAGAAGCCCTTGTCCTCCTCGTCGCTGAGCCACACGCGGCGCAGCGCGTACTGAGGGTTCTCCGGGGGCACCTTCAGCCGGCCGTTCTCGTCCGAGGTCTCGCGGTCGGCGTCCCCGTCGCCGTGGGCGATCCAGGTCCCGCCGCAGGCGCGCAGCAGCGGCTCGAGGCCCGTCACCAGGCCGCTCGCGGGCATCACGACCTCGATCTTCGACCCGCTATGGGCGTGGCGGTAAGGCTCCCGGTTGGCCACGACGACCAGGGGCCGGCCGGCGAGCTTCGCGTGGACGTGCCCGCGCAGGCGCTCCGCCGTCCAGAGCGCGTCGGCCTGCGACCTCAGGCGCGCCTCCTGGACCGCGCTCTCCTGCGCCTTGGCCAGGTCCTTGGCCAGCGCCTCGGCCTCCCGGATCAAGGGGTTCATCAACGCTCCGGCGCGCGTGGGGGGCGGGGGGGGCGGCTCTCCGGTGCGGGAGAGCCTCAGCCAGTCCGCGAGGCGCCGCACCTGCCGGCGCACGATGACGCGCGACGCGAGCACGGTCGCGAGCAAGGCGGCCACCGTCAGGAGCAGCGGCTGGAGTTCGTTCATCACGGCTCAGTGTACCTCCGGCCGTCGCGCCGAACAAGAGGACGCGGCGTGATTTAGGGATGATTTGATGGTCGCGCTCCGGCAACAGGGGCTATAATCCGTTGTCGCAAATCAGGGGGGATTATGAAGAACATCTTGATCGCGCTGGCGCTCGCGACCGCGGCCTCCGGGGCCGCGGCGGAGACTCCCGTCAAAGAGGTGGGGATCGGCATCATCGCGGGCGACCCGATCGGCGGCACGGCCAAGCTGTGGCTCGACCGGGACATCGCGCTCGACGTCGGCGTCGGCTTCAGCGGCGACACCGTGATGTGGGGCGACGTCCTGTACCACATGTGGAACCTCCTGCCCCAGCCCGAGGAAGGCAAGCTCGGCGTCTACGTCGGCGCCGGCCCGCGCCTGGAGACCCGCCGCGACGCGGAGTTCGGCGTGCGCACCATCGCGGGCTTGACCTGGCGCATCACGCGCCAGCCGATCGAGTTCTTCGCCGAGGCCGGCCCGGTCTTCCGCATGACGCCGACGGGCGGGGTGGACGCCGACGGAGGGATCGGCGTGAGGTTCTACTTCGGCTCAGCGCGCTAGGGCCGCGGCTTCCTTGCGCCAGTACTCCTGGCCCTCGGCGGGCAAGGTGTACACGGGGTCGAGGTACTCGTAGCGGCGCGTCAGCGCGTCCTCGTCGTCGGCCTCGATGCCGGTGCGGTAGCCCTTGGTCCAGTAGGAGATGCCCTTGACCTTGTCGTAATCGGCGAGCTGGTGGATCCAGCGCTTGCCGACGTACGGCACGTCCACGGTCACGCGCGGAGTCGCGAAGCCGGGCAGGTAGCCCATGATGTCGTGCTGGAGCTTCATTCCCTCGGCGATGGACAGGCGCCAGTGCTCGGAGTTGGGGATCATGTCGGCCATGTAGAAGTAGTACGGCATGATCTTCGCGTGGTCGAGCAGCATGAAGCACAGCTCGAGCAGGTCCTGGCGGGTGGTGTTCACGCCGCGCAGCAGGACGCCCTGGTTGCGCACGTCGCGGAATCCCATCTCGAGCAGCTTGCGCACGGCCTTGCCGACGAGCGGGGTCACCTGCTGGGCGTGGTTGACGTGCGTGTGCACGGCGATGTCGATGCCCCGCGCCCAGGCGCGCTTGGAGATTCGCTCGAGCGCCTTGAGCACGTCGTCCTGGAGGAAGTGCTGGGGCAGGCCCTGCAGGCCCTTCGTCGCGAGGCGGATGTCCTTGATGTTGGGGATGTCCATCAGCTCCATCAGGAACGCCTCGAGCTGGGCGATCGGCACGTTGGCCACGTCGCCGCCGGAGACGACCACGTCGCGCACCGACGGCGTCTTGCGCAGGTAGTCGAGCATCGCGGCGTAGCGGTCCTTGGGCTGTCCCTCGAACTTGTGCTTGGTCACCTGCGGCACGGAGTTGCCCACGAGGTCCATGCGCGTGCAGTGGCCGCAGTACTGAGGGCAGGTGGCGATCATCTCCGCCAGCACCTTGGTCGGGTAGCGGTGCGTCAGGCCCTCGCTGGCCCACATCTCGGACTCGTGCAGGCTGTCGCGGCTCGCCTTGGGGTGGTTCGGCCACTCCGGGTGGCGGTCGGAGACGATCGGGATCATGTAGCGGCGGACGGGATCGTTCTTGAGATCCTTCTCGTTCATCGTGTTGAGCATCTGGGGCGGGATGAGGAGCGACATCGTCGCCTTCTCGCTCTGGTCCTTGACGATCTCCTCGGCGAGCTCGTCGCTCAGGAAGGGGCCGAACGCGTCCTTGAGGTCCTTGAGGTTCTTGGCCGAGTGCTGGCGCTGCCACAGCGCCGACTCCCACTGCTCCTTCGTGACGCCCTTATAGCCCGGCAGGCGCGTCCAGTCCGGTTCCTTGAACTCCCGCTTGAGGGGGTACTGGAACGGCTGCCGGGACGCGTCCGCCTTGACTTTTTTGGCCATGGCCCATTATAGAAAATTGGTGCCAGGCCTACCGTTGTTTGCGTTGGTGCCAGGCCTGCCGATAATTGCGTTGGTGCCAGATCTGCCGATAGGGAGATGCAACTTTTTTGGGGGGGAAATCGTCTGTTATATATGGGACGACGAGCAAGAATCCACTATTCCGGCGCAGTGTACCACGTGATGGCGCGAGGCGTGGATGGGCGCGCCATCTACGCGGACGACCAGGACCGAGTTCGATTTCTCGAATCTCTTGAGTGCATCGTGCGTCAATCCGAGGCTCGAGTCCTGGCCTACTGCCTGATGAGCAACCATTTCCATTTGGCGCTCCAGGTGGGAAACACCCTGCTATCGTCGATCATGCACAGATTCCTCACCGGGTATGCGTGCGGATTCAATAGGCGCCTCGACCGCGAGGGCCATCTATTTCAGGCTCGGCACCGGGCCATCATTTGCGCCGATGAGGCATATCTCGCGGCTCTGATCCGATATATCCATCAGAACCCGGTTCGCGCCGGCCTCGTCAAGAAAGTCAGAGATTGGCCCTGGTCGAGCGCGCGGCTCCAGCCCGACCCAGGCGAGGATGACGCCATCACGGATTTCGATCCATGGCTGGCGCCGTCGGAAGAGGAAATCCTGGATCTGAAGAGATCTCTCGCCGGGTCCAAAGAAGAATTGGAGGAGCTTGGACAAAGAATAAGCCTGGAATTCGGCGTTTCGCTCGGTGAACTGCGTTCCTCTGCGCGTCGTCCGCTGTTGACCTCCGTTCGCTCCCGGCTGACGAAGGAGGCCATCACGCGGGGTCACACTTTGAGCGCTGTGGCAGGGTGGCTGCACCTTTCGCCCAGCTCGGTGACCCGGTATTCTCAACGCCGCTAGGTCTGGCGTCATGAAGTGCGCCATCTGATATACAATACGCCCATGTTAAAGGGCAAAACGGCGGTGGTGACGGGTTCGACGAGCGGAATCGGCCTTGGCGTGGCCAAGGCGCTAGCGCAGCAGGGCGCGTCGGTGATGATCAACGGCTTCGGCGACACGAAGGAGATCGAGGCCATCCGCCTCTCGCTCGAGCGTCTGTCCGGGGCGCCCGCGGCCTATCAGGACGCCGACATGAGCAAGCCGGCGGAGGTCGCCGCGATGATCATGGCGGCCGAGCGGACCTTGGGCAAGGTCGACATCCTCGTCAACAACGCCGGCATCCAGCACCTGGCCCCGGTCGAGGAGTTCCAGGCGGACAAGTGGGACGCCATCATCGCGATCAACCTGTCCTCGAGCTTCCACACCATCCGCGCGGCCCTGCCGGGGATGAAGAAGCGCGGCTGGGGGCGCATCGTCAACATCGCCTCGGCGCACGGCCTCGTCGCGTCGGTGCACAAGGCCGCCTACGTCGCCGCCAAGCACGGCCTCATCGGCCTGACCAAGACGGTCGCCCTGGAGACGGCGCCGACCGGAGTGACCTGCAACGCGATCTGCCCCGGCTGGGTGCTGACGCCGCTGGTTCAGAAGCAGATCGACGCGCTCGCGGCGCGCGACCGCATGACCGAGGCCGAGGCGAAGACGAAGCTGCTGGCCGAGAAGCAACCGTCCCACGAGTTCGCCACCCCGGATCAGATCGGCGGAATGGTCGTGTTCCTGTGCTCCGACGCGGCGTCCCAGATGCGAGGTGCGGCGCTGACCGTGGATGGTGGCTGGACCGCCCAGTAAGACAGAGCCCGATCTAAACCCAACGCAAACATCGGTAGGCCTGGCACCAGTGAGGCGCTAGGCCGGCTGGGCGGTCTTCTTCTCGACCCAGGCGACGAGCTCGTCGAAGGCGGCGTGGGCGCGGGGCATGAGGGGCGTGACGAAGGGGAACATGTCCGCGTTGGTGTCGATGTGCGCGGCGTCGTCCTCGAAGACGAGGCGGTGCAACTCCGCCTTCCCTTTCGAGCGCACGAGGTCGCGATAGGCCTCGGCGTGGCCCGCGCAGGGGATCAGGTAGTCGCGGCGGCCGGCGATGGAGATCAGCGGGGCCTTCAGGTCGCCGGTGTTCTCGAACTCGCGGATGGCGGCCAGGGCGGCGGGGCGGGAGTCGAGGTCGTAATCGGCGACGGCGCCCGCGTACGAGGGATCGAGGTCGCTGATGAAGATGCCGAGCGACGACTCCCAGTACACGAGCTTGTACAGGTCGCACAGCGGCTTCCACTTCGCGTCCACACGCGGAAAGCCGGCGCGGGCGACGGCGTCCTGGTCCCAGGGGTCCTTCGCCACGGCGCGCAGCAGCGCCGGGAGCTCGCGCATGAGGTTGCCCTTGTCGGCCCGCCACATCACGCCCGAGATGTCCACGGCGCCGTCCACGAACCCCATCTCGGCGGCGCGGCGCGCGAGGAAGCCGCCGTTGGAGAGCCCGACCGCGTAGACGCGCTCGGGCGACGAGCCGTGTCGGCGAAGGATGAGCTCTCTCGCCGTTTCCGCCAAGGTCTCCAGGCGCGAGGCCCAGCGCCGCACCGAGCTCTCCGGCGTCATCGGCATGACCACGGTGTCGCCGTCGATCAGGGCGCGGCGCACGCCCTTGTCGGTCGCGGCGAAGGCGTAGCCCTTGGAGAGGAGGAAGTCGGAGAAGTACAGGTCGTAGGTGCTATCGTCGGTGATGCCCGAGGCGGCGGCGACGACGAGGCGCCCGTTCCAGTCGCGGGGCACGCGCAGGAGGAAGCGCGCGCGGTTCTCGGGCGCGAGCGTCCCGGTCACCAAGGTGCCGGGCACCGCCTTGGTCACCTTCGTCCATAAGGCCTTGGGAGGCGCGATGTGGAGAGCGTCCTCCGTGAGCGTCTTGCCGGTGGTGGTCAGGTCCGCGAGCTCGGCCTCGACGATCCCGGGCTCGCGGGGGAGGTCGACGCGGAAGGCGTAGGCGCGGGGGAGGCTCACGGCTTGAGGAGCTTCGCCAGCTCGTCGCGCTTCTTGAGCGGGAAGTAGTGGTCGCCGGAGACGATGCGGGCGCGGAAGCGTCCGGTTTTTTCCTTCAGCACGGTGCCGGACGGCGGCGCGTCCTTGGGGGCCTCGATGCCGAGGCGCTCGAAGAGGACCTTGGCGCTCTCCCAGTTCAGGAGCTTGTCGCCGTCGGCGTGGACGAGCTCGGCCTTGTCCCACGGCTCCTTGAGGTCGGCCAGCATCATGCCGGCGGCGTCCTTCGAGGCCAGCGCGATGACCTGGCCGCGCTGGAAGCTCCAGGTCTCGAGCCAGGCGGCGATCGCGGGCGCGAGGAACGGGTTCATCCGGGCCGTCGCCTCCCACAGCTCGGCGGTGGCGTCGCCGGCGTTGAGCCAGTCGACGACGGCGCGGGTGGCCTGGCTCATGCGCTCGAAATCGGGGCCGGCCTTCTTCTCGCTGCCCTCGAAGTGCGTCGTCGCGTGGAGGAGGAACACGCGCGAGCCGGAGAGGGCCTTGAGCGCGGCGGCGACGGCGGGCTCCGCGTGGAGCTGGACCATGCGCTGGAAGACGAGGGTGCCGAAGGAGTGCAGGGCGAGCTCGACCTTGCCTCCGGGGGAGTCCTTCGCCGCGATGAGCACGGCGCGCGCGAGGTCGCGGGCGTCGGCGTCGATCGGGGACTTCGTCGCGAGCCAGGCGGAGGGCGCGTGGCCGCGCGTCCAGAGGAAGAGCTCGTTGCCGGCGGGCTTCTCGGCGCGGGCGAACAGGGGCTCGAAGCTCTCGTTGAGCGCGAGGCCGCCGGCGTACACCCGGGCCCGGCCGCCGCCCGTCCCTTCGCGCGACTTGTACTGGATCGGCGCGCCGCCGTCGCCCGTGAAGGCGTCGAGGGTCCAGCCCTCGCCGGGCGCCGCGGCGCGGCCGCCGTCGAACAGGGCCTTGGCCTCGGCCGCGGAGTCGTCGAGGGACTTCGAGGACGGCTCGGCCTTGGCGGAGGCGGACGGGAGGTTCGCCAAAGAGGGCAAGGCGGGGATGGCGGGCAAGGCGGGGACGGCGGTCGGCAGCATCAGGCGGGGCGTCTCCGCCTTCGCGGGCGCGGACAGCGACGGGGCGGCGAGCGAGAGGGGCGCGGATAAGGACGGCGCGGCGAGGGCGGGGGCCGCGCCGCCGAGCGTCGGGACGCCGGCGAATCCGCCGAGGGCGCCGGTCAGCCGCGGGGCGGCGACGACGCCGGCGAAGGTGGGGGGAACGAACGCCATCGCGACGGTGAGAAGGATAGTGTTCATCGAGCTTATTCTAGTTCACGGGGCGGCCTTCCCCGTGGGCCGTCCGGTCCCTGGACGAGCGGCAAAAGGCCTAGCCATTTGATAGACTCGGCCCATGGACATCACCCGCGTCTGCGTCGTCGGCGGAGGCACGATGGGCAACGGCATCGCCCACGTCTTCGCCCAGAAAGGCTTTTCCGTCACCCTCGTCGAGGCGAAGAAGGAGCTCGCCGACAAGGCCGTGGCGACGATCACGAAGAACATGGACCGCCAGGTCGCCAAGGGCGGCCTGACCGCGGCCGACAAGGACGCCGCGCTGGCGCGTCTTAAGACCGCGACCTCCATCGCCGAGGCCGCCGGGTTCCAGCTCGCGGTCGAGGCCGTCCCCGAGCGCCTGGACATCAAGACCGCCGTGTTCAAGGAGCTCGAGGCCCACGGCGCGCCGGGGGCCGTCCTCGCGACGAACACCTCGTCGTTGCCCATCACCGACATCGCGGCGTCCTTGAAGGATCCGTCGCGCGTCATCGGCATGCACTTCATGAACCCCGTCCCGGTCATGAAGCTCGTCGAGATCATCCGCGGCAAGAAGACCTCCGACGCGGCGACCGAGACGGTCAAGGCGCTCACGGTCAAGCTCGGCAAGATCCCGGCCGTGGCCAACGACTTCCCCGGCTTCGTTTCCAATCGTGTTCTCATGCCGATGATCAACGAGGCGATCCTGTGCCTCCAGGAAGGCGTTTCCACGAAAGAGGACATCGACACCATCATGAAGCTCGGCATGGCGCACCCGATGGGCCCCATCGCGCTGGCCGACTACATCGGCCTCGACGTGTGCCTGGCCATCATGGAGGTGCTCGACAAGGGCTTCGGCGGCGTGAAGTACAAGCCGGCGGAGCTCCTGCGGAAGATGGTCGCCGACGGGAAGCTGGGCGTCAAATCGGGCTCCGGCTTCTACGAGTACCCCAAGAAATAACATGGACTTCAATTTCACCGAATCGATGACGATGCTGCGCGACTCCGCGCGGGCGTTCGCCGACAAGCGCCTCAAGCCCGGGGCTTTGGAGTGGGACGAGCACGAGGCGATCCCTCCCGCGGTCTACAAGGAAGGCGCCGAGCTCGGCTTCTTCGGGCTGTCGGTTCCCGAGGAGTTCGGCGGCTTGGGCGTCGACCCTCTCGCCTACGCGGCCGCGATGGAGGAGCTCGCGCGCGGCTCCGCCTCGTTCCAGGTCTGCGCCACCGTGCACAACTCGCTCGTCTGCGCGGCGATCGCCAAGCACGGCACCGACGAGCAGAAGAAGCGGTACCTGCCCAAGCTCGCCTCCGGCGAGTGGATCGGCGCGTACTCCCTCTCTGAGCCCGGCGCCGGGACCGACGCGGGTTCCCTGTCCACCTCGGCCGTGGACGCGGGCGACCACTGGCTCGTCAACGGGACGAAGTCGTGGGTGACCAACGGCGGCTTCGCCACCGTGTTCCTGACCTTCGTGTCCACGAACAAGGAGGCGGGCTCCCGCGGCATCACCTGCCTGCTCATCGAGAAGGGCATGCCCGGCTTCTCCGTCGGCAAGAAGGAGAAGAAGATGGGCCTGCGCGCCTCCGACACGCGCGAGATCAATTTCGACGGCGCGAGGATCCCCAAGAGCGCCCTGCTCGGCGGGGTCGGCGGGGGCTTCAAGATCGCGATGAGCCAGCTGGATTCCGGCCGCATCGGCATCGCCGCGCAGGCCGTCGGCATCGCCCAGGCCGCGCTCGAGGAGGCGGTCTCCTACGCGAAGCAGCGCAAGCAGTTCGGCAAGAAGCTCGCCGAGTTCCAGCTCACCCAGGCCAAGATCTCCGACATGGCGACCAACATCGCCGCGGCGCGCCTGCTCGTCTACCGGGCCGCGTCCAGGCTCGCGAACGGGGAGAAATGCACGATGGAGGCGTCGATGGCGAAGTCCTTCGCCTCGCGCATCGCCAACAAGGCCTGCTTCGACGCCGTGCAGATCCACGGCGGCAACGGCTTCGTGCGCGAGTTCCCGGTCGAGCGGTACTACCGCGACGTGCGGGTCACCGAGATCTACGAGGGGACGACCGAGGTGCAGAGCCTGATCGTCGCTCGAGAGGTCTTGGGGTGAGAAGGACCAGCGAGTCCAGGCCGTTGTCGGCCAGCGCGGACGCGTCGTAGCCCGCGCCCAGGGCCTTCTCCAGCCGCGCCGCGTCCTCCGGACGCGACCTCCAGGCCCAATCCTTGTACAGCACCAGCCGCGGGTCCGCGCCGACGCTCGCGCGCCGGGCCTCGAAGGCGGGCAGGTCCTCGAGCAGCAGGAACGGCGCGGCCGCGGGGCGCCCCGCGACCTCGCGCACGAACGGAGGGTTGAACGCGGCGACGAAGGACCTCTCGGGTATCAGGCGCGCGGACTTTTCGAGGAACCGGCGCGAGGCCTCGTGCTCGGCCTCGGGCGGCGCCGGCGCGGCGAAGGCGAGCCCCGCCGCGAGCAGGACGGCGGGTATGGCGGCGCCCGCGAGGACGGGGGCGGACGCCACGGCGAGCGGGAGCAGGATGGACAGCGCGTAGCGGTCCTCCGTGCCCGTGTCGAAGCGCCCGCGGAAGAAGCACCCGTACAGCAGGAACAACGCGGCGGAGAGCGCGGCGAGGCGGGCGGCGGGACGCCTCGTGACAGCGGCGAGCGCCGCGGGGACGAGGAGGAGCAGGAACTCCGCCCTTGAGGCGAGGAAGGCGAGGTTCGGCCCGAGCTGACGCGCGAGATGGGAGAGCGGCGCGGTCGTGGCGGCGGAGTAGCCGGGGAGGGCGTCGGCGCGGTTGGCGAGCGCGATCGAGGCGGGGATGAAGGCGCCTATGAGCGCGGGCGCATAGACGGCGAGGGGCGCCCGGATCAGCGCGGCGTACCCGATGAGCAACGCGTTCTCGGGGCGGACCTGGACGGCGTAGGCGAGGGTGACCGCCGCGAAGGCGTTCAGCCGCGGCTCCTTCTCCCGGGCGTGCAGCGCGGCGAGCGAGGCGGCGACCCAGAAGACCGACGAGCTGGTCAGGTCGGTCGCGCGCCCGTAGCGGACCGCCAGCGGCAGGACGGCCCAGGTGAACGCGGCCGCCAACGCCCCGCGCTCGTCGTCGCACAGCTCGAGGGCGGCCCAGAACACGAACAGGACGGACAGCGAGGACAGCAGCGCGCTCCAGAGGAAGGCTCCTCCTCCGAGCTTCATGAACGCGGCCAAGGCCACGTGATGGCCGCCCGGCCACGTCGGGCGCGCGACCACGTCGTAGCCGGGGAGCCCTCCCGCGAGCGTCTCCACGAACCGCCCCGAGGACGCGAGGTGGCGCGCGATGTCGAGGTGCTCGAACTCGTCGTTGTAGACGAGATGGCTGCCGCCCGCGGCGAGCCGCAGGGCGAGGGCCGCGAGCAGGACCGCGCCGAGCAGGAAGCCCGCGCGCTCCCGCAGGCGTCCCAGTGCCCCCGGGAGCAGCGCCAGCCACGCCGCGAGGAGCAGCGCCAGCGCCGCGGGATAGGCCTCCGCCATCAGTGGCGCGTGAGCTTCTTGTAGTGGATGCGCTTGGGCTGCACGTCGCCGAGCCGCTTCTTCTTGTCTTCCTCGTAGGCCTCGAAGTTGCCCTCGAACCAGGTCACCTGCGAGTCGCCCTCGAACGCGAGGATGTGCGTGGCGATGCGGTCGAGGAACCAGCGGTCGTGGCTGATGACCACGGCGCAGCCGGGGAAGGCCTGGATGGCTTCCTCGAGCGCGCGCAGCGTGTGCACGTCGAGGTCGTTGGTCGGCTCGTCGAGGAGGAGGACGTTGGCGCCCTCCTTCAGCATCTTGGCGAGGTGGACGCGGTTGCGCTCTCCGCCGGAGAGGTTCTTGACGAGCTTCTGCTGGTCCTGGCCGGCGAAGTTGAAGCGGCCGCAGTAGGCGCGCGAGGGCATCTCGAGCTTGCCCAATTTCACGATGTCGAGGCCGTCGGAGATGACCTCCCAGACGTTCTTCTCGCCGTCGAGCTGGCGGTTCTGGTCCACGTAGCCGAGCTTGACCGTCTCGCCGACCTTGAAGGTCCCGGCGTCGGGCTTCTCGAGCCCGGTGATCATCCGGAACAAGGTCGTTTTACCTGCGCCGTTCGGCCCGATGACGCCGACGATGCCGTTGGGCGGGAGCTTGAAGGTGAGGTTCTCGTAGAGCAGCTTGTCGCCGTAGGCCTTGGTGATGCCGTTGGCCTCGATGACGGTGTCGCCCAGGCGCGGCCCCGGCGGGATGTACAGCTCGAGGGCGTCGTAGCTCTTCTCCTTCTGCGACTCCTCGAGCATCTTGTCGTAGTTCGACAGGCGGGCCTTGGACTTGGCGCGGCGCCCCTTCACGCCGGCGCGCACCCACTCGAGCTCCTCGGCCAGGGCCTTCTGCATCTTGGTCTCGGACTTGGCCTCCTGCGCGAGGCGGGCGCCCTTCTGCTCGAGCCAGGACGCGTAGTTCCCTTTGTACGGGATGCCTTCGCCGCGGTCCAATTCCAGGATCCAGCCCGCCACGTTGTCGAGGAAGTAGCGGTCGTGGGTGACGGCGATGATGGTGCCCTCGTACTTGGCGAGGTGCTGCTCGAGCCACTCCACCGACTCGGCGTCGAGGTGGTTGGTGGGCTCGTCGAGCAGCAGGATGTCGGGCTTCTGCAGCAGCAGGCGGCACATCGCCACGCGCCGCTTCTCGCCGCCGGAGAGGGTCCCGCACTTCTGGTCGGAGGGCGGGCAGCGCAGCGCGTCCATCGCCACCTCGAGCGTGCTGTCGATCTCCCAGGCGTTGGTGGTGTCGATGCGCTCCTGGAGCTTGCCTTGCTTGTCGAGCAGCTTCTCCATGCCCTCCGGGGTGAGGTTCGGGTCGGCGAGCTGGTCGTTGATCGCGTTGTAGTCGGCGAGCAGCTTCATCGTCTCGGCCACGCCCTCGGAGACGGTGTCCTTGACGGTCTTCTCGGGGTCGAGCTGCGGCTCCTGCTCGAGCAGGCCGATGGTGTAGCCCTTCGACTGCGTGATCTGGCCCGTGTACTCGGTGTCCTTGCCGGCCATGATGCGCAGGAGCGTGGACTTGCCCGAGCCGTTGTCGCCGAGCACGCCGATCTTGGCGCCGTAATAAAAAGAAAGATAGATGCCCTTGAGGACCTGCTTCTTCGGAGGATGGATGCGGCCCACGTCGATGAGAGAGTAGATGATCTGCTTCGTGTCGGTCGTGGTGCTGGCCATGTCGTTTACCTCTTCGGGGGATGGGCCTGGAGCCAGGCGCGTTGGACGGCCCAGGCGGAGACGGCGGCGAGGAAGGCGAGTGCGGCGTGCTTCGGGGGGAGGGGGAGGGAGGCGGCCTGCGCGGCGGCCAGGGCGAGGACGCCGAGCTGGGTCTGCGCGGCGCCGACGAAGGCGACGAACGAGTCCTCGTCGGCCGCGGCCATCAGGGCCAGCGGCAGCACCGCGACGCAGTAGGCCCAGAGCAGGCGCAGCAGGAAGGGGAGATGCTCCCGCTCAAGCACGGGGGAGGCGGCGGCCCAGGTCCAGGCGCACAGGGCGCCGGCCGTCATCACCGCCGCGCCGAGGGCGTACAAGCGCCCGTGGCGGCGGGCGAGCAGGTGTCCGGGCAGGAGGATCATCTGCAGGACGAGCGGCATCAGCGCCGCGCCGATCACGCCGGCGGCCAGCAGCTTGAGCTCGTCGGCGACGACGAGCCACACCGCGGTCGGCAACGTCAGCCACGAGGAGAGGTAGAGGGCGACGCGGCCGCGCTCGGCGGCGCGCGACCATTCCGGGGGAACGCGCAGGAAGGACAGCGGAAGCTTCGAGGTCATGGTGGTCATTTGACCGTCTCCCGGCCGTGAAAGAGCATCTCGGCGCTCGCCTTGTCGGACGCTTCGCTCATGACCTCGTTGAAGGCTCGGACCTTCTCGTCGGCGGCCCCGTAGCGGAACGCGACGCAGGGGATGCCCACGGCCGTCATCGCCGTGTCCACGCTCTTCGCGTGCCGCGGCTTGTCGTCGACGAAGACGACGCGCGTCGGGCGCAGCCCGATCTTCTCGAGGAAGGCGAGCAGGGCCTTGCCCTTCTCCGGCCCGTCCCCGACGAAATACACGCCCCGGCTGTAGCGCCCTTTCGGCGCGAAGGCCAGGTCGTCCTTGGCCACCGCGCTCTTCTCCAGGTCCACGCCGATCGCCTTGAGCTGGGCGAAGGTCGCCGCCGCGTCCTCGGGCCCGCGGGCGGTCAGCGCCAGGATCCTGACCCCTCGCTTCTGCTCCTCGCGGATGAGGATCGGCGTGAGGTCCTCGACGGGCTTCACCTTCACCGTCCCGAGCAGGCGGGTCCACAGCTCCCCGGCCCGCTTCTCGGCGGCGTCCGGGTCGAGGCCGTCGCGCCGCAGCGCCTTGACGACGTAGTCGTACCACTGGTCCGAGCCGATGTTCCCGACGGGCTCGACGAGGGTATTGTCGAGGTCGAGGACGAGCAAGGTCGTCGGCCGGATGTCGGCCGTGATCTCGGACATCGACTTGATCTCGCGGACCTCCGCGCGGGCCCCGAGCGCCGGCAGCAGGAGGGCGAGGGCGAGCGCCTTCATTTGATGTGGAGGCGCTTCGGATCGAGGGTGTTGCGCAGCAGGTCGATCTCGTTGGCCGTCGGGAGCGCGACCTCGGCGAGCCGCGGCGCCTTCTTGAGCGCCCAGCCGATGTTCTCCTGCACCTTCTCGAAGGTCACGCCGGGGTACAGCGCGGTCAAGGTCAGCTCGCCCGTCTCGTCGGGCTCGAGGATGCCCATGTTGGTGATGACCTTCTTCACGCGCTTGCCGTTGGAGGTGATGAAGTCCACCTTGTCGGGGAAGGCGCGCTTGTCGAGCTTGGTGACGATGAGCACGCGCTGGGCGTGCTGGGCGATCTCGCAGGCGCCGCCGGAGCCGGGCAGGCGCACCTTCGGCGAGGCGTAGGGGCCGACGGCCGTCGTGTTGATGTTGCCGCGCTTGTCCACCTGCGCGCCGCCGAGGAAGCCGATCTGGATCTTGCCGTTCTGCAGGAAGCTCTGGAAGATGTCGGACATCGACGTGACCATCAGCGAGCCGGTGACGAGCGCGGGGTCGCCGATCGACGGCGGCACCCGGTCCGGCACGGCGCCGACGGCGCCCGACTCGTAGATCAAGGTCATGTTCGGCGCGTGCGTCGCGCGCGCCAGGTTGCAGGCGAGGTTCGGCAGGCCGATGCCCACGAACACCACGTCGCCGTCGCCGATCTCGCGCGCGGCCAGCACGCACATGAGCTCGTTGAGGGTATAGTCGGTCGAAGCCGTGGTCGTGGCGGTCATGCCGCCATTTTAGCGTTTTTCCGGACGATAATCACTATTCCCGGGAATAGTGATTATCAATAGTCGCGACTGTTACCGGAAACAGTCAGCCTTGGCCGACGGTGTCGAGGCGGCGCCACAGGTACCAGCTGGCGACGGTGCGGTACGGAGCCCAGAGCTTCCCGTGCTTCTCTACGGCGGAGGGAGGGGGGAGCTTGGGGCTCTTGCGGTAAAGAAGGCCGAAGGCCTTGCGCACGCCGAAGTCGCCGCTCGGCAGTACGTCGGGGCGGCCGAGCTTGAACATCAGGAACATCTGCACGGTCCAGACGCCGATGCCGCGCACCTCAGTCAGGCGGGCGATGATCTCGTCGTCGGGAAGGGCCTCGAGCTCCTTGCGCGGCTTCACGACGCCGCTGAGGCACTTCTCCGCGAGGTCGCGCATGGCCAGAAGCTTGTTGCCCGACAACCCGGCTCCGCGCAGCCTCGCCTCGGGCATCTTCAGGAGACGCTTCGGCGTGAGCCCCACCGCGCCGCCGAACAGCGCGAGGACGCGGCCGTGGATGGTGGCGGCGGCCTTGCCGTTGAGCTGCTGGTAGACGATGGACTGGACCAAGGACTCGAAGGTGTCCTGGTCCTTGGGCACGAGGCCGTAGGCGCCGACGGCCTCGATGTGGCGGGCCAGGACCGGATCCGCCTTCTTCAGGTGGCGGAGCGCGGCCTTAATATCCGTAGTCGACGCCCGCACAGACCTGGGGCTTGGCCTTGAGCTTCTCGGCGAGGCCGGCGTTCTTCGCCATGTATTCCGCGCGGTCCTTGACGCCGTAGACGAACTCGTCGAGGTATTTTCTGAACGAGGCTTCCTCGCGGGCGATCTTGTCCCAGGCCACGTAGAAGTCGTTGTCCCGGTCGTAGTAGCCCTGGGCGTAGGACGGGTGCGCTCCGAAGGGCTCGACGACGACGGCGTCCACCTGCAGGCCGGGGATCAAGGTCCGGTTCGGGTCCTGGCGGATGACGGACTCGTCGACGAGCTCCTCGACGACGACGATGACGCGCTTGGAGGCGAAGGCGGCCTCCTTCTGCACGCCCATCAGGCCCCAGACCTGGGTGTTGCCGCCCTTGTCCGCGCGCTGGGCGTGGACGATGGTGACGTCGGGGCGCAGCGCCGGGACCGTCGCCAGCGTCTCGCCGGTGTACGGGCACTGGACGGACTTGATCAGCGGGTTGACCTTGGGGATGTCGGTGCCCTCGTAGTTCTTGAGCGGCCAGAAGGGGAGGTTCGCCGCCCCGGCGGAGAGGCGGGAGACCATTCCGAAGTGGGAGTACTCCTCGATCTCGAGCGTCGGGGGCTTGGCCTCGACGGCGCGGCGGAAGGCGTGCAGGGACCCCACGCCGGGGTTGCCCGCCCAGGAGAAGATCAGCTTCCTGGCCACGCCGGCCTGGATCATCTGGTCGTAGATGAGGTCCGGCGTCAGGCGGGCGAGGGTGAGGTTCTTCTTCTTCTGGCGGATGATCTCGTGGCCGGCGGCGAAGCAGATCAGGTGCGTGAACCCTTCGATGACGACGGTGTCGCCGTCGTGGACCAGGGACGCGACGGCGTCCTTCATGGAGAGGACTTTGTTCTTCACGCGGTCAGCTCCGACAGGCACGCGTCGAAGATCTCCAGGCCCTTGTCCACGTCGTACTCGTTGAGCACGAGCGGGGGCGCGACGCGGATCGTGGACTTGCCGCAGCCGAGCAGGAGGAGGCCCTTGGTGAAGGCCAGCTGCTCGAGGTCGGCCATGAGCTGTCCCGCCGGCTCCTTGGTCTTCCGGTCCTCGACGAGCTCCACGCCGACGAAGAGCCCGAGCCCCCGCACGTCTCCGATGCAGTCGTGCTTGGCCTGGAGCTTCTTCATGCCCGCGATCAGCCGCGCGCCCATCTTCGTCGCGTGGGCCGCGAGGCCGCCCTCGAGCTCCGCGATGACGGCGAGCGCGGCCGCGCAGGCCACGGGGTTGCCGCCGTAGGTCGAGCCGTGAGAGCCGCGCGGCCAGGTCATGACCTTCTCCTGGGCCACGATCGCGCCGATCGGCATGCCGCCGCCGATGCCCTTGGCCGTGACGAAGACGTCGGGGACGACGCCGTAATGCTCCGCGGCCCACATCTTGCCGGTGCGGCCCGCGCCGCACTGCACCTCGTCGAAGATCAGCAGGATGCCGTGGTCCGTGCAGAACTTGCGCCAGAACTGCAGGAACTCCTTCGACGGCATCACGTAGCCGCCCTCGCCCTGCAGGGGCTCCATGATCACCGCGGCGCAGTCCGCCGGGTCGAGCCGCGTCGCGAACAGCTCGTGCGCCGCCTTGATGCACTCCTCGGTCGTGTTCCGGTACGGGTTGTGGAACGGCAGGTGGTGGATCTCGGGGAGCAGGGGGCCGAAGCCCTTGCGGTACTTGACCTTCGAGGTCGTCAGCGACATCGCCGCGTACGAGCGCCCGTGGAACGAGCTGTGGAACGAGATCAGCGCCGCGCGCTTCGTGTGATGGCGCGCGAGCTTGACCGCGCCCTCGATGGCCTCGGTGCCGGAGTTGGACAGGAAGGTCCGCCACTTGCCGCCGCCGGGGGCGGACTTCGCCAGCGCCTCGCACAGGTCGCTGAAGCCCTCGTAGTAGAAGTCGGTGCCGCAGATGTGGAGGAACTTCTGAGCCGCCTCGACGACCGCCTTCGTCACCGCGGGATGCTGATATCCCGTCGAGGAGACGGCGATGCCCGCCATCCAGTCGATGTAGCGGTTGCCGTCGGCGTCCTCGACCATCGCGCCCTTGCCGCCGGCGATGACCAGCGGGTACTCCTTTATATAGGAGGGCGAGGAGAACTCCTTGTCCTTGGCGATGACTGCCTGAGCCTTGGGCCCGGGCGGGGCGACGAGGATGCGAGGGTAGTCCGCTTTCACCGGCGCGATCTTCGTGGGCATCTCATTACTCCATGATGGTGCGGCTCTGCTCGCGCATGAACTGCGTGACGTAGTACGGTCCGCAGCCGCCCTTGCCGGTCGACCCGGAGCCCTTCCAGCCGCAGAAGGACTGCACGCCGGGCCACGCGCCGGTGGTGGCGCCGGTGCGGCGGTTGGCGTAGCAGACGCCGGACTCGATCTCGTCGAAGAACTTCTGGATCTCGTCCTTGTTCGCCGTGAAGATGCCCGCGGTCAGGCCGTACTCGGCGCGGTTGCCCTCGGCGATGGCCTGGTCGATGCCCGTGACCTTGCCGACGGCGAGGATGGGGACGAACAGCTCGCGCATGAAGATCTCGTGGTCGAGCGGCAGCTCGACGATGGTCGGGGCGACGAACTGCCCCTTGTCGAAGACGCCGCCCTTCAGGCGCTCGCCGCCGACGAGGACCTTGCCGCCCTTCTTCGCGGAGACGATCGCGCCCTCGAAGGTCTTGACCGCGCGCTCGTTGACGACGGGGCCGAAGAAAACGTCCTTCTCCGTCGGGTCGCCGCACTTGATGGCCTTGGTCTTCTCGACGAGCTTGGCGACGTAGGCGTCGTAGACCTTCTCGTGGACGTACACGCGCGAGCAGGCGGAGCACTTCTGGCCCTGCAGGCCGAAGGCGGACTTCATCACGCCTTCCGCCGCCATGTCGAGGTCCGCGGTCTCGGAGACGTAGGTCGGGTTCTTGCCGCCGAGCTCCATCAGCGCGGGCTTGGGCCAGTTGACCGAGAACTCCTTGACCATCTTCATGCCGATCTCCTTGGAGCCGGTGAAGACGATGCCGTCCACGCACGGGTGCTTCCAGAAGGTGTCGCCGATGACGGAGCCCTTGCCGGTGATGAAGTGGAACGCGCCGACGGGCACGCCCGCGTCGCGGTACACCTCATACAGCATCAGGCCGGTCCAGGGGGTGTCCTGGGCGGGCTTGTAGACGACGGTGTTGCCGGCGAGCAGGGCCGCGGCGGACATGCCGGTCGACAGCGCCATCGGGAAGTTGAAGGGCGCGATGCACACGAAGACGCCGAAGGGGCGCAGGACCGAGCGGGTGTTCTCGTTGGGGGAGAGCTTGCCCAGCGGCACGACGTAGCCGTTGTTGTCGGTGATGTTCTTCGCGTAGTACTCGATGAGGTCGGCCGATTCCTCGGCGTCGCCCATGGCCTCCATGCGGCTCTTGCCGACCTCGAGGCTCATCACCGCGCCGATCTCGTATTTGCGCTCCCGGATGAGGGCGGCCGCCTTGCGCATGATCTCCACGCGCTTCTGCCAGGGCAGGGCGCCCCACGCCTTCTGCGCCTTCTTCGCGGAGCGGCAGGCCTGGTCCACGTGCTCGGCCGTCGCGGCGGCGAAGCTGTTGAGCAGCGAGCCGTCGATGGGGGAGTAGTCGGGCAGGGGCTCGGAGGCGGACTCGACGGGCTTGTAGTCGATCCAAAGGGGGTGCTTCTTGCCGGACTTGGAGCGCGCGAGCTTCAGCGCCGCGTCGAAGTCCTTGTGGAACTGCGTGAGGTCCGCGTTGGCGGAGGAGTAGGTGATCTTGAACGGGGCGGCGCTAGCGGTGGACATTGAGCTTCTCCTGTGTGCGGTCGAGCGCGGTCTTGAAGCGGGCGACGATCTCGTCGATCTCCGCTTCGGTCACGATGAAAGAGGGGGCGAGCATGACGAGGTCTCCGTTCTCGCCGTCGGCGTGGCCGGTGTTGGGCCAGACGATGAGCCCGGCGTCCTGAGCCGCGGCGACGAAGGCCTCGGCGAACTTGAGCGAGCGCGGGAAGGGGGCCTTGGTCTTCTTGTCGGCGACGAACTCGACGCCGGCGAGCAGGCCGAGGCCGCGGACATCTCCGACGGCCGGCAGGTCGCGCAGGGCGGCGATCTTCTTATGGAGCACGGCGCCCATCTCGGCGCAGCGTTCCACCAAACGATGGCGCTTGATATGCTTGACGGCGGCCAAACCGGCCGCGCAAATGGCCGGTGAATGCGAAAAGGTCTGCGCATGCTTGAACGCTCCGGAGCCTTTGGCGATGGGGTCGATGACTTTTCGCGAGGCCAGAACGGCGGACAACGGAACGTAACCTCCCGACAGGCCCTTGCCCATGG
>JACPOW010000121.1 GCA_016191335.1 Elusimicrobiota bacterium | reverse complement strand
TCCCCGCTTCTTTCCGCCCGGACCTCGCGGTCCATCGCGTTGCGGTTTGCTCGGGGTTCCTACGACCAGGTTCCCCAGAGGACTTTCACCTCCAAGTCATGCTCATGCTGGGCACACAAAGAAGCGGGCCCCGGCCTTTCGGCCGGGGCCCGATTTCGGAGCGAGACCGCTAGTCCTTCTTCGCGGGCTTGTCTTTCTTCGGAGCGGCCTTCTTCGCGTCCTTGTCTTCCTTCTTCACGGCGGTGGAAAGAACCTTGTCGCGCTTGGCCGTATGGCCGACGTGGACGAGGCGCTTGGCCTGGGTCTTCGCGACCTTGCGGCCCACGGTCTTGCCTTCGGACGAGACGAAGCGCTTCTTGAAGCGGTCGATGCGGCCGGCGGTGTCCATGACCTTCTGCTGGCCCGTGTAGAACGGGTGGGAGAGGGCGGAGATGTCGAGCTTGACCATCGGGTAGGTCTTGCCGTCTTCCCAGACGACGGTGTCCTTGGCGATGACGGCCGAGCGGGTCAGGAAGCCCTTGTTGGCCGAGACATCCTGGAACACGACGGTGCGGTAGAGGGGGTGCAGGTTTTTCTTCATTGCCCGTTTATGATAGCAAATATCCCCGTCGAGGAACAGCTAATCCTTTCCGACGGCGAACTTGCCCCCGCCCTGGCAGGCGATCAGGAGGAAGATGAAGCAATAGAGGACCGCCATCTCGCCCTGGTTGACGGCCGGGAAGAATCCTGAATTCCACTGGAATTTCCAATGGAATTGCGCATAAGCGACGGCCATGGTGCCGCTGCACAGGAAGGCCGCCCAGCGGGTCTGGAAGCCGACGGCGATCATCAGGCCGCCGAAGAACTCGATGACCCCGCCGAACCACATCTGGGAACCGATGGTCAGCGGCGGCATCTGCGCCGGCGCGAGGACGCCGAACAGCTTCTGCGCGCCGTGGAAGGCGAACATCCAGCCCGACATGAAGCGCAGCGCGGCGTAGGACAGGTCGGAGAGGCTCTTGAGGGATCGCATGGCGGAGATTATAGCCGATCGCTCACTGCGGCCAGCGGCTGTCGATGAGGCTCTCGACCTTGCGCGACGATCTCTTCTGATTCTCCTGCAGCGCCTTCAGGTAGCCGTCCTCGCGAGGGACGGCCTCGCTCCAGACGCCGGTGGTGCGGCTCGAGCAGGCGCGCGGCGGCGCGGTGAAGCGGGAGACGATGGTCTGCTCGTCGCGGTCGCCCCAGAACCAGGACACGAACAGGATCCCCTCATGCGCGCGCGGCGGGACGCCCGGCTTCCAGCCGGGGCCCGGCGGCGGCACGATCCCGCTCGCCTTGATGTGGGCGAAGTCGTCGTTGCTCAAGGTGACGCAGCCCGGCGTGGCCGCGGTCCCGAGGTTCCTCCCCGCCTGGACCCGGTCGAAGTCGGCGGCCTTCGGGTCCTGGTAGCCGAAATCGGGGGCGTTCGCGTCGGTGCGGCCCACGTCCTCGACGCGCCGCGTCATGATCTTGTCCACGCCGTTCTGCTGATACCCCTCGTGGAAATGGATGCCGCGCTGCCAGGTGCAGGCGTTCTGCACCTCGAGGCCGTCGAGCTTGTACGCCTGCAGGCCCTGCCCCGCGGTCTGCATCGTCCCCGCGTCGCCGGTGCCGAACAGGCGCATGCAGCCTCCCGGAGTCGCGGCCGAGTCCATCATGTCGAGCGCGAGCTCCGGGACCCCGGTCGTGCCCTTGGGCCGGTTGCCCTCGCCGTGGACGAGGCCGCCGCGCAGGAGAGGGATGGAGGCCTCGGGATCCGCCTGGTTCCAGTCGAGGACGTAGAGCCGGATGAAGTTCGCGTCGGTCGAGAAATCCCCGATGATCACGTGCCTCTGGCTCTTGAGCTTGCCGCCGAACTGGGCGATGCAGCGCTTCGCGTAGGACAACGCGCCCTTGGGGATGCCGCCGCATTCGCGCACGGTCATCGGCTTGATCTTCCCGCTCTGCTGGTCGTAAACGGTCCAGACCTGGGCCGTCCCCGCCCAGGGGTTGCACGGTCCCTTCTGGGGCTCCGCGCGGGCGCCGGCGACGAACGCGAGGACCACGGCGCCGGCGAAAAGCGGGGTTTTCATGTGCGGCCCTAGGAGTATAGGCCGCCTTCCCGGATTGTCAACTCCCCTTTTTGGGACGGATGCTCTTCGATATCCTCTCGAACGCGTCGCGGTAGCCGTCCGTGCAGCGCGCGCTGATGGATGCCCCCGATTTGTAATAGCGGCGGGCGAGATAGATCAGGTCCCGCCCGGTGTCGACGACGAAATAGCTGGTGCCCGAGCCGTCCGGCCCGACGCCCTCGAAGGCGACGGCCGGACGGCCGTGAACCGTCCGTCGGATCGTGGCGCCCGCGCGCCTCTCCTGATAAACAGCTCCGCCGTACTTCTCGAACAGCGCGTGGATCGCCGCGTCGCGGTCCCCCGGGCCCAGGTCCTTGGCGGGGAACGCGCTGATCTGGAGGCCTTGCTCGCAGGAATCGATCACGCCCGGCGCCTTGAGGATCCGCAAGGAGGCGCCGCGGCGGTTGGCCGACAGGTCCTCCAGGTTCTCCTCCGGAGCGGAGAACACCCACCCGGTGTCCTGGTCCTTGGGGAACTCGTAATCCAGCAGCGACGCGGTTCCCCAGCCCTGGGGGATGTCGGCCCAGGTCGCGGCGGGCTTCTTCTTCTCCGGCGCCTCCTCGCGCGGGGCGACCGGAGAGGTCCGGGCAGCCTTGCGCGCCGCGGCGGCGGCCCGCGCGGCGGCCTCGGCCGCGAGCCGGGCGGCTTCGTCGGCAGCGGCGCGCGAGCTCGCCTCGGCCGCGGACGCCTTCTTCTCCCGCTCGGCGAGCCGCAGCGCCTGGCGCTCGCCGAGCTGCTCGTCGAGCGACCTCGGGCTCTCGAGGAACGCCCGCACAAGCCGCAGGCTCTTGGCGACGTTGTCGGCCCCGTCGCCGAGCCCGGGCCACAGCTCCTCGAGGTTCAGCGTCTCCCCGTCTCGCTTCCCTCCGAGGACCCGGATCAAGATGCCGCTGCCGACCTCCCGCGTGGTCCAGACCTGCGCCAGCTCGAGAACGTTCTCCGGCCTCTCCCGGGCCGTCCCGCCCCCGAGGATGACGATCTTGCTGGCACCGACCTTCTGCCCGCCGCGCTCCTGGCCGCGCAGGCGCTTCATCGCCTCGAGGACGGGTCCCGCGTCCGACCCCAGCGCCACGATGTTGATCTCGGCGCCCGCGTCATGCGCCTTGATGACCGCATTGGCGAGCTCGCGCGTCATCGCCTCGCGGCTGACCTTGGCGAACCCGTCGTGCGTCCAGGCGACCAGCGCGGTCGAGTCGGCGAAAGCCCGGACGAGGGCGGTCTCCGTCCGCGACGCGGGCTCCCCCCCGATCAGGTTCGCGCCGATCCAGTCGCCGGCGCCGGAAGGCTCCTCGCGCTTGAGCAAGAACGGATCGAACGCTCCCCGGGCGTCGCTCAGCAGGAAGGTCACGACGCGGCTCCCCAGCGGGACTTTCCTCGCTTCCCACTCGGACGCCATGGCGTCGACCTGGGGCGTCAGGACGCCGAGCTCGCGCTCCACCAAGGTCTTGGCGCGCCAGAGCGAGAGGCCCGAAATGGAGGCGACCAGCCCGCCGACCGCCAGCGTGAAGAGTATCCGGTTCAAAGACGCTTCAGGAAAGAGAGGAGCCGCTCGTTGAAGACGGCGGGGTTCTCGGCGTTCGAGAAATGCCCCGCGTCCGGGATGAGATGGAGCTCGGCGCCGGGGATGCGGGAGCGCATGGCCTCGGACAGGGGCAGCGGCGTGATCTTGTCGTGGGAGCCGACGAGCACGGCGGTCGGGGCCGTGATCTTGGCGAGGCCGGGCACCGCGTCCGGGCGGGCGGCCAGCGCGCCGAGGGCGGCCATGACGGCCTCGGGGGAGGATTTGGCGGCGACGCCGTGCAGGAAGGAGGACGCGCGCTGGTCGTGGATCGCGTCCTTAAGGAACGGGCCGAGGAAGGGCTCGACGCCGTTCTTGCGCACGAAATCGATGGCGGCGGCGCGCTTGAGCTTGTTCTCGTTGGCGTCGGGCTCGGCGCGCGTGTCGCACAGCACGAGGCCGGTTAAGCGCTCCGGGGCCGCGGAGGCGATCTGCAGGGCGATATAACCGCCCATGGAGAGGCCCACAAAAATGGCCTTGCCCTCGAAGGATTCCAGGACGTCGGCGGCGGCGTGCTCGATCAGCCACGGCCCGACGAGCGGGGTGCCCCCGAAGCCGCGCAGGTCGGGGATCAGGACGCGATAGCCGCGCAGCGCCGCGATCTGCGGCTCCCACATCGCGCCGGACATGGGGAAGGCGTGGAGAAGGACGACCGCCGGGCCCTTCGGGTCGCCCCACTCGCGGAGGTTGAGCTTCATCGCTTGCCGATCTTGGAGGTGGGGTTGACGGCCTTGCCGTTGCGGTCGCGCACCTCGAAGTGGAGGTGCGGGCCCGTCGAGATGCCGGTGGAGCCGACGCGGCCGATCATCGTCTTGCCGCGCTGGACCATGTCGCCGACTTTCACCGTCGTCTTCGACATGTGCCCGTAGCGCGTCGTCTCGCCGTTGTTGTGCTTGATGATGACGACCTGGCCGTAGCCCTCGTTCCAGGCGGCCTCGATGACGCGGCCGGAGCGGGCGGGATAGACGGGCGTGCCGTAGGGCTTGGGGATGTCGAGGCCGTCGTGCATGCGGCGGCGCTTGAGCACCGGGTGATAGCGCGAGCCGAAGCGGGAGGAGATGCGCGGCGGGGCCTGGGACTCGAACGGGAAGCGGTAGGTGTCGAAGTTGACGCGGATGCCGGGCAGGAGGACGCGGTCGCCGCGCTCGAACTCCATCGGCTCGAGCAGGGCGATGCCGGGGAAGTTGTTCGCCTTGATGACGGCTTCCTTGAACCGCTTGCGCTCCTCGGAGCCCGACTTGAAGCGCGCGACGATGGTGTCGAGCGTCTCGGAGGAGCGGCGCACCTCGTAGAGCAGGCCGTCGCCGTTGAAGACGGTCATGCGCATGCCGGGGTACATCAGCACGAACTCGTTGTTGTTCGTGGCCTGGAAGGCGGCCAGGTTCGAGCCGTAGCTCTTCGCCAGGTTGCCGACCCAGCCCTCGCCCTTCTTCACGCGGTGCTCGGCGTAGACCAGCCGCCGCGAGTTGGCGAGGACCTCGGGGCGGGGCTCGTCGGGGCCGGGCGGCGTGAGGACGGAGAAGCGCTGGAACGCGGCGGCCCCCGGCGCCCCGGACTCGATGACGGCGGCCGGGGCGGCGGAGGCGAGGAGCGCCAGCGCGAGGACTGCTTCGATCATCAGCCGACCATGTTGGAGAGTTCCATGGATTTTAGGAATTCTTTGTTCGACTTGGTGGACAGGATCTTCTCGCGGAGCAGGTCCATGGCCTCGACCGACGACAGCGGCGCCAGGACCTTGCGCAGGATCCAGATCTTGTTGAGCTCGTCCTCGGTCATCAGCAGCTCTTCCTTGCGGGTGCCCGTGCGGTTGATCTCGATGGCCGGGAACATGCGGCGGTCGGCGAGCTTGCGGTCGAGGTAGGCCTCGGAGTTGCCCGTGCCCTTGAACTCCTCGAAGATGACCTCGTCCATGCGCGAGCCGGTGTCGATGAGCGCGGTGGCGAGGATGGTGAGGCTTCCGCCCTCCTCGACGTTGCGGGCGGCGCCGAGGAAGCGCTTCGGGCGCTGCAGGGAGGTCGCCTCGAGGCCGCCGGAGAGGACGCGGCCGGACGACGGCGTGCAGGTGTTGTAGGCGCGCGCCAGGCGCGTGATGGAGTCGAGCAGGATGACGACGTCCTTGCCCAGCTCGACCATGCGCTTGGCCTTCTCCAGCACCATCTCGGAGACCTGGACGTGGCGCTCGGCGGGCTCGTCGAAGGTGGAGGCGATGACCTCGCCCTTGATCGTGCGCTTGCACTCCGTGACCTCTTCCGGGCGCTCGTCGATGAGGAGGACGAGGATGACCGTCCCGGGATGGTTCTTGGCGATCGCGTTGGCGATCTTGCCGAGGATGATGGTCTTGCCGGTCTTGGGCGGCGCGACGATGAGGCCGCGCTGCCCCTTGCCGATGGGGCAGATGAGGTCGAGCAGGCGTCCGATGACCTCCTCCCGCGTGGTCTCGAGCGTGTACTTCGCGTTCGGATGCAGGGGCGTGAGGTTGTCGAAGAGCGGGCGGTCCTTGATCGTCTCCGCGTCGATGCCGTTGATCTTCTTGACCTGCAGCAGGGCGAAGAAGCGCTCGCCGTCCTTGGGCGGGCGCACGAAGCCGGCGACGGTGTCGCAGCGGCGGAGGCCGAACTTCTTGATCTGGGAGGGCGACATGTAGATGTCGTCCGGTCCGGGGAGGTAGGAGTAGTCGGGCGAGCGCAGGAAGCCGAACCCGTCGGGCAGGATCTCGAGGACGCCCTCGTCGTAGATCATGCCGTTGGCCTTGAGCTGGCCCTCGACGATCTTGGCGATCAGCTCCTGCTTCTTCAGGCCGCTGAGGCCCTCGAGCTTGAGCTCCTTGGCGATGCCGTTGAGCTCGGCCATGGTCTTCTTGGCCATCTCGGCCGTTTCCAGCGGCTTGAGCGCGGCCGCCGCGGCGGCGGTCGGGGCGGGGGCCGGCGCCGGGGTCTTGGGAGTTTCGGTCATAGGTTTAGTCGTGGTTTCCATGGGAGAGTCCTCCAAGAAGGAGAGAGAGGCCTGAATGGTAATCGTTGATATGTTTATGGAGATGCTTGATGTCTTTGTCGTTGTCGATCGTAACGTCGGCCAATATCCGTTTCTGATCCAGGGGTAATTGGGCTTTCATTCGCCGCCGTGCTTCCTGAGAGCTCAAGCCATCTCGTTTGATGATCCGCTGGAGTTGTTTTCGAGGGCTGCAGGAGATAAACATGGTCGCGTCGAAGTTCTTCTGGAGGTTCTTCTCGAACAATAACGGCACGTCCACCACCACGAGCCCCTTCAATTTACCCACGAGCCGCTTCATTTCTTTCAGGATCAACGGGTGGGTCGCTCGCTCCAGGCCCAGCCTCGCCCGCTTGTCGCCGAAGACCACCCGTCCGAGGAGCGCTCGGTTGATGGACCTGTCGTCGTTCAAGATGCACGGCCCGAACGCCTTCACGATGGCCTTGTAGCCTTCCCGCCCCGGCTTCGCCTGCTCCTTGGCGATCTGATCCAGACACACCGTCGCGGCCCCGAAGCTCTCGAAGGCCTTCAGCGCGGCTGATTTCCCCGTCCCGATCCCGCCGGTCAGGCCGACGACGAATCTTTTCGGCGTCAAGAGAGCTTGTTCCGCTCCGAATATCGATGCATGATCCCGCGTTCTTCGTCCGTCAAGGACTCCAAGCCGTCGGATAATATCTTGTCGAGGATCCGGTCCACCTCGGCCATGTCCGCGTCCGGGGAGGCGGCCTTCGGCTTGGCCGCGCGGCGCGGGACGGGGCGCGGAGCGGGCTCGTCCTCGGGCTCGGCGCTGCGCGCGCGCCGCCACAGGGCCTTGAGCTGGATCTTGGCGACCCACCACCAGCGGATGTAGAGGTAGCCGGTGAGCATGCCGCCGAGGTGGGCGAAGCGCGCGACGCCGGGGGTGGAGCCGGTGGCGCCGGCGAAGAACTCGATGGCGCCGAACAGGAGCGCCATGTGCGCCGCCTTGATCGGGATGAGGAAGTAGAGGTAGACGACCGCGTCCGGGTACAGCATCGCGAAGGCCACGAGCAGGCCGTACACGGCGCCCGAGGCGCCGATGACCGGGATCCCGGAGTGCGGGGCCAGGGCGAGGTGCGCGGCGGCCGCGCCGAGGCCGCACAGGAAGTAGTACTTCAGGAAGTCGCGCTCGCCCCACTGGGCCTCGACGGGCATGCCGAACATCCAGAGCGCGAACAGGTTGAAGATCAGGTGCCAGAGGTTGCCGTGGAGGAAGAGGTAGGTGACCGGCTGCCAGACCCAGCGCTGGAACAGCACCTGCTGGGGCACCAGGCCGAACAGGTTGTGCAGGTCGGGGACCACGAGGCCGGCGAGGAAGCCGACGACGTTGGCGATCATCAGGATGCGGATCGCGGGCGGCAGGTTGCGGAAATCGACGGGGTCGTGGCGGAATACGCGAGTCACTTGAGTTTCTCCATGTCCTGCCAGTTCGGCCCGATCTTGACCTCGGCGACGACGGGCACGCGCAATTTTATCGCGTCTTCCATGACGCCTTTGACCCACTTGCCGAAGGCGTGCGCCTCGTCCTTTCCGGCCTCGAAGACCAATTCATCGTGGACCTGAAGGAGCATGACCGCGTCCTTCTTGCCCTTGGCCATCTCCTTGGCGATGTTGATCATCGCGATCTTGATGATGTCGGCCGAGCCGCCCTGGATCGGGGTGTTGCGGGCGGCGCGCTCGGTGAACTGGCGCACGGAGGCGTTCTTCGCGGAGAGCTCCGGGAGCCAGCGCACGCGGCCGAGCAAGGTGCGCACGCAGCCGTCGGCCTTGGCCTGGGCCAGGTTCTTCTCCACCCAGGAGGACACGCCCGGGTAGCGCACGAGGTAGTTCTTGATATAGGTCGAGGCTTCCTGCTGGGAGATGCCGAGCTGGTTGGAGAGGCCGAAGGCGGTCTGGCCGTACACGATGCCGAAGTTGATGGCCTTGGCGGCGCGGCGCTGGTCGGTCGTGACGGACTTCGGGTCGAGGTGGAATATCTCGGCGGCGGTGCGCAGATGGATGTCCTCGCCCTTTTCGAAGGACTCCATGAGGGTCGCGTCCTGGGACTCGTGGGCGAGCACGCGCAGGTCGATCTGCGAGTAGTCGGCGGAGACGAGGACCTTGCCCTTCGGGGCGACGAAGGCTCGTCGGATGCGCCGGCCGGCCTCGGTGCGGATCGGGATGTTCTGGAGGTTCGGGTCGAGGCTCGAGAGGCGGCCGGTCACGCTCCCGGTCTGGTCGAAGGTGGTGTGGACGCGGCTCGTCTTCGGGTCCATGCGCCAGTCTTATCCGTTGAAATTGTCGAGTTCCGGTCCATCGCGAAGGACCTCGCCAAGGCGAAAACCGTGCTCGCGTTCGCCGTCCCCGACGCCGTCGGCGACGGCGAGCTTTTGTCCGTGTCGCGCGTCCGCGTCGGTCAGGATGCCCGCGCGCTCCATGGACAGGAGCACGCCCGAAAGAGGCATCTCCACGTTCTCGAACAGGTCGAAGACCTTGACCTGCTTCATCTTCTCGACGACCGCCTCGCGGCCGCCGCAGAGCTTGGCGCGGGCCAGCACGGCGGCCTCGGCGTCGGCGTCCTTGGGGTCCTTGGCCGCCCCGGGGTCGAGGCAGTAGGCGGCCAGCTTGAAGTCGAAATCGGGTCCGGCGAGGTCCAGGCCGGCGACGTCGAGGGCGCGGCGAGCGCCCTTGAGGTCCCAGCCGCATTTCAGAGCCTTGCCCTCGAGGACGGAACGGACGGCCTTGTCCTTCGCCGCATGTTCGTCCAGAACGGCCACCTTGCCGTTCTTGAGGCCGAGACCGACGCGGACGCGCGACACGGACAAAAGCTCGCCTTCGCCGACGGCGTCGGGGACGGCGAACGCGAGCACGGTTTTCGCCTTGGCGAGGTCCTTCGCGATGGACCGGAACTCGACAATTTCAACGGATAAGACTGGCGCGGACGCGGGCCCCTTTACCGACGGAGCGATAGACGACGCCGCGCCTTCGGCGCGTGGCGGCAGGGGAGCGCCGAGATCCTTGGCCAAAGTTCTAAATTCAAATTTTTCGAGACCGGCGGCCAATGTCTTGGGGTCGGGGTCCTTCACTTTACAATCGTCGACACTGGCTTCCAACGGCACCTTTTCATCCAAAGCGATCAAAGACAGCGCCAGATCCGCCGTCTTCTCCCCATCGATGAGCGCCTGCGCGACCTTCGGGGTGAGGGCGTTGTCCCCCTTCTTCGCCGCGGCGATGGCGCCTTTGAAGCTGCCGAAGGCCTTGAGGAGCTTGACCGCTCCGACCGGCCCCACGCCCTTGAGCCCCGGCACGTTGTCCGACGAGTCGCCGACGATCGCCAGATAGTCGCGGACCAGCGAAGGCGGGATGCCGAACTTCTCCTCGACCTGGGGAGCGTCCAGCCAGGCGTCCTTGGAGACGTTGAACACCCGGATGCCCGGGCTCACGAGCTGGAGCGCGTCCTTGTCGCCGGTGACGAGCACGACGTCCCAGCCTTCCTTGACGCCCCGGCGGGCCAGCGTGGCCATGATGTCGTCGGCCTCGTAGCCGACCTTCTCGACGCAGTGGAACCCCAACGCCTCCGTCAGCGGCTTCGCCTGGCCGAGCTGGGTGATGAGGTCCCCGTCGATCTCCTTGCGCGTGGCCTTGTACTTGTCGAAGAGCTTGTCGCGGAAGGTCGGCCCCGGGGTGTCGAAGCAGACGGCGATGCCCTCGGGCTTGTCGCGCTTGAGGATCTGGATCAAGGTCCGCGCGAAGCCGTACAACGCCCCCACCGGCTCCCCCTTGGAGTTGGTCAAGGGAGGCATGGCGTGATAGGCCCTATGAAGGTAGGCGTGGGCGTCGATCAGGTAAAGGCGGGGTTTCATCGACCGGAGGTCGGTGCGAGGGCGGCTGGGCGTCTTCTTAAGGGACTGCGCTTAAGCGAGAAGACCGTCGAGGAGCTTCTTGATGTCGGCCTTGGACTGAACGCCGACGCGCTGCTCGACCATCTTTCCGCCTTTGAAGAACAAAATCGTGGGGATGGCCGAGATGCGGAAACGGCCGGGGGCGTTGGGGTGCTCGTCGGTGTTGAGCTTGCCGACCTTGACCTTGCCCGCGTACTCCTTGGCGATCTCCTCGATGATCGGCGTCAGCATCCGGCACGGACCGCACCACGGAGCCCAGAAGTCGACCAGCACGGGCTGGGCGGACTGAAGGACTTCCTTGTCGAAGGTGTCGTCGGTGAGCTGGATTTCGGCCATCTGAGGGGGTCTCCTGGGAGGGAACGAGGACTGCCGTTCCATGATAGCAGGACGACGGAACGGAGTCAAGCGCGCCGTCGTCGGCGCAGCAGCTCCTCGAAGCCGGCGCCGGCGAGCATCAGGACGATGATCATCAGCGGCACGCGGTAGCGGATCGGGGCCTGGCTGATGGAGAACGACCAGGTCACGGTCAGGATCATCGGCACGAAGAACCAGCGCACCCAGTCGTCGCGGCGCTTGATCCAGAGGCCGAACAGGGCCAGCGGGACGAGCCAGCCGTCCGAGGCGAGGGCCGTCAGCGCGACGACGAGGTACGAATGGGTGTAGGCCCGGGCGTGCGGGACCAGGCGCCAGAGCTTGACGCTGTGCTCGGCCATCGACGCCAGGAACTTCGCGGGGTGGGCGAGGAGGTACTCTTTGGAGGCCGCCATGAACGCCTTGTGCACGGCGATCTCCCCCTGGAGCCCGGCGATCCGCATGAAGGTCGGGTCGGAGGCGAGGAGGCGGTTCTGCTCCTCGGTGCCGAGGGCCTCGTAGGGGACGGTCATGCCGAGGTAGATCTCGGCGCCGACGTTCGAGGAGAAGGGGATGACCTCGCGGAACACGAGCCAGTTGCGTCCGGCCCAGAGCCCGATCATGAGGACGAGGGGCAAGGCGAAGGCGGCCGCACGCTTGAGACGCGCGCCCGGCGCCCCCGTCGCGTACAGGGCCAGGGCCGACCAGAAGCAGGCGACGGCCCAGGCGCCGTTGGCGAGGCACAGCCACCCGGCCAGGAACCCGGCGCCGAGGGCGGCCCAGGGGCCTTTCCAGCGGACGAGGATGTAGAGAAGGCAGACGAGCAGGAACGCCAGGAAATCCTCGCGGAAGAAGTATCCGGCGTAGTAGATGAAGTACGGGTAGAACACGCAGGCCCAAAAAGAAAAGCGGCCGACCAGCGGGGAGAAAAGCCTCGACGCGAGACCGTAGAGGATCCCGGCCGTCAAAGTCGACAGGATCACCTGGGCGAGGAAGACGTACATCCGGTGCGTCGTGAACAGCTTGTATATCAACGCCACGAAGAGGATGTAGCCCGGCTCGCGCCGCGCGGTCGGCACGCCTCCGGGAGGGTCGCTGTACACGCCGGACGCCAGGAGACCGCGGGCGATCGGCTCGTACTCGTATTTCCCGATCGGCGTCGGCTGGACGTCCTTGTGATAGGCGTGGACGGTGAAGCCGAGGCGCAGGACCAGGGCCAGCAGGAGGCCGATCGTCAGCTCGCGGCGGCTCATGCGCCCTTCTCCTTCAAGGCGTAGATCTCGACGAGCGGGTTCGCCGTCGTCGAGCTCGGGTCGAGCTCGATCCAGGGGAAGAGGCGGGCGCGCGGGAACACGGCGCGGCGCTCGTAGCGGCCGAGGATGGGAGCCAGGGCCGGGCGGTCGTCGTAGTCGGGGATGGTCAGGGCCAGCCAGCGCGGGAGCTGGGCCTCCGGCAGGGACGCGGCAAGGCCGGGCTCGATGAACTTCAGGCGGTAGCGGTCGTAGCGGAAGAAGGGGCTGTTCGAGGGCTGCGGGTAGCGGAGGAGGCCGATCTGGGCGCCCTCCGGCACGTTCTTCTCGATCCACTCGCCCGACAGGAAGTGGTTGGAGCGGGCGCCCTCGCCGAGGGAGAAGTTGTACGCGTACGAGAAGCCCTGTGCCGCGAGGCCGGCGAGCACGACCGCCGCGGTCGCCGTGCCGAAGCGTCCGGCGGGGCCTTTCAGCGCGCGCAGCTCCTGGAGCAGGCGCCCCGCGAGCAGGGACCCGACGCCGACCCAGCCCATGAAATAGCGGACCTGGCGCGTGGCGAGCACGCCGCCGACCGTCGCCGTGGAGGCGAGCGCGAGCAGGAAGGCGATGGCGCAGAGCAGCAGCACGGGCTCGCGCCGCCCCCGCATCAGGGCCAGCGCCGCGCCGCCGAACATCAAGGTCAGGACGGGGTCCGTCACGGAGCGGCGCAGGGCGTGCGTCGCGAACAGCCAGACATGGGAGGGATTCATCGCGCTGAAGCCGCTGAGGACCTTCATCTCCGCCATCGCCTCGCCGAAGCCCGTCACCCAATAAGGGCTGATGAGGAAGAACATGCCCACGGCGCAGACGGCCGCGACGGCGAGTCCCGCGAGCTCGCCCCGAGGCGCGCACGGCTTTCCGTCCGGCTCGTGCAGGCCTGCCAGGCGCATCGCCCCGGCGGCGCCGACGACGAGGCAGCCGATCCACGCGCCGAGGAAGGACGCCGTCGCCAGGCCCGCGACGGCTCCCGCCGCCGCGTACCTCTTGAGCCCGCCGCGCTCGAGGACGGCCGCGCAGCGGTCCACCGTCCACAGCGCGAGGAAGGCCCAGAAGGTGTGCGTCTTGAGCACGTGCGCCTGCACCACGGCCGCCGGGGTCATCAGGAACAGCGCGGCGGCGAAGGCTCCGGCCTCGAGGCCGGCGTGCAGGCGGCCCAGGCGCAGGAGCATCAGGCCGCAGCCCACGAACGCCGCCACCGAGAGCAGTCGCCCCGCCAGGTACATCCCCCCCATGTCGGCGGGGTTCGCCAGATAGTGGAGCAACGAGCTCTTCAGCGTCACGAGCCCCGTCGCCGCGCCGAGCGCGAGCGACGCCCCCACCGAGTAGATGTGAAGGGCGCCGTAGGTGAACAGGTGCGGATTGAGCTGCAGGCGCTGCGGCTTCATGCGCGACAGCGCGAGGAGGATGGTCTGCTCGTCCTCGTGCTCCGAACGCAGGTAGAACGAGCGGTAGGAGTTCAGCAGCTCCTTGGGCGGCGTCTTCCAGCCGGCGGGCGTTTCCACGATGCCGGTGAAGGTCCCGAACGACTTCGGGTTGACCATCAGGTTCTCGCCGAGGCCCTGATGCATCGTCGCCCAGGAGCTCGCGAGCTCCTGCTGGAAGGCGGGCCCGTCGAGCCCCGGGGGCAGGACGCGCGCCAGGCGCTCCGGGCCGGGGAGGCCCCAGCGGATGCCCCACAGGCCGAGCGCCAGCCCCAGCAGGACGACGCCGGCATACAGGGGCTTGGGGCTTACTTGAACCGTCGCCACAGGCGGTGGAGGGTCTCCAGGTAGGCCAGACCGAACTTGAAGATGCGGGCCTTCGACTCGCCCTGCTCGCGCGGCACGTACAGGTAGGGTATCTCCAGGACCTTCTTGCCGCTCCCCCACAGGAGGACGATGATCTCGGCGACGACGTCGTAATACGGCCCCTCGCTCTGGACGGCCTGGACGTCGGCGGTCTTATACAGGCGGAAGCCGCCGGAGATGTCGGTGAGCGGGCACACCAGGACCGTGCGGTACACCGCGTTGAGGATCTGGCTGAGCAGGCGTCGCCCCCAGGGACGGGTGTCGCCCGCCCCGGGCAGGTAGCGGGAGCCCATGACGACGGAATACTTCTCGCGCTGAGCCCAGAAGGCGCCGAACAGGTTCTTGGGATGGGAGGAGTCCGCGTCGAGGGCGAGGATGTACTTCCCGCGGGAGAGCGAGATCCCCTCGCGGTAGGCGTTGCCGTAGCCCGGCCGGCTCTGGCGCACCACGCGCACGCCGGCCTTCTCGGCGATCTCCACCGTGCCGTCGGTGGAGCCGCCGTCGACGATGAGCACCTCGTAGTTCGGCTCGATCGGCGTGATCGCGGGACCGAGCTGGCTCAGGAACTCGCCGAGGGCGCCCGCCTCGTTGAGCGTCAACGTCAGGATCGTCAGCTCCGGAGTCATTTCCGGGAGGCTTTCTTCTTCGGAGCGATGAGCGGCTCGACGAGACGGAAGGTGTCCTTCTCGTAGTCGCGTCCGTGGCGCAGGCCGTGCGCCAGCGCGAGGAAGGTGGCGTCGGTCAGCGCCTCGGTCGCGTGCGCCTCGTTCGGCGGGCTCACGGCCAGGTCGCCGGGCTTCAGGATCACCGTCGTCGTGCCGCCCCTCCTCCCGCGGGAGACGTACTTCACGCGGCCGGTCAGCACGTAGGTGTACTGGATCGTCTTCTTGTGGTAGTGGTTGGCCCGCACGGCGCCCTTCTTGTTGGTGATGATGGTGACGGCGTTCAGCGGGACTCCGTCCAGGATGTCGGTGATCGCGCCGCGCGCGTCGACGAAGGCCGGCTTCCGGCGGAAGAACTTCACGGCTTGGCGATCCGCGGCGTGGGGATAGGGATGATGAAGCGGCCGCCCTTCTTCACGTACTCCTTCAGGTTGGCCATGATCTCGGGCGCGAAGTTCCACGCGAGCAGCAGCGCGTAGTCGGGCTTGCGCTTGAGCAGCTCGGAGTCGGGCAGGATCGGTATGTGGGAGCCCGGCGTGAACCGGCCGATCTTGAGCGCGGACTTCTCGGTGATGAAATCGAGCGTCTCGGAGCCGATCTTGCAGTAGTTGAGCAAGGTCATGCCCTTCGCGGGCGCCGACACGGCGACGATGCTCTTGCCCTTGTGCTTGAGGTCGCGCAGCAGCCACAGCAGGTCGGCGCGGTTCTTCTCCACGTCGGCCGCGAACTTCCGCAGCACCTTCTCGGAGTGCAGGCCGGCCTTGGCCTCGCCCTTCAAGGTCTGGCCGACGCGGGCCTCGATCTTGTGCTTGCCGGGACGGCCGACGAAGACCCGGAAGGAGCCGCCGTGGATGTTCTGCTTCTCGACGTCGAACACCTCGAGACCGTGCTTCTTGAAGAACGGGATCATCGGCTTCAGCGACAGGTAGGACAGGTGCTCGTGATAGATGGTGTCGTACTCGTGGTTCGAGACCAAGGTCTGGAAGTGCGGAGCCTCCATGATGAACACGCCCTCGGGCGTGAGCAGGAGGTCGAGCGCCTTGACGAAATCGGCCAGGTCGTTGACGTGCGCGAAGCAGTTCGAGGCGGTCACCACCGACGCCTTGCCGTGCTCGCCGCGGATCTTCGCCGCGAGGTCGGCGCTGAACAGCTCGTTGAGGGTCGGGATGCCGTTGCGCTCGGCGATGCGGACGATGTTCGACGCCGGGTCGATGCCGAGGATGCGCGTCCCGTTGGCCTTGAAGTTGCCCAGCAGCACGCCCACGTTGCTGCCCACGTCGATGACGAGGTCCTTCGCGCCCAGGCCGAAGCGCGCGACGGTCCGCGACGCGAAGAGCGCGAAATGCTCGCGGCCGGTGCGGGTCGTGGACGCCTCGTACGGGTAATCGTGGCGGTACAGGATCTCGGGCGAGACGACGTAGCCGAGCTGGCTCAGGCCGCAGGACCGGCACATCCACACGTCCAGGGGATAATAGGCCCGGGGGTAGCGCAGCTGCTCCTTGCGCAGGAACTCGTCGGCCGGGGGCATGAACCCGAGGTCGAGGAACTGATACAGGTTCTCGCTGCGGCACATGCGGCAGATCATGGATTGAAAATACCTTTTTTAAAGAGGATTTATAACGGTTTCCGGGCGCGGAGGTAGATGCTCCGCCCGAAGGACCGGCCGACCAGCGGGTCCACGATATAAGTGAAGGGGAAAATCACGTTGTCGTAAAAGGTCATGGACCCGGGGGTGATGTTGCCGTCCCCCCACTTCAGGATCTTGTAAACGCCGAAGGCAAGAAACCCGACCGCGTCGACGTTGAATACTTCTTCTACTTCGAATCCCGCCGTCCTGACCTTCTCCACGAGGTCCGCGCGGTCATATCGGCGAAAGTGGTGGACCAGCGCATCCAGGTGTCCGTAAAGGATCTGCGCCGCGGGAAGGTATAAGCTCAGGATGCCGCCGGGTTTGAGCTTCGCGTACAGGTCCCGCAAGGTTCCCCTGTCGTTCTCTATATGTTCAAGAACATTGACCGACACGATGCCGTCGTACTGGCCCGGGAGGTCGTCCAGTTTCCCGGCCACCGTCCGGGCCAGAGGCTTCAAGGCGTCATAAAACTGCGGCTCGTTCTCGACGCAATCGATCAATTTTCCTTTCCGTTTGAAGCGTTCCAGAAAATCCCCGAGCCCGGGCCCGAACTCCATCAGCTCCCCGTCCATCTTGAGCCCGCGGCAGATCAGATTGAAGACGTAATTGTTGTACCGGACGAGAGACCGCGTCGCGATGAGATGGCTCGTCCCCTTGTACTCCGCCTTCTCTAGCACAGGATCTTGCCTTCCGGATCGAGCCTCAGCACCGCGCCGCTCGCCAGCGCGCATTCGTCCAGCGCCAGCGCGACGAACGCCTGCGCCACGACCGCCGGGCTCTTGATCGTCCTCGGGTCCTCGTCCGGCGCCGCCGCGGCCCGCATCGCGGTCGCCGTCGGCCCCGGGCTCAGCGTGTAGAACCGGATCCCCTTCTGGCGCGTCTCGTCCGCCCACACCTGGTTCAAGCCCTCGAGACCGAACTTGCTCGCCGCGTACGGCCCCCAGCCGGCCGTCCCCTTGCGTCCCTGGCCCGAGGACACGTTGATCACGACGCCGCGCTCGCGCTTGAGCATCGAGCGGCGCAGGACCTCGCGCGTCACGAGGAACGGGCCCGTCAGGTTCGCCGCGAGCGTCGCCTGCCAGTCCGCGGCGGAGACCTTCTCGAGGGATCCGCGCGGCCCCAGGAGGCCGGCGTTGTTGAGCAGGACGTCGATCGTCCCGAATTCCTTGAGCACGGCCGCGATGAACTCGCCGACCTGGCCTTCGTCCGTGACGTCGCAGCTCTCGGCGACGACCTTCGCCCCGAGGGCCCGCAGTTCCGCGGCGACGGCGCCCAGATTGGCGGAGTTCCGGCCGCAGATCGCGACTTGGGCGCCTTCCTTGGCGAAGGCGAGCGCGGCGGCCCTGCCGATGCCCTGGCCGCCGCCTGTGATGAGGACCGTCTTCTCACGGAGGCGTCCGTTCATGAGCGGCATTATAATAGATTTCTGATACGATAGCCCCGGCCAGCGCCAGGCGGATTGGATCAGCCGACTGTTTCCGGAAACAGTCGACCGGCGCAATGAGCCTGAACGGGGAACGACATGAACGGCGAAAGGCGCAACGGAGCTCGGAATTCATCCACTCAGTTCCACCGGTGGAATTTCGTGGATAACCCCGAGATGGCAGCGCCCGCAGCCGCGACGCCGCAGCTCGGCCGATGAGGAAGATGTCGTGGTCGGACTCCCAGGGAACGGCGACGGTCTTCCTTGCAGTACTCTTCCTGAATCTCTCGATCCGTTCCCTCTTCTACAACTTCGACGGCGTCGCTTGCGCCATCGCCGTGGAGCTGTCGGATTTCAAGCATCTGGTCCACGGGAACCACCTGGCCTACGGCGTCGTGGGCTGGTGCTTCGACAAGCTGTGGCGTCTGTTCGGATATCAGGGACAATCGCTTCTCGTCCTCCAAGTCCTCGACTCCATCCTCGGCGCCGCGGGCACCGCCGTCTTTTCCTCTCTTTTACGCCGCATGGGGCGCGGCGAACGCGAGGCCGTCCTCGGCGCCGCCGCCCTGGCGGTGTGCCACGCCTGGTGGTTCTGGAGCCTAGAAGCTCAGGTATATATGTTGGGGGCGCTGTTCGCCGCGCTCGCCGCGCGCGAGGCGCTGTCCGATCATCCTCGCGCTGGGGTCGTCGGGCTCTGGCACGCGGGCGCGATCCTGGGCCACGTCGGCCATGTGATGGCATTACCGGCGTTGTTGTTCGTCCTCACGCGAAGACGGAACCCACGCGAGGCGTTCCCCTATCTGAGTTCTCTATTCGTTGCCGTTTCCATCCCTTATATCTGCGCCGGCCTCTTTGCCGTTCGACCGTCGTCCTTCAACGAATTGAGGCTCTGGCTCCTGGGAAGCGCGGCCCTCACGACGGATCGCTCCTTCCTCTGGCATTCGGTCCCCTTGTCGGCCGCGATTCCCGCCTGGCTGGGGATGTCTCTACGCGTCTTCACCGAATTCGTCGACCGTCAGGGCTTCGCCTGGTCCGCGGGCGTCATCCTCGCCGTCCTGCCCCTGCTCGCCGCCGCCCGCGGCGCCGCCGAGAAGAGCCGCGAAGCGTACTTCTGGCTCCTCTGGCTCGCCGGCTACGCCCTTCTCTTCATCGCTTGGGAGCCGTACACCATCGTCTACCGCGTCAGCGACCTGCTCGCCCTGTGGGCGCTGGCGACGATGGGATTGAAGGCCCTGCCGGCGAAGGCGCGCCTCGGGGCGTTGATCGCCTGGACGGCCGCCGCCTTCGCCTTCAACCTCGCCTATGTCGTGCGGCCCGCCGCCGACCCCGCGAACAACCCGGACCTCGTCGAGGCCGAATGGACCAAGGTCAGCGCCCCCCCCGAGGCCTGGGTCCTCGCCAACGGACGCGGCGCCGTGTACATCCCCTATTTCGCCGGCCGCCGCCCGCTGAATCTGCGCTACTTCACCGAAGAGAGAGCGCTCCACGCGAAGCTCGACGAGCTGGCGAAGGCCGGACAGGTCGTTTACGCGAGCGGCCGGACCCTCGAGGAAGAGGGGCTGCGCGCCAAGCTCGAGCGCTACGGCCTCGCGCCCGTCGCCGCCGCCGGTCCGCTGACCATGTTCCGCGTCGCGCGCGGACTACAGGCGCAGAACCGCCGCTGATCTATCGTCGTAGATAATCACTCTTCCCGGGACGAGTGATTATCAATAGTTTTCCCCTCGGACTCCCACTCGAGGAGGCGAAGATTGACCCCGGCCTTCGTGTAATCCGGACGAAGGCGCAGCGCGGCCCAGTACTGCGCGAGCGCCTCCTCGCGGCGTCCGGCCTCCTGGTACGCGAGCCCGAGGTTGTTGCGCGCGCGGGCGTTGTCCGGCGCCTCGCGCACGCTCGCCTCCCACAGACGGATCTCGCTGCGGTAGTCGAGCTGGCGGACGACGCTCGCGGCGGCGAAGGCCGCCAACAGGATCCCGGCGGCGGCGCGGGCGCGCAGCGGCGGCAGGGCGCGGGACGCGGCCACGGCCAGGGCCAGGAACGGGCCCCAGCACGCGAGATAGAGCTGGCGGTCGTTGGCCGGGTCGAGGCGCGGCACGAGCGAGTTCGTCGGGACGAGCTGGAGGAAGAACCACAGTATCCCGAAGCCGAGCTCCGGACGGCGGCGCAGCGACGAGAACCCGAGCGCGAGCAGCGCGGCGAGGGCGCCCGCCTGGACGGCGAGCGCGGGCGTCCAGGCGCTCGGCTCGGGGAGGCCGGGGTCGATATTGAAGCCGCGCAGGGTCGTCAACCGCGCGAGCAGGTACCACACGCCGTTGACCTGGGTGAGGAGGTTGGCGAGCATCCCCCGCTGCGTGAAGCCGTAGCCCAGGAGGTCCCGGTAGCGCGCGCTCATCCCCATCGCGACCAACCCCGCGGCCGCCGCCAGCCACACCGGCGCCTGGCGGCGCTGGAACTTCCCGTCGAACAGCAGCAAGGCGGCGGGAAAGGCGATCGCGGATTCCTTCACCGAGACGGCGAGGACGAACAGCGCCGCCGAGGCGAGGACGCTCGCGCCGCGCAGGTACAGCAGCGCCGCGCCGAGATAGAAGGTCGCCATGAGCGACGACGAGCGCCCGCAGACATAGGTCACCGCCTCGGTCTGGGCCGGGTGCAGGGCGAACATCAGCGCCGCCGCGAGGGCCGCGCCCGGGGCGTTCTCCTCGCCGAGCCAGCGCGCGCACAGCCTGCGGCCGACCCCGTAGATCAGCGCGGCGTTGAGCGCGTGGACCGCGATGTTGAACGCGTGGAAGCCCGCCGGGCCGGGGCCGAACGCCCAGTTCAAGGCGTAGCTCGCCTTGAGCAGAGGGCGGACCCCGCCGGCCAGGGCCGCGAACAGGGCCGAGGCGGAATGGACCGCGGGCTCGTGGACGATGACGTTGTAGTCGTCGAACTGGAACGCCCCGCCCAAGGACGGGAGATGGGCGGCGGCGGCGGCCAGCGCGGCCGCGGCCGCGCGGCGGCGCTCGCCGGTCACGGCGGGTCCGCGGCGAAGGCGCGGTCGAGCAGGGCGTCGCCGCCCCACCAGCGGTCCCGCGCGCGCAGCAGCACCATCAGGACGCGGGAGCCGTCCTTCTCGGCCAGCGCCGCCAGGCAGGTGCCCGCCCCCGGCGTGGTCCCGGTCTTGAGGCCGATCGCGCCGGGATAGCGGCCGATCAGGGCGTTCGTGTTGTCGAAGGCGAACTCCCCCCCCGCCTCGGTCCTCACCGTCGCGCGCTCGAGCTTCGCCGCGCTCATGTACTCGGGCCGCCCCGCCGCGGCGTTCGCCAAGCGGACGAGGTCGGCGGCCGTCGAGTACTGCCCGTCCGCGTCATGGCCGCAGGCGTTGGCGAACCGGGTGTCCTTCATCCCAAGGTCCGCGGCGCGCGCGTTCATCTTGACGACGAACGCCTTCTCGGAGCCCGCGCGCGCGTCCGCCAGCGCCCGGCAGGCGTCGTTGGCCGAGCGCACGATCGCCGCGGTCAGCAGGTCGCGCGCCTTCAGGCGGTCGCCTTCGCGCAGTCCGAGGCGCGTGCCCGTCTCGCGCGCGGCCGCCCGGCTCACCGTCACGGCCTCGTCGAGACGCCCCTCTTCGATCACGAGCAGCGCCGTCATCATCTTGGCCAGGCTCGCCGGAGGCAGCCGCTTGCCGGCGTTGCCGCTCCACAGGACCTTGCCGTCGCGCTCCACGACGTAGGCCGCCGCGGCCTTCGGATAGGCGTTCCTCGCCGCGGCCGCGGGAGCGGCCGCGGCAAGGCCGAGCGCCAGCATCAGCGTGACCATGCCGCGGCCCGTCCCGTCTAGCGGCCGAACAGGCCCTTGAGCGCGTCGACGGCCGCGCCCTTGGCGGCCTTCTTCGCCTCGTCCTTGGCCTGGGACTTCGCCTGATCCTTCACGTCCTTCGGCGTCGGGGCCGGCCTCTCCGAGCTCTCGGAGGACTCGTCGCCCTCGAGGCTGGCGCCGGCGACGGCCTTGCAGAACTTGAACCACTTCTTCTCGACGCGCCGCGGATCGCCCTCCTTCACCGTGTAGCTGCGGCCCGCGCAATGCTTCTTGGCCAGGGGCTTCGCCTCGGCGGGACAGTGGGCGCCGACGAACTCGTACGATTCGTTCTTGCTGGCGCCCTTGCACAGCTTCTTGCGCAGGTCGTCCGGGCTCACGCCGCACATGCGCGCCGCGGCCTCCCCGTGGGACCGGCCGGCCTTGAGGTAGCCCTCCTCCGTCTGGTAGCGCTTGCAGAGCTCCTCGGCCTTGGCCGAGCACTCCTCCGCGACCTTGGGCTGCTGCTTGGCGTAGGTCTCCATCATCGACTTGCAGCTCGCGTCCTTCTTCTTGTAGCAGCCGCCCCACAGGCCGAGGCCGTCGGGGTTCATCGTGTCCGCGGCCTTGGCGCAGTTCTTGAGCTGGTCGCGCTCGGACTTGCGGCTCATCTCCTGGTACTGGGCCTGCGCGTCGTCGGCCTGGGCCTTGTACTTCTCGACCTTCGCGGCCTGCTCCGCGCGCGCCTTCTTCGCGTCGCAGGGTCCGAGCCGCTTGCCGGTCAGCTTCATCGTCATCTCGCCGTGCTTGCGGTCCTTCATGCGCATCGTCCCTTTATACTCGGTGCGCGCCTTGTTGTAGGTGAACTCCATCTTCCCCGAGCGGTCCTCCTTGCACTTCACGGTCATGGAGACGCTCGTGGGCGTCTGCTTGAGGTCCGAGATCGCGCAGTCCTTCATCTCCTTGTCCTTGGAGACGTTCTCGCTCTCATCCTCTCCGCGGCACACCTGGGTGGTGCGCCCGCCCATGGCGCCCATCATCCCGGCGGGCATCTGGCGCCCCTCCGGCATGTCGGGCATGTCCATCTGGGAGGTCACCTCCCACAGATAGCCGTCCTCCGCCGCGGACGACGCCCGGGCGGCGAGCAACGAGGCGACGACGACGGCGGCGACGATGAAATGGTTTTTCCTCACGATCGGTTTCTCCTGGTCCGGCAGCGGTATGAGAATACGCCCAACATTAGCAAACCCGGGGTCGCGGGACCATATCGAACGCGTCACGGCCCCTTCGTTGCATGCGACCGTGATTGTCCCCCGCTCGGGGCCATTTCGTATAATAATCCCGCTTTCCGGACCAAAGGAGACTCGCAGACAATGACCACGAACATCGAAGCCCTGCTCGGAGCCGACGCCAAGCTCCTCGAGCACAAGTGCACCACCATCCCCAAGGAGACGATCCACCTCCCGGGCCCGGATTCCGTCGACCGCCTGTTCGCCCTCTCCGACCGGCCCACCCCGGTCCTCAAGTCGCTGCAGAGCCTGTACGACCACGGCCGCCTCAGCGGGACCGGCTACGTCTCCATCCTCCCCGTCGACCAGGGCATCGAGCACTCGGCCGCGGCGTCCTTCGCCCCGAACCCGGTCTATTTCGACCCGGAGAACATCGTCAAGCTCGCGATCGAGGGCGGCGCCAACGGCGTGGCCTCCACGCTCGGCGTCCTGGGCGCGGTCTCCCGCAAGTACGCGCACAAGATCCCGTTCATCCTCAAGTTCAACCACAGCGAGCTGCTGAGCTACCCGAACACCTTCGACCAGACCATGTACGGCAGCATGAAGCAGGCCTACGACATGGGCTGCGTCGCCGTCGGCGCCACGGTGTACTTCGGCTCGGCCGAGTCCCGCCGCCAGATCTGGGAGGTCTCCCAGGCGTTCGAGGCCGCGCATTCGTTGGGTATGGCCACGATCTTGTGGTGCTACGTCCGCAACAATGCCTTTAAAACGGCCGAGAAGGACTATCATGTTTCGGCCGATCTGACCGGGCAGGCCAATCATCTCGGCGTGACGATCCAAGCCGATATTATCAAGCAAAAGCTGCCCGAGAACAACGGCGGCTACAACGCGATCAAGGGCTTCGGCAAGACCAGCAAGCTCGTCTACGAGAAGCTGACCACCGACAACCCCATCGACCTGACCCGCTGGCAGGTGGCCAACTGCTACATGGGCCGGGCGGGCCTGATCAACTCGGGCGGCGCGTCCTCCGGCGCCTCCGACCTCGCCGAGGCCGTGAAGACGGCCGTCATCAACAAGCGCGCCGGCGGCATGGGCCTCATCTCCGGCCGCAAGGCGTTCCAGCGCCCGATGAAGGACGGGATCGGCATCCTCAACGCGATCCAGGACGTGTACCTCGACAAGAAGGTCACGATCGCCTGATCCCGGCTCGACTGTTTCCGGAAACAGTCGCCGCGACTCGCACCGGTGCGAGTCCGAATCG
>JACPOW010000120.1 GCA_016191335.1 Elusimicrobiota bacterium | reverse complement strand
TGCCTACCGACGAGACGATTTTGGTGCCGGGCTACCAGGAGATCTGGGTCTGTCTTCTTCTGGCCGACCAAACGGTCATTCCGTTGACCCGAAGGCTTTGGAGCGAGAACGGCCCCGACTGCGCGAGCATGAACCTGGCCCTCGTTATCGAGGTGGCCTACCGGGCGCGAAGAAGAATATCTTCGCCGGCGGCCTGCAACTGGGGCGTCTGATCACGATTGCTGCGGCGCGCGTCGTCCTGCACGCGGGGTTTCAGGTAGCCATACAGCGACTGGAGCGTCACCCGTCCCTGGGCGTCCTTGGCGGCCCCGTTCAAGCCCTGCAGAAAGTTGTAGGTGAAGAGCCCATACCCCGCATCGTCATTGACGCCTGAGATCTGGTCGCCGGCCGAGGCAGCGATTACCGAGACCTTGCCTTGCGTCTGAACCTCCATATCAACCTTGCCGACCAGCGGACGCGTTCCCTTCGCCAGTACCGACCGGCCACCCGCGCCGGAGAAGCACGAGTCGAGTGCTACGAGAACGCTCTTGGTTTTCAACTCGCCGAGCTTGGAATAAAGCCGCTTGAGCGGGTACCCCGTCTGCGCCAGGTACTGCGGGTCGCCGTCGGAAGGCATGAGGTAGGCCTCGCCGGTTTTCGTGTCCGGCGCGCCGTGGCCGGAGTAGTAGACATATACCCGGGACTTCTCGGACACGTTATTCGGAAGCCACGCCTCGATGGTCTTCTCCATACCGGTCTTGGTCGCGCGACCGCCGGTCAGGAGCACGATGTTTCGCTCGGGCACGCCCAGGGCGCGTATGAAGCTCTTGGCCGCCACTGCGTCACGTTCGGCGTAGGCCGCGGCGGGGAGGTCGGGATAGTGTTCAATGCCAATGATGACAGCATAGTCGTCGTTTGCCTCGTTCCGGAACGAAGGAACGATGACTTTCGGTTCGGCGGGAGCGGCGGGCGCGGGCCGGGAAGAGGCGGCTGCGGACGCAGGGCGCGCGAGGGTCCCCTCCTGCCCCGAGCCCACGAAGTCCTGCAGCTTCGAGGAGGCGAGCATCTTCTCCTCAAGTTGGGCTCCGAGGTCCTTGGCACCTTGCTCCACGGCCGCGCCGTAGGGCCGGGAGGCGGCCGTCCACGATTGGCGGCTTTCCGCGTGCACGGCGAAACGGTCAATCTGGCGGCCATCGAGCGTCAACGCCGCGACGGTGGCGTCCATCTTCGTCGGGCTGAACTTGTTGGTCGAGAGCGCGGCATAGAAATCGACTACCATGACGACGTCCGCCCCGACACCCTTCCCCTCTTCCAGCCGAGAGACCCGAACTGCGCGCTTAAAATCCTTGTCGAAGGCCCCAAAAACCAAAGCGAAGACGGCATCGGGGTCGTATTGCCCGTATGTCGACTTGCGCAGATACTCCAGGGCGTTCTTAGTGTTATCAGAATAGACCACTGCCACCGTGGCACCCGCATAAGGCGACACCGCCTGCGACATGATGTTGCTAGTCCAGGCGTTCTGGCGAACGGGAGGCGGTGCGCAACCCGCGACTAAGGTCACCGACACCAGGAACACGCAAGCGATAGATTTCATCGTCGCGGTATTATAACCAATGAAAGCGCGGCCGCGCGGGGACGCCGCGCGGCCGCGCCTATGCGGTTCTTATACGGTGTAGTTCGTGGGACTGATCTGCTGCTGGTGATACGCGTGACAGCCTTCCTGGTCGGACTTGCAGGTTTTCTTCGGAGCCAGCATGCTGCCGACCAGGCCGACCGCGCCCAGGCCGCCGATGATGTATATCCAGGTCCCCGGCGAGCCGAACGCCGCCAGCGTCTCATCGGATTTGAGGGACGCCCCGTCCTTGGGCAGCGGATTCAAGGTGGACATCATCAAGCCGGTCCCGGCCGCGGCGATGGCCGCGCTGGACGCGACCAGGAGCCCGCCCTGGAGCGACTGACCGTTCTTCCCGCCGGCGATCATCGCGCCCAATGCGACTCCTGCCAATGCTATCGCGATCGCGCCGCCGATCAACAGCCTGATCAGCTGCATCGAAGCCTGGAACGCCGCCATGGCCGCGGGGAACGCCAACGACGAATTCATCAATGTCGTCTTGGCGGTCGTGATCAGGGAGGACGCCCACATCAGCAACGCGACCGCGACGGCGCCCGCGGCCAGACCCATCATCATCTCCTTGGCCCAAGGGGTGACGTCTTTGGCCGGAGGGGTCGGGATGTTCTCCTCTTCCCGCGAATTAGGGGCGGAGTTGCGGGGCAGGGCCTTCGGCTGAGCGCCCGCTCCGTCGCCGACGCCGTCCAGGCCGATCCCCGTGCCGCCGCCGATGTTGCCGCCGGCCTGCGTCGCCGAGCCGTCGTAGGTCCGGCCGGCGGCGAAGCTGGAGCCGGCGCGGCCCAACTGCTGGTCGCCCATGACCGCCCGCGCCTGGGCCCGGGCGCCGCGCCCGCCCCGCGCGGCCACGCCGCGGGCGCTGGAGGCCTTGGCCCCCGGCCCGCTCTTGGAGAAGCCGCCGCTCTGCCCGTTGCGGGCCGCGTTCGCCAGGCCGTCGCCGAGCTTCCCGACGGTTCCGGAGCCCGCCGTGGTCGAGGCCCCGCCGCCGCCCGCGGAGCCCGACAGGGCGCCGAGCTTCTTCGTATTGGTGAGGCCGCGGTTCATCGAGCCGACGGCTCCGTCGCCTCCGCCCGAGTTGATGGCGCCCCCGGAAGCGGCCCGCGCGGCGGCCTCGCGGCGCGCGGCGTCAGCCGCCGCGGCGTCCTTCGCCGGATCGCCCGCGGTCTTGTCGGTCGGCGCCTCGGCCGACGCCGAGGCGGACGCGGAGGCGTCGGCCTCCTTGTCCTTCGCCGCGGCCTGCGCCATCATGCCCAAGGACGCGGACGAGCCGTCCGCGGCGACCGGCGCCACTGCGTCGGACGCGGCCTGCGTCGGCTTCGGCTGGAACAACGAAAGATTGCCTCCGGTCCGGTCCGCCTCGCCGGGGCCGAACATCTTGTAGCCGGCCAGGCCGATGCCGCCGGCCACCGCCGAGCCCATGAGGACGAGGGCGAGCATCCCCGCCTTGGTGGCGAGCAGCCCCGTCCCGCCCGCGGCGCCCGCGCCCAATCCGCCCAGACCTCCGGCCGCGCCACCGCCGCCCCCTCCGAAAAGGCCGAGAAGGCCGGCTCCTTTCTTCTTGCCGTCGTCGCTCTTGAGGACTTCGGCCTTGATGTTGGGCATCTGGGTTTTCGGGTCCATAAAAACTCCTCCGGTGCGTCTATGAAATCCGTTCTACGTCCCGCTCGGCTTGCCGCCCATCCGTCGGGTGGCACGGTCCAGCTGCTGCTTCTCTTCCATCTCGCGGATCTTCTCCTGCTGATCCATCTGGCGCTGAATGGCCTGCATGATCACGTTGGTGACGACCGCGCCCATCGGTCCGCCGATCACCGCGCCGAGGACGCCCCCCGCCACCTGCAGCGCGATCTGCTTGGCCAGCTCGGAATCGTCCATGTTGCTCTGGCCGACGTCGGCGCCGGGAGGAGGCTCGAGCTTCTTCTCGTTGAGCTTCGGGTCCTCGGCCTTGAGGTTCATCGGCGCGGCGTCGAGCGCGGCGTAGCCGCCGCTGAGGGCCGCTCCGCCCCCGCCGATGGCGCTGCCCGCCTTGGCTCCGTCGAACGCCAGGCTCATGGCGCTGCGCGCTCCGTCGTTGCTCCTGTTGCCCGCGGCCGCCTGCGCCTGCGCGGCCGCGGCCTTGAGCGCCGCCACTCCCTTCGAATTCACGGCGGCGTCGATCTCGGCGCTGCCGGAAAGTCCGCTGGTGCCCGCGAAGCCGACCTTGGCGTTGCTCGAGCCGAACGCGCTCGAGCCCGACGCGGAGCCGGCCCGGCCCCCGCTCGCCGCGCCCATGCCCGACAGGGACCCGCCCGCGAGCTTCGGAAGATTGAACCCCTTCTGCGCCTTCTCGCCCCACCCGCCGGAGCTCTCGCTCACCTTCTTGAGCGCGCCCGCCAAGGTGCCGCCCGACGCCGACCCGGCCGAGGAGCCGAGGGCCGCCGACCCCGCCGTGGCCGCCGCCGCGGGGGCCGTTTCTTCCGGGGGAGCCTGATAGAGCGACGAGCCGAGCACGCCGTCCTCCTTCCGCTTGTGCCCGGTGCCTTCCATCGACAGATTGATGCCGTCGCCCGAATCGGACGCCAGGCTCTGTTCGACGTTCTCCTCGACCTTCGGCTTGGTCGTGTCGATCGCGCTCGAACCCACGGATTTCTCGCCCAGCATGGGCGTCAGCAGCCAAATAGCGGTGAAAACGATCCCCATGAGGATCGCCCACCAGTACTTCTTGAACGGGTCGTCCGCATCAGAAACCGCATATCGCGGCGCGATGGGACTCAAAGTAACGCTCATATGACTGATTCGAGTGTAGCCCCCCCCGGAATTTTTGTCAAGGAACGGGGTCCTCTTTACCGAGTTTTTACCGAGGTCCCGCGGGGGTCACCTGGCCTTTCAGCGCGCTCACCGCGGCCTGATACAGATCGCCGCAGCGATGGTACCGGTCCTCCGGGCGGGGGCTCAGGGCCTTGCGCAGGACCGCGTCGATGGCCTGGCCCAGCTCCGGCACCAGGGCCGAGGGGACCGTGAAATTCCCCTCCATCTTGTCGTTCATCTCGCCGGGCCCCTTGAACGGCACGGCCCCGGTCAAAAGCTCGTAGAGAGTGACTCCCAGGGCGAAGACGTCGGATTCCTTGACCACCACGCCCATGGCCTGTTCGGGCGACATGTACACCGGGGTGCCGACGATGGTCTTGGTCGTGGTCAGCAGCGAGTCCAGCACCTGCCGGGCGATGCCGAAATCCATCACCTTGACCCAGCCCCCGTCGGCCAGCATCACGTTCGAGGGCTTCATGTCTCGGTGGATGACGTGGCGGGAGTGGGCATGGTCCACGGCCGCGGAGATCTGCCGCAGGATATCCAAAGCGCGGGCGGGAGGCAGCCGGCGCCCGGGGCTCTCGTTGAGCAGCTCGTGGAGCGTCATCCCCGAGACGTACTCGAAGACGAGATAGGTGTCCTGGGCGTGCCGGATGATGGTGTAGATGTCGACGATGTGCGGATGATGGAGGGAGGCCACCATCTCGGCCTCCTTTAAGAAGCGCTCCCTCTCCCGGGGGCTGGCCTGGAGCTCGGTGCGCAGCTTCTTGATGGCGACCGGACGCTTGAGGACCTTGTCCCATCCTTTATACACCATGCCCATCCCGCCCTCCCCGAGCGGGGCGGTGATGTCGTACTGCGAGTCCAGCTCCTTGCGCTCGGAGGCGAAGCCGATGCGCTCCTCGGGCCGGGCGCGGCGCGCCAGGCGCCAGTACAGGAAGACCAGAAAGGCCGCCAGGGCCGAGGAGCCGACCAGGACGGCGCGCAGCCAGTTCCGAGACGGCCGGTCGAGGACCGGCGCCGGGGCGTCGGCCGACAGGCGGGTGCGCGCCGCGGCGTAGTCGGCCGCGTACGCGGGCGTGAGCTCCGCCGCGCGCTTGAAATCCTCGAGTATGCGCTCGCCCTTCTCGCCCAGGCCCTCGAGGGCGCGCGCGCGCTCGAAGTAGCCGAGGCCCAGGCCGGCGTCCCCCGCCACGGCTTTCTCCGCGTCGCGCAGGGCGTTGGGGTAGTCCCTCGCCTCGTTGCCGGCCTCGGCGCGCCGGCCGAAGGCGACGGGCAGGTTCTCCTTCTTGCCCTGGGCCGACCACAGGTCGATGGCCTTGGTGAACTCGCGCAGGGCGGCGGCGAACTCCTTCAGGATGGTGTAGGCCAGGCCGCGGATCATGTAGCCGTCGGCCAAGGCGGGGTCCGCCTCGACGGCGGCGTTCGCCGCGGCCAGGGCCCGAGTGCCGTCGCCGGCATTGATGAAGCGCATCGCCGTCTCCGTGCGCTTGATCGCCGCGGCGCGGTCGCCCGCGCGGCGCCCCGCTTCTTTCAGCCGCGGGTCGTCGAGCAGCGAGAACTCCGCGAGCGAGTCCGCGAGCGGGCGGCTTTGCGTCGTCGCGACGGCGACCACCGCGTTCTTCGCGCGGCCCTTCGACATCTCGTAGATGGAGCGCGCGGCCTTGTCGTCGGGGAAGGTCTTCAGGACGCGCTGCGCGTCGGCCGCGGCCTTCGGGTAGTCGCCGGACCACAGGGCGCCCGTCGCCCGCGTGCGCAGGGCGGCCGCCAGGGCCTTGGCGTCGGCGGGGTTCGCCTCGGCGATGGTCACCGCGCGGTCCGCGTAGGCGAGGCCCTTCTTGTAGTCGCCGGCCTGGATGGCCACGGCGCCGGCGGCCCGCTGTATCTTCGAGCTCTCCGGGAATCTCGCAGCCGAGGCGTCGGCGCGCTCCACCATGGCGGCGTTCTGCTCGTCGATGGCCTTGATCTGCGCGGCGACGGCGCGGTCATTGGGATTTACGCGCTGCTGCTCGGATAAATTGGACTTTTCCTCGGCATTGGCCTGAAGTCTGCCCACGCTCTCCGTGAGCACAGCGAACATATCGTCATCCTCTTTGACCTTTTCGGCCGGCTCAGCGGATCGCGAGGGGGCCGTCGGGGGCAGGTCCGCGCGGGCTCCCTGACCGCATATAAAGAGCACCCCGACGAGGAACGCGCGGGTCTTGACGTTACCGGCATGACTGTTACAATAGGGAAAGGTCATTTATTCAGGAGAACCGTGGGAAATAATTTGATGCGCGCGACTTTCGCTCTAGGGCTAAGTATTACGGCCATGCCGATTCTTGTCAATGGTCAGGGTCAGAGTTTATCGTCCGTTAATAAAGACAATTCTTCCAGCAAGACCGGGCTCAAGGATTCGATCAAGGACACCAAGACCGATATCTCCCGGCTCATCGCCGTCGTGCTGAAGACCGGGACCAGCGAGAACACCGGCAGCAACCTCGCCCCCGTCATCGGCTTGCCGAAAGCGATGTCGACGATGGATGTTGAACTCCCGATCACCCAGAAACCCGATCTGACCGAAACGCGCCGTTGCTTCGTCGTCTATGAGCGGATCGAGGGCCAAAAAGGCGAAACAGTCGACAAGCGGCCTATGTGCGCTTATATAGTCCGGGCAAAGCGTTCCGGACTCGACAAGGAAACGAAGTATTTCAAGTTCGATTTGAACGGGAACCTTGAAAAGGTCGTTCTCTCCAATGGGAAGTACGACGCGTCCGGGAAGGTCGTGCGCGGCTCAGGCGTCAAAACCGACCTGGACATCAATTCACCCGAGGTCAAGAAGACTTTCGACGCGGAGATGAAGTTCTGGCTGAAGGACTGGCTCAAGAAGCAGCAGAAGGTCCCCGCCAAGAAGGCCTGACGATGGCCGCGAAGGAGCTCCCCCCTCACGTCGGCGAGTCGCTGATGACGAGGGGCGCCGTCATCTTCTTCGGCCCCGGCCACCTCGAGAATTCCGTGAAGCTCATCAAGGAGATGAAGGAGGCCTTGGAGCACACGACCTTCCTGAGCTTCGAGAAGGTCGACGATGTCGCCATCCCGGACGGCCCCGTCCTGAACTGCACGATGGTCTTCTTCCACCGCAAGCCGGCCCACGTGGACGCCGGCGCCTGGGACACGGCGCTCCTGCAGGGCATCGACCTGCGCGCCTTCCCGCCCAGGCGCCTCGGGGTGCCCGACAAGACGCCGGAGGAGCCCACGGTGGAGCTGGCTCCGGCGGGCCGGGAGATGCAGCTGATCCTGTCCTGGCTGCGCCCCTTGGAGTCCGCCCACATCGTGCGCGTCGCGCGGGCGATCGAGCGGTCCTACGTCGAGCGCGGCGGCGAGTACCGCTCCGCTTAGAGGCGACTGTGTCCGTAAACAGGCGTCGGGAACTCGCACCGGTGCGAGTTCCCGACGGTGAGGACTAGGACGCCTTCTTTTAGATGGACTCGAGCAGGGGACGCGGCTGCTTGCCGTATTCCTTGAAGATCTCCACGATCTCGTCGTAATCGAGCTCCTCGCGCTTGAGCAGCTCGCCCGCGAAGCGCTCGACGATGTGCCACTCGGCGCGCAGGGTCTTGTCGACCTCGGCCATCGCGTTGCGCAGGATCTTGTTGGTGTCCGCGTTGAGGCTGCGCTTGACGTCCTCGGAGATGTGCTCCCAGGGCATGGTCGCGTAGTTGCCCACGTAGCCGCTCTCGCCCATGCCGATGGACCACACCATCCAGTGCGCGTGGCGCATCGCGTTCGAGAAGTCGGAGCCGACGCCTTCGGTCGTGACGCCGTACTTGATCTTCTCGGCCAGGTAGCCGCCGAGCGAGACCTTGATGTTGGCGTACAGCGAGGCCGAGTCGTCGAGGATGATCTCGCCGCGGGGCACGGAGTGGACGACGCCCAGGACGCCGCCGCGCTCGATGATGGAAGCCTTGAACACGTCCCGGGTCGGGTGCTCGAGGTACATCTGCACGAGGTGGCCGGCCTCGTGGAAGGCCGTCATCTCGCGCTCCTTGGAGGTCATGCTCACGCGGTGCGCGATGCCGAGCTCGATGCGGTCGAGGGCGGCGACGCAGTCCTTGTAGGAGATCAGCTCGCGGCGCTCGCGCGTGGAGATCAGGGCGGCTTCCTTGAGGACGTTCTCGATCGAGGCGGGAGAATAGCGGACGGTCTTGCGCGCCAGGCGGGCGAGGTCGATGGAGGGGTCGCACTTGAGCTTCTTCGAGTAGTACTCGAAGATCTCCAGGCGCTCCTTGAGGTTGGGCAGGTCCACGCGGATCGTCCGGTCGAGGCGTCCCGGCCTGACCAGGGCTTCGTCCAGGATGTCGAGGTTGGCGTTGGTCGCCGCGATGACCACGACGTCGGCGTCGGTCTCGTTGAGGCCGTCCATCTCGACGAGGAGCTGGTTGAGGGTGCTGTTGGACTCGGAGGTGCCGCCGTCCATCATGCCGCCGAAGCGCCGCTTCTGGCCGATGACCTCGATCTCGTCGATGAAGAGGATGCAGACGCCGTGGGCCTGGGCGTAGAGTCGTGCACGTCTGAAGATTTTCCGCACCCGTGCCGCCCCGGTGCCGACGAAGATCTCGATGAACTCGGAGGCGGAGGTGGTCAGGAACGGCACGCCGGCCTCGGTGGCGATGGCCTTGGCGAGCAGGGTCTTGCCGCAGCCGGGAGGCCCCGCGAGCACCATGCCGCGGATGATCTTGCCGCCGACCTTGCGCAGGAGGGCGCGGTCCTTGATGAGCTGGACGATCTCCCAGGCCTCGCGCTTGGGCTCGGCCAGGCCGACGACGTCGCTGAACTTGACGTTGATCTTGGTCGGATCGACCTTCTTCTTGGAGATGTCGGCGAGCCCGCCGTACTGGAAGGTGTATAAGAAGAAGACGAAGATCAGCGAGTTGATGATGCTCGACGGCAGCGAGATCACGTTGAACCCGATGATGTAGCGGGCGACGCTCTCCTCGAGGCGGGTCAGGTACCAGAGCGGCAGGAGCACGGCGGCGAGGACGATGAAGGCGAGGACGAGGTGGACCCAGTAGAATTCCCACCACAGCTTGAATTTAGCCCAATTCATGCGATCTCCTTAATATGCGTCCCCTTGCGACCCGTGAATCATAGCAATTGTTCCGAACGGGCCGATTAGGGGCTGATCCCTGGGAGGACGAAGGCGATCGGGCGATCGCGGTTGGGCACGTACTTCGTCGAGCAAACGACGAAGCCGGTGGTCTTGTAGAACGGCATCTGCAGCGGCTTGGTGCAGGCGGTCACGGTGACCACGTTCCAGACCTGGGTGCGCTGGACGGTGACGCCCGGCTTGTTCGGGCAGTTCGCCGTCTGGCGGCAGAAATCGACGAGGTCGAGGAACTTGGCGGCGGGGGTGCCGTAGCCGAGGTAGGTGAGGACCTTTTCCTGGATGTGCGTGCGCAGGGTGCCCTCATCCCAGCCCTCGTACGAGGCATTGCGGTGGGACTCGAGCTGCCAGCGCCGGGCGGCGTAGAAGGACGCGATCTCGAGCTTCTGCATGAGGATGAGCAGCGCGAAGACCTTCGCGAAGGCGAACAGGAAGAACATGAAGATCGGGAAGAGGAGGACGGTCTCGGTCGTCGCCTGCCCCCTGCGGCCGAACCGCCTCACGGGAACTGCCTCACCTGGAACTTGGGCGTCGGCTCCGGCCACACCTTGGCGTTCGGGTTGTTGGCGCCGACGGAGACGGTTGTGTGCAGCTCCGGCGCGGAGTTCCGGAAATGCTGGGGCATGTTTCCGAAGTCCACGTTGAAATAGTTCTTGCCCGGAATCTGCCAGCGCAAGGTCAGGGACAGGCCGGGGTACTCCGTGCCGCCGGGCTTGGCCAGGGCGTCGGTGGAGGCCTTGTCGACGGTCTGGAGCTGGAACAGGCCGCCGCCGCTGCAGCCGGCGGAATCGGGCAAGGTCTCGGGCGGGTCGGTGCCGTAGACGCGGTACTGCTGGATGCCGGTGCCGCCGAGGTGGCGGTTGCCGTGGTAGACGAGCTTGCGCACGCAGTGCGGGGTCGTCTTGAACTCGCCCAGGGCCACGTCGAAGCTGCGCGCGAGCTCGGTGCCGTAGACGGCGGGGTCGCCGGTGTTGAGCCAGTAGGATTTCTGGAGGAAGCTGTGGTTCGAGTCCTTGGTCAGGCGCTTGAGGACCTGCCACTGGGCGTCCTCGACGGAGCCGAGCAGGGAGAAGACCTGCACGTAGAGCTTGTAGACCTCGGAGGCGAGGTCCCAGGGATGCCAGAACTTGTTGGCGTTGTCGAGGGAGAAGAGCACGACGGGGTCGTCGATCGTCGGGCTCGTCGAGTTCTTGCCGACGCCCTTGCCGCCGTACTCGATGTCCCAGACGTCCTCGTTCTTGAACTCCTTCTTGCCGCTGCGGCTGCGCGGGAAGATGCCGTTCTGATAGAGGATCTCGGCGTAGGTGATCTTCTCGCAGCGCTCGACCTTTCCTTCGCACTCCGCCGGGAAGTCGTCGTAGCCCTGCTCGAAGATGCGCATCGGGAAGGCGCCGTTGACGTAGGCGGTGCGGTTCAGGAAGTCGGAGTAGTTCGTCGCCTCGACGAAGGCCGCGGCGTCCATCGCGAACTGATGCTTGATCTTCTCGCGGGACAGCTTCGCCGTCTCATAGATGAGATAGACGAAAAGAAAAAGGGTCGGGAAGAGCAGCATCGCCGGGATGACGATCTGCCCCGCCCTAGACTTCCAGGGCCTCATGCATGGATTATGACCGGTTTCGGTCGGAATTCAATGTCGAAACGGTTAAAAATCGGTTACTTATTAGGAGATGCGGGGGCGGGGGCGGGGACGACGGGGCCGAGGAAGGCGGGGGCGGCTTCGCTGTACTGGTGGGTGGCGTGCTCGTAATCGACGCTGGCCATGACCAGGCTGCGCAGCTGGCCCCCGAGGACGCGGTGGACCCGGAGCTGGGTGGTCATCGAGTAGGTCTCGCCGCGGACGGTCTCGACCTCCACCCACAGAGCGCGCTCCCCCCACCCCTTGAGCATCGCCGCCATGCTCGCCGTGTAGGCGGCGTAGTCGGCGTCGGACATGCGCACGGTCGTGCCCATGTTGAAGATGAGGAGGCCGACCTCGGGATCGTCCGAGGGGATGTTCTTCGCGACGAAGGCGGCGGCCTTCTCCGGAGGGCACGGAGCGAGCTGGAGGAAGGCGGCCTCGTCGCGGGTGCGCGCGGCGATCTTGTCGAGGGCCGCGTCGAGCTCCGCGATCGCCGGGAGGTTGTCGGGCCAGATGCCCGCGGTCAGCCAGCGGCGGTCGGCGATGTCCTCGGCCTGGAGGGGCCGGGCCTCGAGGCCCACGCGCGCGGAGACCAGCGCCGAATCGAAGGTCTGCACGGGCGTCACCAGGTCGGCGGCCAAGTTGAGCCCGGCGCCCGCGTTGACCTCGACGAGATAGAACGGGAGGTCGCGCCGCTGGAAGAACAGCAAGGCGGGCGCCGTCCACATGATCGCGCGCCCCGCGATGTAGGTCCGCCGCTGGCCGCTCTTGAGGTGCTCGAAGAAGGTCGGCGGCGGCGCGGCGAGGAAGCGGGCGAGGGCCACGGACGGATCGGCCTCGGCGGTGCCGCCGCACGACGGGAAGTAGGGCACGAGCGGGCATTCCGCGTCGCTCAAGGCCTCGAAATGGAGGCAGGTGAGGTACAGGCTCCAGGCCTCGGTCCAGGCGACGAAGGAGCGCTTCTCCCAGGCCTTGGCGATCGGCTTCCACCACGCGGGGTCGCCGCGCTTGAGCTGATCGGCCGTCCACCGGAGGATCGACGACGTCACCGGCAGCGCCCCGGCCTGAAGGGCGCCGCGCTCGAGCTGGGAGACGAATTCCTCTTTCGTCACCGTCGGTATCGGCGGCTCAGTTGGGGTCTTCGGGCGAGATCAGACCCATCTCGATGCCTTTGACGACGGCCTCGGTGCGGTTGCTGACCTCGAGCTTCTGGAAGATGGCGTTGAGGTGGTTCTTGATGGTCTTGACCGAGCACTCCATCTTCGCCGCGATCTCCTTGTTCGACATGCCGGTGCCCAGGAACACGAGGACGCGGATCTCGGTCTTCGTCAGCGCGACGGGCGAGTTGCCGTCCCCGCTGGCCATCTGGCGCAGGCCCTGGAGGAGCTTGCCCATCACCTGCTGGGGAATCATCACGCCGTCGTTGGCGAAGGCCTTGAGGGCGTTGACGAGCTCGGCGGCGGGGAGCATCTTCGAGAGGTAGCCGTTGGCGCCCGCCTGGATCGACTCCATCACGTGGGCCTCGTCCTCGTAAGAGGAGAGGATGAGGACGTTCGTGTTGGGGCACTCCTTGCGGATCAGACGCGTCGCGGCGACGCCGTCGAGATGCGGGAGCTTGATGTCCATCAGGATCACGTCGGGCTTGAGCTTGCGCGCCAAGCGGACGGCTTCCTGGCCGTCGGCGGCCTCGCCGACGACTTCAATGATCTTCTCGTTCTCGAGAAGATCCTTGATGCCTTCACGGAAAAGAGTCTGGTCGTCGGCGATCAGCACCTTCACGCGTTTCTTCGGGGCAGCCTTCGAAGCCATTTCGATCCTCCTGACAGTTGGCCTAGTTTAGCAGAAAATTATGGACGGATTTCACAAAAAGGTCAAGCCCACCCGGCTCAAGCCTTTTTGACGGGCACGGTGAACAGGAACGCGGCGCCCTTCCCCAGGCCCTCGCTCTCGACCCAGATGCGGCCGCCGTGGCTGTCGACGATCTCGCGGGAGATCGACAGGCCCAGCCCGAGGCGCCCGCCGCCGGAGGCGCTCTCCCCCTGATAGAAGCTCTGGAACAGCTTGCCGACCTCCTCGGGCGCGATCCCGTCGCCGGAGTCGCGCACCGCGAAGCGCACGCACTCGACGCCGTTGTCGACGATCTTCTCGGCGCTCATGGTGACCGCGCCGCCCTTCGGGGTGTGGCGGATCGCGTTCTCGAGGAGGTTGTTGAGGACCTGGGAGAGCCGCTTCTTGTCGGCGGCGATCGTCGGCAGGCCCGGCTGGAGCTCGGTCTTGAGGGTCAGGCCGCGCACGGAGGCGCGCGCCGCGGGGCCGACCGCGGTCTCCTCGACGAGCGAGCCGGCGTCGAAGAGGTTCGTCTCGAGGCGGAACTTGCCCTGCTCGATCGAGGCCCAGTCGACGAGGTCCTCGATGAGGCGGGAGATCTGCCCGATGCCGTTGGAGATGTAGCGCATCTTCTTGACCTGCTCGTCGTCGGGCTTGATCGACTGGGCGAGCATCTCGAAGCTGACCTGGAGGGTCATCAGGGAGTTGGAGAGGTCGTGCGACGCCATCGACATGAACTTCGACTTCATCGCCGACAGCCGGAGGTTCTTGTCGTTCGCGCTCTTCAGCTCCTGCTTGAGGCGCATCTTCTCGAGCGACTTGGCGATCGCCCGCTTGAGGTGGTCGAAATTGACGGGCTTCGTCAGGAAGTCGTCCACGGACTCCTGGATCGCCTTGAGCGCGGTGTCGAGGTTGGCGTGCGCGGTGATCATCAGGATCTGGCTCTCGGAGTTGAGGGCGCGGATCTTCTGGATCGCGTCGATGCCGGTCCCGTCGGTCAGGTTGTAGTCCATCAGGATGACGTCGAACTGGGTCCTCTTGACCTGGGCGACGGCCTCCGCGGCGCTCGAGGCCTGGGCCGTCTCGTAGCCCTCGACCTCGAGGTTGTCGTTGACGCTCTCGCGCATGTTGGCGTCGTCGTCCACGATCAGGATCTTCCCTTTCATATGTTCACGGTCCTCAGGCCGTCGTCGGAATATACAATTTAAACGTCGTGCCGACGCCGACCGTGCTCTCCACGTCCACTTTTCCCTTATGGTGGTCGACGACCTTGCGCACGACGGCCAGGCCGAGGCCCGTGCCGCGCGCCTTCGTCGTGAAGAACGGGGCGAATATCTTGTCGAGCACGTCCTGCGGGATGCCGCTGCCCGCGTCGGCGATGTCCACGCGCACCCAGCCCGCCTCGGGGATGATGCTGCGGATCGTGACCTTGCCCCCCTTCGGCGCGGGCATCACCTCGATGCCGTTGCCGATGAGGTTGCGCACGGCCTGCTGCATCTCGGTCTTGTCGATCTCCACGAAAGGATTGGCCGGATCGAAGTGCTTCTCCACCTGGATGTGCGCCGGGAACGGGTAGACGGACAGGAGCTCCTCGAGCCAGTCGTTGATGCGGACCTTCTCGAGCTGCAGCTCGCGCTGGCGGGAGTAGGTCAGGATCTCGTTGATGATGCCGTTGGCCTGCTGGATCTCCGACTCGATGATCTTGATGTGCTTGGTGATCTTCGCGTCGGGCTCCCCGCCGGTGCCGAGCTTGGTCTTGATGAAGTAGATCGAGTTGTTGATGACGGCGAGCGGGTTGCGGATCTCGTGGCCGACGACGGAGGCCATCTGGCCGATCGCGGCGAGGCGCTCCTTCTTGATGAGCTCGTCCTGCGCGGCCTTGAGCTCGCGGGTGCGGGAGTCGACGCGCTTCTCGAGGAACTTGGTGAACTTCTCGAGCTCCTGCTTGGCGTGGATGAGCTCGCCCGTCTTCTCCTTGAGCGACTCGCTCATGCCGAGGAAGGTTTGGGCCAGGTCGCCGATCTCGTCGTTGGTCGTCACGACCTCGGGGAGGTCCTCGAACTGGCCCTTGCCGAGGCGGTCGGCGGCCTCCTTGAGGATGCGGATGGGCTGGGTGATGTGGCCGGCCACGGCGAGGGACAGGAGGACGGTGAACAGGACGACCCAGATCAGCACGCGGAAGATCTGCGCCTTCATGTCGGCGGCGGTCTGATACGCGGCCTCGACCGGCTGCTGCACGTAGACGATCCAGTCGAGCTTGTCGATGAGGCTGAAGGCGCCGAGCAGGCGCTTGCCGCCCTCCAGGCCGATCTCCCCTCCCCCTTTGACGTTGTCCTGGGAGGTGAGGACCTTCTCGACCTCGGGAGGCATGCGGGCGTCGGGGCGGTAGATCTCGCGGGGGTCGGAGTGGGCGATCAGGAAGCCGTCGCGCGTCATCACGGCGGCCTGGCTCTTGCCGGAGGCCGGGAACTCCATCGCCAGCATCGTCGAGAGGCCGTTGAGGCTCACGCGCGCGACGATGACGCCCACGGCCTTCGCGGGCTGCACGCGCTGGTCCATGATCGGCACGGAGATGGTCACGGTCGGATACAGGCCCTGGAAGCGCTCGAGCCTCCCGATGAACTGGCCGCGGGGCCCCATCGCGCCGGTGTAGACCTCCTCCGCCCGGAAATCCCGCATCTCGGGGGCGTTGCCCAGGAAGCGGCCGATGCGCAGGGCCTCGACGCCCTTCTCGTTCAGGACCGACAATTCCAGGACCGCGAAATGGATCTGCAGGATCCGGTTCAGGTACTGCTGCTGCTTGACCGGGTTCATCGAGACGAAATCCTCGAGCCCGGCCGTCTCCGTAAGGACGTTGCGGAAGGTCGTGACGTACTTGTAGGTCGTGTCGGAGAAGCCGACCGCCAGGGACTCCTGCATCGCCAGCGTCTCCTTGCGCAGGGACTGCTGGGTGATCCCGACGAGGTGCCAGCCGACGAAGATCATCGGCGCGAGGGAAATGAGCAGGAACCAGAAGAGGATCTTGTAGGCGAGCTTGCCGCGGTTCCTGGTGGAGGCCATGGGTTATCGTTCCGTGCCCGAATTATGGAAGATTCGGAACACGAAAATGTTGCGCCGGAGCGGCGCTATTGGCCTTTCGCCGCGTTCCGGGACAGGAGCTGCTTGATGCGGGCCGACAGCTCCGCGAGGTCGAAGGGCTTGGTGATGTACTCGTCCGCCCCGAGCTCGAAGCCCTGCTTCTTCTCCTCCGACGAGAGGAAGCGGCCGGTCATCATGATCAGGATGGTGATCTTGGAGCGCTTGCGCAGCTCCTGGCAGATCTGGAAGCCCGACGAGTCGGGGAGCTGGATGTCCATGATCACGGCGTCGGGATCGATCTTGGAGGCGGCGGCGATGCCCTCCTTGGCCGCGCCGGCCTGATGGCACTCGAAGCCGTCGAGCTCAAGGACCTCGGCGAGGCTCTCGCGAAGGTGGGCGTCGTCGTCGATGATCAGCAGCTTGGGAAGCTTCGCCATGTTATCTCCTCATTTCCCCGCCGGGGGGAACGAGCTTGTAGCCGACGCAGGGGATGGTGGTGATGTATTTCGCCGCGACGCCGAGCTTCTCGCGAAGCCGGCGCACGTGCACGTCGACGGTCCGCGGCGAGCCGAAATAGTTGTAGCCCCAGACGCGCTCGATCAGGTACGGCCGGGACAGGACGCGGTTGGCGGAGCTCAGGAAGACGTAGAGCAGGTCGAGCTCTTTCGAGGTCAGCGGCACTCGCTTTTTTGATATGTGCAAAGTGTAGCTCGTGAGGTTGAGCTCGATCTCCCCCATGTTGATGATCTCTTCGGAGGCGTTGACCTGGGTGCGGCGCAGCACCGCCTTGATGCGGGCGAGGCACTCCGCGGCGTCCCAGTTGAGCGAGAGGCACTCGTCCGCGCCCGCCTGGAAGAAGGCGAGGCGCAGGGAGACCTTGTCCTTGGCCGAATCCTTGGCCGGGGCCGACGACGGGCCCGAGCGGCCGAACAGGGCGTAGGCGTGCTTCGACGGCGTGGCGGAGACCGCCGGCTGGTCGGCGTGCTCGACCAGGGCGACGATCGGCATCTGGCGCGCCGGTCCCTTGGCGCGCAGCTGCTTGACGAGGTCGACCCCGTCCTCGTCGACGAGCTTCTGTCCGATGATCAGGAGGTCGCAGCCGCGATGCGCCAGGAGCCCCTGGACTTCCTTGGCCTTCTGGGCCACGGTGACGGTCATCCCGGCGGCCTGGAGGGCCTCGAGGATGACGGCCGCGCGATTGGGCTCCCGCGAGCCGTAGACGACGCTGGTTCTCATCGAGGCGCTATTCCTCGGCCCCGCCCTCATCCTCGAGTTCGAGGCTGAGGCCGCCGAGGGAGCTGATCGCGGCGAAGAAGTTGTAGACGACGGCGAGCAGGAGCAGCGCGCCCTCGGTCAGCACCGCGTAGAACAGGGTGTAGAAGCCCACCGACATGGCCTTCTGCATCGCGCTCAGCGCGGCGTTCTGGGTGTTCGGCGAGACCACGAAGGTGACGAGGCCGCCGAGGAAGCCCAGAAGCATCACGGTGCCGGTGATCGCGGGGCGGGTCGCGGCGAGGATGGCGACGGAGGCGATGAGCGCGCCGAGGATCGCGACGGGCGGCTTGCCCGCGAAGCTGGCGCCGAGCGCCAGCGCGGCGCCGAGGAAAACGGCGATCGGGAGGATAGGGTGCTTGAACCAATAGGGATCGATTCTCTTCACTCGATAGCTCATTTCCAATCTCCTTAATAGCGTCTAGACGCCCGCCAAGAATAACAGAAGCGGGACGGTTTGACAAGGGCTTGACGCAAGGACGTCAAACAAACGTCGCTCGGTCAGGGCTCAGGCAGGACGGCGGAACCCTCGAAGGCCTTGAGCAGGCGCCGCGCGTGGGGATCGTCGACGGCGGCCTCCCGCATCGTGCCGTCCTTCTCGCGGAGGACGTAGCCGATCGTCTCGCGACGCGGCGCGGCGCCGATCAAGGCGAAGAGCGCCTCGGATCCGTCCTCGGTGATGCCTCTGGGCTCGACCGGCGACCCGGAACGAACCGGCAATTGGAATATCACTTTACCGGCCAGATCCACCCCCCCGCAGAATTCCGTCGCGACCGTCGAGCAGACCAGGAAAGCCGAACGCGATCCGGACGCATGGCCAGGGGAAAGAAGATCGCCGGCGAAGCGGCGGACGACCGCGGGGGCCACCGAGACCCGGGTCGCGGCTCTGCGGAAGTAAAGGCGTCCCCGGGGAAGCACCGCCTGCTCCAGCGGCTTCGCGGTCCCGGAAGAAACGCCGACGAAGGCAAGAACGCCTTTCGGGAGGCGATAGAATTCGACCGAACTCCGCTTCAAGAGGGCGACGCGTCCGCCGCCCCAGTAGACCTCTCCGGACTCGCCCGCCGCGGCGGCCGTGCAGCACGCGCTGCAATAGCAGGGAGAATTCGGGGTGCGCTTCCGGCAGCAGGAGTAGGGACAGCCGGGATCCTCGACGCATTGCGCTGCGCCTTCATCGGGAGCGGCCGCGACCGGCGCCGCGACCATAAGCCAGAGCGCGAGGGCGAGCATGGGGGGAGTATAATCCCGGCCGATACGAGCCGCAAGACCCAGCCGGTCGCTAGATGCGCGCGCCGACGGCCTTGGTCTCGAAGAGGATGAGCGTGCGCCGCAGCTCCCCGTCCTCCTCGAGGTGGACGGCCTTCACGTGGCAGGGCTCGGACTTGAACATCGTGTCCGCCTCGACGACCTGGTTGGGCCGGTCGAGGGCGACGCCGACGAGGCGCAGCACGTCCTGCTGCTGGCTGTCGATGACGTCGAGCAGATGGAGCTTGCCGTCCGTGGTGACGGTCCCCGTGATGGGGAAGTTGGTGTAGAGGACGCTGTTGTCCTCGTCGACGACGATCGCGCGGTGGTTCTTCGAGACCACGGCCTTCAGGATCGACTCCCACCATCTGGCCTCGGCGAGGCCGCGCTGCTTCTCCTTGACCATCGAGTTGGCGATCTCCGCCTTCACCTTGGAGAGGAAGATGTTGATGGCCCCGGCCAGCTCGCCGATCTCGTCGTTGCGCGCCGGGAACTTGAGCTCCAGGTTCTTGAACGAGATCGACTCGATCGCGTCGCGCAGGTTCAGGATCGGGTTCAGCACGAAGTGGTGCAGGAAGAAGTACAGGGGGATGCCCAGCAGGAGCAGCACGCCGACCGCGCCGACGGCGTACTTGTGCATGGCCTTGTTGATGACCTTGACCACGCCCTCGCGGCTGATCTGCATGTTGAGGATGCCCAGGACCTCCCCGCGCAGAGCGAGCGGGATGGCGATGTCGTACAGCGGCATGTTCGGCACCGCGCGCACGATCGGGGTCTTGGCGAGCCAGGCCTGCTCGATGGCGTCGGTGGGCAGGCTCACCTGCTTGACGAAGTCGTCGAAGGTCTTGGTCATCATCGACGGGTCCTTGAACCAGCGGACCTCGCCGTATTTATTGAGGTAGAGCAGGGCGGCGATGCGGTCGTCCTTCGAGAAGCGGCTGACCGTGTCGAACTCGGGCATGGAGATCACGCCCTGGTTGCGCGACAGGCCCTCGATGAGGGTCGGCGCGTACAGGCGGACCATATCGATGGACTCCTGCTTCAGCTTCTCGTCGAAGGTCCATTTGAAGAGGTTGTAGTAGAAGATCCCGCCCAGGCACATGACGTAGATGCCGATGCCGGTGAACCACAGGAACCATTTGGCGGAGAGCTTCATGGTCTATTGCCCCGCGCCGTACAGCTTCTCGATCTTCTCGAGGCCGGCGATCGCGTCCGAGTTGCCCGGGTCGAGCTGCTTGGCGTGCAGCCACTTGTCGCGGGCCTTCTCGTAGTCGCCCTTCTGATAGTAGATGACGCCCTCGAGGTAGGCCTGCTGGGAGGCCTGCTTGTTGCTCTCCGCGCTGGCGGTGGGCGGCGCGGCGGCGGCCTGGCCGGCCGGCGGCTGCGTCGTGGTCCCGGCGGCGGCGGCCTTGGCCTTCTCCTCCTCCTCCTTCTTCTTGGCCTCCTCGGCGAGCTTCGCCTCCTCCTCCTTCTGCTTCTTCTTGTCCTCCTCGCGCTGCTTGGCGACCTCGACGGCGCGCTTCTTGGCGCTCTCCTCGCGGCGCGTCTGCTCCTTGGCGCGGGCGACGAGCTGGTCGGCGGACTTCGGATCGTAGCCGTACTCGACGGCGTGCTTCCATTCCGCGATCGCCTTCTCGTACTGGCGGGACTCGTAGTAGCGGCGGCCCTCGGCGACGTGCTGGTTGGCGACCTCGGCGCGGATCTCGGCCTGGAGCTTCTGGGCCTTCACGTTGCCGGGGCCGGACTCGAGCACCGCGTCGAGCATCTTGAGCGATTCGAGCACGAGGCCCTGGCTGTAGAGGTTCAGCGCGGACTGCAGCTTCTCGTTGGCGTCCTGCTCGCGCGACTCGGCCTCGACCTTCGCGAGCTCGACGGTCAGGCGCGGGTAGCGGGGGTTGAGCACGAGCGCGGCGTACCACTGGTCGAGCGCCTCGCGCAGGCGGTGCTGGCGGTAGGCCTGGCGGCCCTTGCGGTAATGCTCCTCGGCCATCTCGGTCCGAGCCTTGCGCAGCCAGTAGTGGGACTTCAGGTTGCCGGGAGCGAGCTTCGAGCACTCCTCCCAGCGCTGGGCGGCCTCGACGAGACGGCCCTGACGATAGAGGGCCATGCCCTCCTCGAAGCGCTCCTCGATGAGGCGGCGCTCGGAGACGCGCGGCTTCGTCGAGCCCTTGAGGTCGATGGTCGCGCGGTTGAGGATCGAGGCGTCCGAGTAGCCGGGGTCGATGGACAGGATCTTGCGCGTGAGGTCGTTGGCGGCCTCGTACTGGCCGTTCTTGTACAGGTCGAAGGCGTTCTCGTACACGCTCTTGAGGGTCTTGCGCGTGACGCGCGACTTCTCGAGCTGGATCGTGTAGATGTACTTCTTCTTGTCGTCCTCGGAGGAGATCGTGCCGAGGTTGAGCTTCGACATGTCGAGGAAGAGCCCCTCGGTGTCGCGCGCCCGCGTGTCGGCGGCGCGCGCGCCTCCCGCGGCGAGCAATGCCAGGACGGCGAGGAGCTTCGCGTTCATCAGAAGCCCAGGCCTCCCTGGACGAGGCTCTTCATCATCGGCGCCAGCATCATGATGAACACGGTCGGGAAGATGAAGATGAAGAGCGGGATGAGCATCTTGGTCGCGGCCTGGGCGGCCAGCTTCTCGGCCTTGTTGAGGCGGCGGAACCGCATGTCCGCGGCGTAGTTGCGCAGGAGCTCGACGAGGCTCGTGCCGAGCTCGTCGGACTGGATGATGAGGCCGACGAAGGAGCGGATCTCGGGCACGCCGGTGCGCATGGCGAGGCGCTTGAGCGCGTCGCGCCGCGTGTAGCCGAGCTGGACCTCGTTGAGCATCTTCTGCAGCTCGTTCTCGAGCTCGGTGCGCTGGGCCTGCTTGACGTTCTTCAGGATGCGCTCGATGGCGGCCATGTAGTCGAGGCCGGCCTCGATGGTCAGAGCCATGAGGTCGACCATCGTCGGGAAGTTGCGCATGATGTCGGCCTGGCGGGCCCGGATCTTGCCCTGGAACAGCGAGTCCGGGATGAAGAAGCCGATGATCCCGAACATGGCGACGACGGGGGACTCCATCATGACGTACAGGAAGATGATGATCCCGGCCGCGAGCATCTCCTTGAGGTGCAGCATCTCGAGAGGCGTCGGCTTGGTAGGCCGGCCCATCATCATGTGCAGCTCCTCGAGCTTGACGTCGAGGTGGAAGGTCTTCAGCAGGAAGAGGTCGAGCTTCTCGAGCAGGCTGCCCTGGGGGTTGAGGCTCGAGAACGCGGAGCTCGTGCCGACCTCCTTCTTGGCGAGCTTGGAGAGGTCCCCCTCCTCGGCGTCGGCGGGCGGCGCGAACAGGCGGCTGGCGGCCGTGTACATGGCGACGGAGCCCAGCACTCCGACCGCGAGCAGGATGTAGTGCATCAGGGGGTCTATGGGTGTCATATCAGACGCTGATGTCCCCGAGCTTGTTGACGATCTTCATGCCGATGCCGATCCAGATGGTGCAGAAGACGAGGGTGGCGACGCCCAGTCCGCTGAAGTAGTATTCCTTCATCGGCTGAGGCTGGAAGAGGAACATGATGATCAGCATGATCCAGGGCATCACGCCGACGACGATCGCCTGGATGCGCTGCTGGGCCGTCATCGCCGCGGTCTTCTCCTGGAGCTTGGACTCCTCGCGGATGTTGTCGACGATGCGGTCGAAGATCTTGGTCAGGTTGCCGCCGACGGAGCGCTGGATGACGACGGCCTTGATCATGTAGGAGAGCAGGCGGCTCTGCACGCGCTCCTCCACGCCCTCGAGCGCGCGCTCGAGCGCGGTGCCGAGCTGGTAGTTCTTGATGCACAGGCCGAACTCCTCGGAGATCGGCGGCAGGCAGTCGCGCTGCACCATCTCGAGGCAGCCGATCAGGTCGATGCCCGACTTGAGGCCGTTGGACATCAGGATCATGGCGTCCATCAGCTGGGCCTCGCACTTCTGTCCGCGCCGGAAGCGGATGTTGAGGAGGAGCCAGCCGGGCAAGGTCAGTCCGGCGTAGATGCCGAAGCCGCAGAAGATGATGAACCCGAACGGGTCGAAGGTGAGCAGGCCGATCAGGAAGCCCAGCGCCATCGGTCCGCCGACCAGGTAGTGGATCTTGATGACGATGAACTGACGCTCGTACTCGTGGGCCCACTCCTTGGCCTTCAGCTTGTAGCGCTCCCAGCCGTCCGCGATCTTCTTCTCGTTGAGCGAGCCGATGGTCCAGGCGCAGGCGATGATCAGCGCGATGCCGATCATCTTGAACAGGACCGACGCCGCCTGGGAGCCCTTGTTGTCGCCCTGCTGGAACTTGAAGCCGCGCGGCGTCGACTGCAGCGTCTCGAACGCGCCGTTCATCAGGGCGCCCATCGCGATCACGGCGTCCTTGTAGCGCTGCGTGTCGCCGTTGACGAGGCCGTCCATGACGCTGTCGTACTGCTTGTTGATGAGCTCGAAGTGGGCTATGACGGACCGGCCGCGCCCACCGAGGGAGTCGCCGAGCTTGGCGCGGACGAGGCGGTCGAGGGACATCTGGAAGCGGATGCGCTTGTCCTCGTAGTCCTTGATCAGGTTGCCCGGCGGCATCAGCTGGCCGCCGTCCGAGGGCGGCAGGCTCTTGCGGACGAGCTCGAAGAACTCGTAGAGGACGGACGCGGGGGCCTGCCAGAGCTGGGCCTCGTTGAGGATGCCTTCGTCGGGGTCCTGCCAGACCGGCCGCTTGAGCATCGCCTCGAGGGTCTGGTCCACCCATTTCGGGATCTTGAGGCTGGCGTCGCGGTCGCGCTTGAAGTAGTGGTAGAAGACCTGGGTGCGGGTGATCGCGCCCTCGACCTTCGGGCCCGTGGCGGTCTTGCCCGAGCCGACGAGGAACACGATCTCCTCGCGGCTGAAGATCTGCGCGCGCGACGGGACCGCGGCCAGGACGAGCAGCAGCAGGGCCGGGAGGAGCCGGGGCATGCTAATGTCCCCCTCCGCCGTGGCCGCCGGTCGCCACGGCCTCGGCGTCGTCCGGCACGGGGATGCCCGCTTTCAGCAGCTCGTCGATGGCGTTGGGCAGGCCCTTCTTCTTCTTGGTCCGCTCGCTCCAGAACGCCTCGGGCGGGACCGGAAGGCCTTTCAGCTGGATCTCGGCGTAGCAGTGCGGGACATAGTCCATCGCCGTGAAGTAGCCGAAGCTGACGCCCTTCTCGTCCATGCCGGTCTGGATGAAGCGGAAGATGTCCTTGGTGAGCACGCGCTGGCCGTCGCGGCCCACGCACTCCGAGATGTAGGTGACCCGGCGTTTGCCGTCGGCGAAGCGCGTGATCTGGATGAAGATGTGCACCGCGCTCGAGATCATGTCGATGAGCACGTTCATCGGCAGGTCGATGCCCGACATCAGGCACATCGCCGAGAGGCGCGAGATCGATTCGGTCGGGGTGTTCGCGTGGAGCGTCGCCAGCGAGCCTTCATGGCCGGTGTTCATGGCCTGGAGCATGTCCAGGGATTCGCCGCCGCGGCACTCGCCGACGACGATGCGGTCGGGGCGCATGCGGAGGCAGTTCTTGATGAGATCCCGGATCGTGATCTCGCCCTTGCCCTCGATGTTCGGCGGGCGGGATTCCAGGCGGATCCAGTGGTCGGCGAGCAGGCGCAGCTCGGCCGTGTCCTCGACGGTGATGATGCGCTCGCCGTCCGGGATGAAGTTGGAGAGCATGTTGAGGAAGGTGGTCTTCCCGGTGCCGGTGCCGCCGGCGATCAGCATGTTCTTCTTGACGATGACCGCGGCGCGCAGGAACTCGATGAAGGTCGGGGTGCAGGCGCCGAAGCCGATCAGCTGGGTGTGGGTGAAGGGCTTGGCCGAGAAGCGGCGGATCGTGAGCGTCGGGCCGGAGATGGCCAGGGGCGCGATGATGGCGTTGACGCGCGAGCCGTCCTTCAGGCGCGCGTCGACGAGCGGGACGGATTCGTCGATGCGGCGGCCGACGGGCGCGACGATGCGCTTGATGACCTGCACGACCTGCTCGTCGTTGCGGAAGCGCATCGGCAGCAGCACGAGCTGGCCCTTCTGCTCGATGTAGATCTTGTCGAACGCGTTGACCATGATCTCGTTGATGCCCGGGTCCCGCAGGAGCGCCTGCAGGGGGCCGAGCCCGAGGATCTCGTCGACGAGCTCGCCGGTGAACTGCTCGCGCTGGGCGCGGGACAGGGCCAGGCTCTGCTCGCGCTGGAGCAGGTTCTCGATGATCTGGGAGACCTTGGCGCGGTTCTCCTCGTTCTGGTTGGGGTCGTCGGAGATGCGGATGCGCTCGGTCTCCATCGCGCCGACGACGAGCTTGTGCATCTTGCCCTTCAGCTCGTCCCAGAACTCGGGCACGGGGCCGGCGGACTTGGTGACGTCCTTCGCCACGGTCTTGGGGCCCTCGGCGGCCGCCGAGGAGGCCGACTGCTTCCAGAGGATGTCGGCCGACGAGCCGAACTCTTCGGAATCCATCGACGACTCCCAGTGCTTGACGGAGGGCTTGACTTCCATGAGCCGCCCCAAAAGAATGCGCAGGGATTTGACCCAGTCGCTCTGCAGCTGCTCCACGACCAGGATCTTCTGGGTGTTGGCGTACTCCGGGATGAGGTCTTCCCACGGGCAGTACGCCAGCACGCGCTTCTGGATCGCGTTGAAGAAGCGGTCGACCTCCTTGGGCGCCAGCGCGCCGGGAAGGTTGGCCTGGTTGACGACGATCTCGAACTTGTCGAGGGCGAAATGCAGCGCCTTGATCTCGTTGAACAGCGAGTAGGTGGCCTCGAAGTGGGAGCGCTGGGGCAGGCAGACCCAGTAGATCAGGTCGGCCAGGTCGAACGAGAAGATCTGCATCGGGAAGAAGGGGTCCACGTCGAGGAACAGGTCGTAGGACTCGGCCAGCGAGCCGAGGATCTTGACGACCATGTTCGGGGAGAGCTTCTGGAACTCGGCGCGGTTGGCGGCGAGCGGGAGCAGGCCGACGCCCCACTGGGAGATCGGGATGCGCCCCTTCAGCAGGCGGCCGAGGCCCCCGGTCGGGTTCTCGCCGACGAGCTGGACCATGCTGGCCAAGGTCGGAGGGTTCACGCCGAGGACGTAGCTCAGGTCGTTGCGGCACATGGGGTCCATGTGCACGATCACGACCTTGCGGTTCTGGCTGCCGGCCCAGGCGAGCGCCAGATTGAGGCAGGTCGTGGTCTTGCCCACGCCTTCCTTGGGCCCGGTGAAGACGACGACGCGCCCCGGCTCCTTGAAGGAGGTCGGGGCGCCGCTCGCGTCCGGCCGAGGCGTGTCAGCCATGATCGCTTGCCGTCCTCATTTCACGATCTCCATGGTGATGAAGAGGAAGAGGGACTTCTGCTCCTCGACGACGCTCGTCGTCGTGAAGAGGAGGCCGAGGATCGGGATGCTGCCGATGAACGGGACCCTGGTCTTGGCGACGCTCTTGGTGCTCGACTTCAGGCCGCCGATGACGAGGGTCTCGCCGCTCTTGATCTCGACGGCCGTCTGGATCTGGCGCGTGATGATCGAGGGCACCGAGGTGTTGCCGACCTGGACGGGCTTGGAGAAGTCGGCGTTGGACACCTCGAGCTGCAGCTCCGCCCGGATCGTGTCCTTCTTGTTGGGGTTGATGACCGGGACGATGTTCAGGATCACGCCGAACTTCTTGAAGTCGGCGGTCACGGTGCCGTTGCCGTTGGCCGACGGATAAGGGATCTCGCCGCCGACGACGAAGTTGGCCTGGGACTGGGCCTGAACCACCACCTTGGGGTTCGACAGGAGCTGGGCCTTGCCTTCGGTTTCAAGCATCTTGAGCTGGGTCTGGAGCTGGGTCTGACGGGCGAAATCGCCGATACGGTAGATGCCCGGGATCGTCTTCTCGGCGAAGCCGATGCCGGCCGCGAAAGGAGTCCAGGAGAAACCGATGTCGCGCTGCACGGAACCTGAGATCTCGACGATGTCCGCCGAGACGGCGATCAGCGAGTCTTCCGGCTGGGCCGAAGCCCGCGCCGCAAGCGCGCAAACGAGTGCTGCCGCCGTCCACAGTTGTCGATTCATGTTGTCGAGTCTAGGATACGCCAAAATTGTTTCTAACTGATTTCTAACGGAACAGCTTGCGGAAGCTGGCCATCTCCATCGGGTGCATCTCGGCGTCGCCGAGGCCGCGCATGATCACCGTCGTGTCGCCCTGCTTGATGGCCAGGGCCAGGTACTGGGCTTCGTTCGGATTGAGCGCGAGGCTGACGGAAGCCTTCTCCGAGAAGGCGGCCGTCTTCTCCTCTTTGTCGCCGAGGTTCTTGAACTGTCGCGCGTTCATGCCCTGGCCGAGGTTGGTGCCGACCGCGATCACGAGCACGTTCTGGAGGATGGTGGCCGTGACCTTCTCCTTGCGGCCGTCGTTCATCAGCGCGTCGAAGGTGACGAGCACGTCCACGCGGTCGCCGGGCTTGATCAGGATCTTCATCTCCTGGTCGATCGGCAGGATCGCGCCGCGGTAGCCGGGAGGGATCTTGACGCTGAGACCGGATTCGGGCGAGAGCGAGATCAGGGAGGACTGCGTCAGCTGGTTGCCCTTGGGCACGCGGTTGCGCGTGACGAGGTTGACGATGAGCTTCATGTCGCTCTGCGTCTTGATCTCGAAGGAGTCCTGCTGCATGAACTTGCGCGGCACCTCGAGGACCTCGACCATGTCCTCCTTGAGGACCGTGCGCTCGGGGATGTCCACGCGGGCGGACAGGACCTTGGCGGTCTCGTAGGCGCCGCGCAGGGCGCTCTCCTTGCTGCTGAGCACCATCAGATAGAACACGGCGGCGCCCATCGCGAGGAGCATCGGGACCAGCACGCCTTTCTTTTCCATGTTTTTCGATTCCCTATTTCTTGAGCGGCGACTCGATCGGCATCCTGACGACCGCCTGAAGCAGCCGCATGCCCGTTCCCTTCGGCTTGGCCAGGATCACGCTGCTGATCGGAAAAACGAGCTTGATGGTGTTGTTGCCGGTGATGATGAGGTCGAAATTGTCCTGCTGCGACTGCGGGTCGGTCAGGGTCTTCTCCGTGCTGCAGGAGACCGTCGCCGATTGGATGATCGTTTTCATGATTTCGTTGAGCTTTCCGCAGCCGTGTCCCGGAGGCGAGGTCGTCGTCATGCCGCCGATGCGAGCCACTTCGTACGTCGCGTGATTCAGAAGGATGAGCTGGAACGAGACGTATCCGATCTCCATGATCGTGAAAATGATCGTCAGGAACACGGGCAGGATCAGGAGCATCTCGACGACGACCTGGCCCGACCGCCCGACTCGAACCCTTTTCACGGCCTTTCTCCCCCAGGCTATGCTCCGGGCCCTCGCGGGCCCGGAGCCAGCCCGGCGAACCTAGTTCCCGCTGCCGCTGCCCATCTGGCCGGCGGCGCCGGTGATCATCTGCTGGATGTTGTTGAACAGCGTCGGCATGAACTTCTTGAGCATCGCGCCCGAAACGAGCACGACGCCGACGACGACCGTGAGCATCAAGAGATACTCGACCGTGTTCTGACCCTTGCGATTGGACGTCTTCGCCTTGAGCCACGACCCCACCTGAGACAGTTTCATGAGCATGTAATTCTCCCCTTCCAGGAATTCCGTCTACGCTATTTCGGATACGTCGACAAGATCTTGACGCCCGCGATCGTGAACAGCTTCTTCAGCTGCCCCTGAAGGAACCCGTACATCCCCGCGAAAACGGTGACCAAGGCCACCGTCGTGAGCAGGTACTCGATGGCCGTTTGGCCATTCTTTCCTTTTACGATCCGACGAAAAGAACGTGTCTTCATCCGTTCTGAGTGTAACACCCGACCCATAGCGTGTCAATACGTTGGCCATTAAAAAACCATTAAAATTTCAACTTGACTGAGATCTGGTCGACCGTCCCGAGCGCACCATAAGGAACGAACGCGTAGTCGAGGGAGACGCCGTAGCCGAAGGCCTGGGACGTGTACATGCCGAAGCCGAAGGACAGGTTGTTGGCGCGGTCCAGGCGCAGGGACTTCAGGGTCTCGTCCGTGCTCTGGCCGAGATAGTCGCTGTTCCGGTAGCCGATGCGGAAGGCCAACTGGCCGACGTCGAGATATTCCTCGGGCAGCTGGAACTCTCCGCCCAGGCCGATGCGCGCGCCGCTGTCCGACGCCTTGCTGAGCTCGAGGCCCACGGTCACGAAATCGCCGAGCCGCAGGCCGGCGCCGCCGCGGGTGATGCGCGGGACGTTGCCCGAGCCCGAGCCGAAGTTCTGCATCGCGAAGCCGAGCGACAGCGTCGGGTTCGGCTTCAGGATCACGCCGACGTCGCCGACGACCGTGTCCTTCACCGCGCCGGCGATGTCCTCGTGGACGGCGCGCAGGGAGCCTCCCAGGAAGAGCTTCTCGTACCAGAAGGAGCGGGCGAGGCCGATGGACATCTGACCGTCGCGCACGCCGATCTGGCTCCCGGGCGCGAGATAGAGCGGGGAGTCCACGTCCTGGATGTAGCGCAGGTAGGAGAAGCCGAGCTCGCGCTGCTGGGTGACGGCGAGGCCGGCCGGGTTCCAGGCCATCGCGTCGGCCCCTTCGGAGAGCGCGACGTACGCGCCGCCCATGGCCATCGCGCGGGCCGAGCCCTGCCCGATCTTCAGGAAGTTGGCTCCGCTGGTGCCGACGTTCGAGTCGGCGGCGCGCGCGGACGGCGCCGCGAGCAGGGCGAGGAGGCACAGGACGGCGAGGGAGATCGTTCTCACTGGATCAGCACCTTTTTGACCGTCTGGAGGATGTTCTTGCCGCCTTCGGTCTCCTCGATCCTGATCACCGCGAAATAGAGGCCGCGCGCGACCTTGTTGCCCGACTGGTTGAGCTTGGTCCAGACGTACGTCACCGGTCCGGCCTGGAAGGCGGGCGGGACCTCGCCGAAGTTCTTGTCCAGGACGAGCTCGCCGGAGATCGTGAAGAGCTTCATCTTCGCGACGGCCCGGAAGGGCGAGTAGATCTGGAACGTGGTGGACTCTCCGCTGACCGGGTTCGGGTAGTTGAAGGAGTTGTTGATGAAATCTTCGTTGGGCGATAGGGAGCGGTTGCGCACCAGGGGGATCTCGTCGATGAGACGGTCGAGGGAGAGCGCGGCGGGGTTGAGGACGTTCCCGGTGTTGTCGTCGATCGCGGCCATGTCGGTCGAGCCCACGATCTTGAACTTATACGAGCCGTCCTTGAGCAGCGAGAACTTGAAGTCGGTGCCGTCCCACGAATCGTTGATCTGCGTGCGGGCGGGGCGCACGCCGACGATGCGCTTGACCAGCGACTGCGTCTCGGGCGGCGTAGGGTTGCCGGCGAGGTCGAAGATGGTGCCGGATTTATAGATCTTGATCGAGACCTTCATGGTCTCCGACACCTGGTAGGAGAGCACGGCCGGCCCGGAGTCGGCGCGCAGCGGCGTGATCGCGAGATCGAAGATGCGCAGCGGGTCGAAGGCGATGGTCAGTTGAGCCGTGGCCCCCGAAGAGAGGACCGAGGCGACGTCTTCGGCGACCGCGCGCACCAGGTAGAAGCCGGACGGCGGGAAGTTCCCCGTGTCGTTGCGCCCGTCCCAGACGTCCGTCTGGAGGAGCCCCGCGGGCCGGACGGCGCCGGCGACGATGGTGCGCACCACGCCCGCCGGGACGTTCGTATTGAGGATCTGGATCGTCACCGAGGACTGACGGGTCAGCGCGTAGTTGATCGTGAAAGGGTGCAGCGTGATCGAGTTGCTCGAGTTGAACAGCTCGGGGGTGTCGGGCAGCACGTTGAACTGGGTGAAGATGATCGAGCCGCGGGCCACGGTGATGTTGCCGAACACCTTGTCCGACGCGAAGTGCTTGGGCGTGGTCGTGGACTGGGCGGTCAGGGTGAAGATGTAGTTCCCATCCGGGACGAACAGGCCGTTCACGTCGCGGCCGTCCCAGAACTCGGAGATCTTGAGGCGGCCGGGGCGCAGGCCGCGGAAGGTCACCACGGGGGCCGCCTGGAGCGAGGCGGGCGCGGGCGTCAGGACCGAAGCGCTCGTGCAGGCCGCCGGCGGGGTCTGGGCGGCGCAAGGAGGCCAGGCGCCGGTGCTGTTGACGATGACCGAGCCCGGAGGATAGATGTTCCAGGCCACGAACATCGGCTGGGAGAGCTGGTAGTTGAGGACGACGTTGTCGGAGGCGCCGCTGAGCAGGGGCGTGACCGCGACGTCGGTGATCCGGAACAGGTCGACGGGGAACATCGCGGTCGTCGTGGAGACCTTGGCGGGCTGGGCCGGGTCGCTGGCCGTCAGCTGGACGAGGTAGGTGCCCGAGGATACGACCTGGCCGGAGTCGTCCGTGCCGTCGGTCCAGACCTCGGCGTTCGCGAACGCCCCGGGCCGGGTCTCGTTGTTCACGAGCGTCTTGACCAAGGTGTTCCCGTTCGCGTTGAAGATCTTCATCGACACGTTCGCGTCGCGGGTCAGCGTATAGCGGAAGGTGAAGGGGTTGATCCCGGCCACCGCGGGGCTCGAGCCGACCACGGTCGAGGTCGGGGAGATCTGGGTGATGCCGACGAGGCCGCGGAGCACCGGCAGGAAGCCGATCTTGGCGATCGAGGTCCACACGCGCCGGTCGAAGGCGCTGGTCCGGTAGGGCGCGCCGCGCTGCGAGGGCAGCGCCGCGTAGATCACGAAGACGTAGTCGCCGTCGTCGACGAGGTTGCCCGCGGTGTCGCGGCCGTCCCAGAAACTGATGACCTGGGAGCGCAGGGTCTTGATCTCGGCGATGCTCTTGACGGGAGCCACCGCGAAGCCGGTCGCACAGTCGCCCATCCGCGGAGCGAACTTCTTGGCCGGCGCCAGCGGGTCGGCGCCCTGAGGGTCGCCCTGGATGTTGCTGACGTCCGCGAGGGCGGTGTCGACGGCGCTGTTGAGGACGGTGTCGCAGAACTGGGTGTTGGGCGGATAGATGTCGATGTACACCGTCGCCGCCTCGGTCAGGAGGTAGGACATCACGGCCAGCGAGGTCGAGCCGCCCGTGAGCGGCTGGACCCGGATGTCCGTGATCTGCAGCGGGTCGATCGCCACCTGGCGGGTGGTCGGATGGGAGAGGTCGCCGAAGTTGTTGGCGCCGACGCCGGTGAACTTCGTGTACTGGTCGACGCTGTTGGCCTGGAACACGGCGAGGTATTGGCCCGCGGTCAGGACGTTGCCGTTCTCGTCGCGCCCGTCCCATGAGTCGCCGTTGAGCAGGGTCCCTTGCGGGACGCCCTCGCCGACCTTCGGCAGCCCGGGCACGACGCGGCGGAGCTGCTCGTAAGGCGGAAGAGAGCTGTTGATCGTCAGGTACATCGTCGCGTCCTTCGACAGGCGGTACGTGAAGTTGTAGGGCTGGGAGGCGACGCCGGTGATCTGGCCGACGACCGTCGGGGAGGAGCGGATGACGTGCACGTTCGTCACGTCCACGGCGATCGGCTTCTGCGAGACGGCATCGAGGTTGTTGTCGAGCGTCGCGCCGGAAGGATAGGCCCGGGTCGCCGTGATGGAGATGTTGCCGCTCTGGCCGACCTGATTGGTCTTGACCGAGACGCGGAAGCCGTACTGGCCGTTCGTCTTGCCGAACTCGCCCTGGATGTTGGCCGAGCCGTCCCACATCACGCACGCGGCTTCGACGCCGCCGTTGGGGACCGTCGGATCGGCGTTGGTCGCAGCGCCGGGGACGTCGATGAAGAAGGTGCGCAGGGGCGGCGTCGACGCGGGGTCCAGGGGGTTGGAGCCGTCCTGGAACTTGAACAGCTCGAAGCTGATCTCGTCGATGGCGACCGAGCCGGCGGTGGAGCTGTTGACGCCGATCTGCGTGCACAGGAACACGCGGTCCTGGCAGAAGTTCGCGTCGATGGTCCCGGAAGGCCGCGCCAGGGCGTTGCAGCGCAGCGGGCCGTTCTCCTCGAACTCGATGTGGGGCTCGTTGGAGATGTTGCCGGTGCCGGGGCGGTCGGAGAGGGGGCAGCGGAAGATGGTGGGGGTCCCGACATAGGTCGTGCACACCGCGGGGCTGGCGACGAACGCGGTGTTGATGAAGACCTGCACGGACTGCGCCGCGGCGCGGAACGGGGAGAGCGCGATGGCGGCGGCGAGGAGGAAGGCCGCACGCGTCTGGCTCGAGGGGCGCCGGTGTCTATTCATGTTGTCGTTTCTTTGCGGCGATGTGTCGTCTGAGTCTAGAGTGTAGCGCAACGGCGTTACCGGCTGATTAAAGGAATGTTAAAAGATGGCAAAGGGTATTCTTCGATGCAAACGCAGCCGCAGCAGCGCGGGCTGCGCCCTCTCCGCCGACGGCCCGACGAGCGCCCACACGCGGCGCCCCTTCTCCCCGGGCAGGACCGCGAAGCCGACCGTCGCGGCGTCGGGGGACGGATGCTTCTCCTTCAGGGCGAAGCGGCCGCCCTCGAGCGCGTAGATCATGACGCGGCGGGATTTCGTGTCGTGCAGCCACAGGCGGCCGTCGACCCAGGCCATCGCGTTGGGCACCACGTCCTCCTCTATAGGGAACGACTGATAGGTGGCCTCGTCCGCGGCGTGGCGATACAGAGAGCGGTTTGCCGCGTCGTAGGACCAGAGCGAGGAGCCGTCGAAGGCGAGCGCCGTCGGGGCCGGCCCGGGCGACGGGACGGCGGCGACGACGGTCTCCGGCCGCGAGGACATCGCGCGGAGCAGGCGGGCGCGGGCCGAATCGAGGGTCCACATCCGGCCGTCGCCGAACGCCACCGCCGTCGGGCGGTAGAGTCCGCCGGCGGGTATGGAAATCTCACGAACGGCTGTTCGTGGATCGGCGGGATCGAGGGCGCTGATGCGCCCCCCCCAATCCGCGACCCAGAGCAAGGTCCCGTCGAAGGCGAGCGCGGCGGGGTTGAGCGAGGCGACGGGCGCGGTCGCCTCGGGCTCGTAGCGCCATTCGGCGCCCCAGCGCCAGGTCGGCACGGCGGCCGCGATCAGCGCGACGGCGGCCAGCGCGAGGGCGGCGGCGCGGACGCGGCGCGCGCGGACCGACGCCGTGCGCCCGGCCTCCACCCCGGCCTGCGCGGACACGGCGCGGTCGCGCTCCTCGCGGCTCTCGATCTGGCGCATCCGCTGGGCGACCTGCTCGGCGGCGGCGGTCGTCTCGCGGATCTTGCCCGTGAGGCTGTCGGTGAAGGTGAGGTGAGACTTCTCCTTCTCCTGCAGCTCGCCGTGCCAGGCCTCGCGCTCGCGGCGCAAAGTCTCTTCCCATTGAGCGAGCTCCTGGCGCTGGGCCTCCCAGGTCGAGCGCTCGCGGTCCCAGAGCTCCCGCCACTGCGCGCGCTCTTCCTCCCATAGCTTCTGGAGCTCGGTGAGGTGGCGCTCGACCTCGTCGGTCTTCTTGAGCGCGCGCTCCCGCTCCTCCTCGACGCGGACGCGCTCGTGGCGCTCGAGCAGGAGCTCGGCCAAGGTCTTCTCGAGGGCGTTCTTCGCCTCGGAGAGGCTGCCCTTAAGCGCGCTCACGGCCTCGTCGGCCTTCGCCGCCTCCTGCTGGCGGCGCTCGGCCGAGGTCTGGACGTCCTTCAGATCGATGAGGCCCTGCGTCTCGCGCTTGGCCCAGCGCGCCTCGGCCTCGCGGGCGCGCTCCACCTCGGCCGTGATGCGGGCCCGCGACTCCTCGAGGGCGGCCTCCAGCCGGCGGCGCTCCTCGCGCTCGTGCTCGAGCGCGCGCGCGGCGAGCTCGAGGCGCTGCTGCGCGTCGAGCAGCTGGCCGTAGACGAGCTCGTCGCTGCCGTCGGCGCGGACGCGGAGCTCCTCGGCCTCCTGCTGGAGCGCCTCGGCGCGCGAGCGCCACACCTTCAGGGACTCCTCCTTGGCGGCGATGGCCTCGGCGAGCGCGGCCTCGCGGCGGCGCTGCTGGGTCTTGAGCATGGAGACCGTCTCCCACGCGAGCTCGGCGCCCGCCTGGGCGGGCGCGGCCGGAGGCGGCGCGGCTTCGGCGGAGACGGCGCCGAGGCGCGTCCAGAGACGCTCGATCTCGCGGCTCAGGTCTTCGGGAGGCAGATGTCCCACGGGATGAAGTATAGGGTCCGGACGCCCGGGTTTCTTTTCGGAAATATGAACTTCCTACTTGGCGCGCTGGAGGCGGCGCAGCTCGGTGCTGGCCTCGCTCAGGTCCACGCCCGCGTCGCGGTACTCGCGCAGGATGCGGCCGACCTTCTCGAGCAGGACGGAGTCCGCGGCGCCGGCGAGCTTCGCCTTCTGGTAGGAGCGCCAGTCCTCCTGGAAGAGGGAGACACGGACCTGCCGCGCGGCGCTCTCGCGGTCGGCCTTCACCTTCTCGAAGGTCTCCGCGGCCTTCTGCTGACGGGTCTCGAGCTCGCGCAGGCGGCGCTTGGCGTCGACCTCGGAGGCCCGCTTGAGGTCGACTTCCTTCCCGAGGGCGGCCATCTCCGCCCTGAGGCGGTTGAGCTCCTCGGCGAGCTTCCACTGCTTGACCGAGCTCGCCTCGAGCGCCTCGCCGAGCTGGCGCCGGTAGCGCAGCTCCTGGGACAGGAGCTTCTCGTACTCCCCCTCGGGATCGGCGCGGCCGAAGCGCACGGACAAGGACAGGCCGTGGCCGAAGCGCGTCGTGCCGGTCATCGGGACCGTCATCGAGTAGTCGACCCGGGCGCCCTGCGCGCGCCAGCCCAGGCCCCAGCTCCAGGTGCGGGTGCCCTCGCCCAGGGACATGCCGGAGCGCAGCGCGTACTGCCCCGCTCGCGCCGTGGCCCACCACCGCTCGAAGCCGAGCGCCATCGTGTGCTGGCCGTTGCCGCTCTGGGACGACTCGCGCTTGGTGAGGTCGGCGGCGAAGATGACGCCGCGCACCTGCTCGGCCGCGCCGAGCTTGAGCGTCAGGGGCGCCCGGTCGCCCTTGAACTTCGGGCTGCCGAAGTTGAGGAGCGACGCGCCGAAGGCGTAGCGGTCGCTGAAGCGGTACAGGGTGCCCATGTCGATGGCCAGGTGGTTCCCCGAGCCGCCGCCCGAATCGAAGGCGCTCGACAGGAGCTTGAGGCCGCCGCCGAAGTCCACGCCCCCGCCCTCCGTCTCGCGCAGGCCGCGCGTGCCGTACATCACGCCGATGGCGCGGTCGCCGCCCACGCCCGTGCGGCGGTCGTAGCGCAGGTCGAAGCCGAGGCCGCCGTTGAGTATCTCCTGGCGCAGCGGCACGACGATGCCCGCGCGCGCGGAGTCGCGGTCCGACTCCCCCGACGGGATGTGGAACTGGCGCAGATAGGCCATCGACGCCTCGAGGCTCGAGGCCTGGCCGAGGGACGCCGGGTTGTAGGCGAGCACGCCGGGATCGTCGACGACCGCGGTGAAGGCGCCGCCCATGGCGATGTCGCGGGGACCGAAGCCGGCGTCCTCGAACGCGGCGAAGGAGGTCCCGGGCAGAGCCAGGGCCAATAGGACGGCCGACAGCGCGCGAAGAAGGCGCATCGCGCGAATTATAGCTTTCGCGGCCGCCAGAGTGATTACGGGCTCATGAACGCACGACGGAGGAGCGGCGGCTATTCGAGCCGGTAATCCTCGGGGTCGAGCGAGACCGCGGTCAGGTCAAGAGCCTCCGGGACCGGCTCCCCCCGGGCCTCCAGCAGGCGCGCCGCCGACCAGGCGGCGAAGGCGTAGGAGAGCTTGGCGTCGCGCGCGTAGCTCTCGTCGCGGCGCCACGACGCGGAGCGGCGCAGGACGACGGGGGCGGGCGTCGCGGGTCTTCCGGCGGCGCGTTGAACGAGGCCTTCGGGCGTGAGCGCGGCGGAGGGCAGGATCCCGGACGCGAGCCCCGCGACGAAGACGGCGGACTTGCCGGTCCGGGCGGCGAGCCAGGCCCTCGGCTCCGTGAGCCCGGCGCCCGCCAGTTCGAGCGCGGCCTCGCGGGGAGAGGCCGCCTCGAGCCAGCGCAGGCCGAACAAGGCGGTGTCGCCCGAGACGAGGAGGTTGGCGGCGGGCGGGACGGCGCGGCGCAGGTTGCGGGCGTAATCGTACGCCAGGAAGTCGTCGCGGCGCTCGGGGACCGGCGAACGCAGCAGCAAAGCGGCGGCCGCGAGAGCGAGGCCGGCCGGCGCGAGGCGGCCGAGGCGGGAGACGGCGGCTCCCGCGAAGACGGCCGCGGCCAGCGCCGGGACCAGGAAGGCCGGCTCGAGGACGGAGCGGGCGACCCAGTTGGACGCGTCGAACCTCGCCAGGACGACGAAGAGAGGGCCGCTCAGCAGGGCCGCCAGCAGGAGACCGGCCGCGCGGTCGCGGTCCTCGCGCCACGAGAGGAACGCCCCGGCGCAGGCCGCGGCGGCGGCCGGGATGGACACGGCGAGCGCCCAAGTCTTCAAGGACCAGGCGAAGAGGCGGACGGCTCCGTCGGGCGTGAACGGACGGGCGAGCTGGGCCGACAAGGTGCCGGCGCCGTATTGGGAACGGAGAGCGACGGAGAGGGCGGCGCCGAGCGAGCCGAGGCGGACCCATAGAAAAGCGTAGAGGGAAAGGCCGGCCAACGAACAAGGGACGGCGGCGGCGAGGACGGATCCGAGCGAAGCGTTGAAGCGGCGGCATTCCGACCGCCAAAGGAGGAGAAAACCCGGAAGGAAGAACAAAAGGCTTTGGTGGTTCACCAGGCCCAGACCGGCCACGAGCCCGGAAAGGCGGGCCCGGCGCCAGAAATCCCCACTTTCGCCTTCGGACAGATAAAAAAGAACGGCAACGAAGCATGCATGAACCGAATATTTTTCTTGGATCAGCGCGAACTTCCACAACGGAGCGGAGAAGGCGAGGACGGCGGCGCCGGTCAGGCCGGCCCAGACGCCGTGACGGCGACGGACGCTCAGGAACAGGAAGAACACCGCGCCGGCGGCGGCGAGGCAGGACAGGACGGCGAGGCGGTACGCCGGGTTCCCCCACGGGAAGACCGTCAGCCACAGATGGCCGAGAACGGAATAGAGAGGGTAGCCCGGAGGATGCGCGACGCCGAGCGTCAACGCCGCGGAAGCCATATCGGCCGAATCGCGGGGAGCGATCGAGGGCGAGGCGCCGGAGAGGAAAAATCCGAACGCGGCGAGGAAGACGAGCGCGACCGAGCCATAAGGCGAGGAAGTGCCCCTTCCACTCGCCGTCGAAATGGGGCCGCTCACGCCCAACTGCGCAGCGGCAACGAGGGATCGCACGGACCGGTCCAGGGGGAGCCGCCCGCGGACAGGCGCCGGCAGGCCGCGTGGGCGATCATCGCGGCGTTGTCGGTGCACAGCACGCGCGCGGGGAGACGTACCGCGAAGCCCGCGGCCTCGCCCCGCTCTTTCATCAAGGCCCGAAGCCGTGAGTTGGCCGCAACGCCCCCGCCGAGGACGATGTCCTTCGCCTTGAACCTCTTCGCGGCGAGCACGGTCTTGTCGACGAGCGTCTCCGCCACGGCCTCCTGGAAGGACGCGCACAGGTCGTTCAGCTCGCGGCCCTTCGGCACGCGGCCCTTCAGATGATAAAGCACCGAGGTTTTCAACCCCGAGAACGAGAAGTCCCAGGTGCCCGGCATCGCGGGGCGCGGGAAGGCGACGGCGGCGGCGTCGCCTTTCGCGGCGCGCGCGTCGATCTCGGGGCCGCCGGGGTAGCCGAGGCCGAACAGGCGCGCGACCTTGTCGTAGGCCTCGCCGGCGGCGTCGTCGCGCGTGCGGCCGAGCACGCGGTAGCTGCCGGGGCCCTTCGCCAGCACGAGGTCGGTGTGCCCGCCCGATACGACGAGCGCCATCACCGGCCAGCGCAGCCGGTGCTCGAGCTCGGCGGCGAGCACGTGCCCCTCGAGATGGTTGACCCCGACGGCCGGTATGTCGAGCAGACGCGCGAGCGTCTGCGCCGCGACCTTGCCGATCAGAAGCGGGCCCATCAGGCCGGGGCCGCGCGTGTAGGCGACGGCGTCGAGCTTCCCCCGCCCCGCGTCCTTCAGCGCCTTGGCGACCGCGGGCATCAGGTTGTCGAGGTGGGCGCGCGCGGCGAGCTCGGGCACGACGCCGCGGTACGGGGCGTGCAGCGCGGTCTGGGAGGACACGACGTTCGAGCGCAGGCGCCCGTCCTCGACCACGGAGGCCGAGGTGTCGTCGCAGGAGGTCTCGAGGCCGAGGATCCTCACCCTTCGCGCTTGAGCGCTCCGAGCACGTCGCGCGCCTTGAGCAGCTCGACGGCGCGGTCGAGCGCCTCGTCGCGCACCAGGTCCTCGGCCTTCACCGCGGAGCGGGGCTTCTTGTCCTTGGCGTAGATCATCTCCCATTGCGCGTAGAGCTTCGCCTCGGCCTCGGGGGTGACGGGGACCACGATGTCCGGGACGATCCCGCCGGTCTTGTTCTTCTCGTCGCGGTGGATCGAGCGGCCCGAGGGCGTGTAGTAGCGCGCCACGGTCAGGCGCAGGCCGGAGCCGTCGGGCAGCGGGATCAGGGACTGCACGCTCGCCTTGCCGAAGCTGCGCTCGCCGACGACGACGGCGCGCTTGTGGTCCTGCATCGCGCCCGCGACGATCTCCGAGCCGGACGCGGAGCCGCCGTTGATGAGCACGACGAGGGGCAAGGACGGGTACGGGGCCTTCGCCCCGGCGGTGAAATCCTGCCGGCTGTCGGCCTTGCGGCCCTGGGTGTAGACGACGAGCTTGCCCTCGCCGAGGAACATCGAGGCGACCTCGACGGCGGCCGACAGCAGGCCGCCCGGGTCGTTGCGCAGGTCGATGACGAGGCTCGTGGCCCCGTCCTTCTTGAGCTTCTTGAGCGACTCGGCGACGTCGTCCGCGGTCTTGGCGCTGAACTCGGCGATGCGCAGGTAGCCGACTCCCCCGTCGAGCTTCATCGCGAGCGTGGACTCGATCTTCACGAGCTCGCGCGTGATCTCCACGGTCACGGCCTTCCAGTCCCCCTCGGCGCCGTCGTCCGGCCCGCGCTCGAGCTTGAGCTTCACCTTCGTCCCGGGCGCGCCGCGCAAGGTGCGCAGGGCGTCCGCCATGCCCATGTCCTTCGTCGGGGCGCCGTCGATCTCCACGACGCGGTCGTTGGGCAGGACCCCGAGGCGGTACGCCGGGGAGCCGGGCATCGGCGTCTGCACGGTCAGCCAGTCGTCCTTGAACGTCAGGCGCAGGCCCACCCCGCCGAACTGGCCCTCGGTCTCGGTCTTCATCTCGCGATGGATCTCGGGATCCATGAACTGGGAATAGGGGTCGAGGGTGCGCACCATGCCGGTCGCCGCCCCGTAGATCAGCTTCTGCGTCTCCGGCTCGTCGACGTAGTTGTCCTGGACGAAGCCGAGCACGTCCACGAGGAGCTTGAGCTGCTCGTAGGTCTTGTCCGCGTTGGCGGCCCAGACGGGCCGGGCGGCGAGCGCGGCGGCCACGACCGCCGCCGTCAGGTAGCGCTTCATATCCATGCTCCTAGTTTATTTCTTTTCCAGCCAGTCCGCCGGGTCGAGGGCGTCCGTCCCGCGCCGGATCTCGAGATAGACCTGCTCGCCGGCGCTCGCCAGCTTCTCGCTGGCGCGCACCGCGTCGCCCTTGTCCTTGAGGATCTCGCCGAGCTCGCCGTACACGCTGAAGAACCCGCCGCCGTGGTCGACGATCACCACCTTGCCGTACGAGCGGAACGGCCCGGCGAAGATCACGCTGCCCGGCGCGATCGCGCCGACGGGGGCGCCGGCGGCCGAGGCGAAGACGACGCCCTGCCGCACCGTCCAGGTGCCGAGCTGCTCGTCGCGTTCCCTGCCGAACGGGCGCAGGACCTTTCCCTCCACCGGCCAGGGCAGGGAGTGCTTGGGCATCGCCAGGTCGGCCTTCGGCCCGGTCTTGCGGTACTTGCCCGGCTTGCCGAGCTTCTCGATCAGGGCGGCCATGGCCTTCGCCGTCTCCTCGAGCTCCTTGGCGCGCCGGGCCCGGGCGGCCACCTTCACCTGCGTCTCCTCGAGGGCGGCCTTCTTCTCCTCGTACTCGCGGCGCCGGCCCTCGCGCTCGCTCTGGGCGCGGCGGCGGCTCTCGTCGAGCTCGCGCGCGCGGCGCGCGGTCTCCGCGGCGGCCTCCTCGGTCTTGAGGCGGAAGCCCTGGAGGCGGCGCAGGTGGCGGCCCTTCTCGATGATCGCGGACCGGCGGAACTCCTCGGCCCAGAGCTCGCGGGTGCCGTACGCCTCGAAGCTCGAGGCGCCCGCGGCGGCGTGGCGGGCGGCCTCGGAGGCGATGGCCGCCGACCAGAAGCCGGCGACGCTCTTCGCCGCGTCGAGGCGGGAGCGCAGGTCCGCGCGGCGGGCCTCCGCGCGGCGGATGTCGGACTGGAGGCCCTCGACGCGCTTGCGCGACTGCGCGTCGCGGCTCTCGAGCCCTTTGACGTCGGCCCCGAGCTCCTTCTCCTCCTCGCGCAGCTCGTCGAGCTCGCGCAGGGTCTGCTTGAGCTCGACCTGGATGCGGGAGAGCTCGGCGCGCTTGGCCTTGAGCTGGGCGCGGACCGGGGCCGCGCTCAGCGCGAGCAGCCCGGCGAGGATCAGGGCTCGGCGCGCCATAGCGACAGGGACCAGCCGAGGGTCGCGCACGCCGCGAGCAAGGCGGCCTGGGCGAGCGGCTGCGGCCAGGCCCACAGGATCTCGTCGCGGTGCAGGGGCCAGGAGACCGCGACCGCGAAGAGGACGCCCGCGGCGCCTCCGGCGCCGGCCCACAGCGCCAGCCGTCCCTTGTCCTTCGACGGATGGGCGTGCGGGGGCAGGCTGAGCAGGCCGAGGGCGAGCGCGGCGATCAGGCAGAGCAAGGTGCTCAGCGTCACCCGCAGGAGATAGGCGTAGAAGCGCAGGCGCAGGATGGACTGGACCTGCCCGGACTTGTAGCGCAGGTCCGACCAGTCGGCCAGGCGGCGCACGCCGTCGATCCACGCGCCGAGATGCGTCAGGGCCTCGGGGGCCGGGCTGACCTCGAACGCCGCGGGCAGCGGGTTGTCCCCGACGAGCGCGGTCGATTCGGCGAGCTCGGGGTCGTCGCGCTTGAGGGCCGCCAGGGCCTCGTCGGCCGAGATGAAGCGCACGTCCGCGACCTCGGGGGCGGCGCGGAGCTTCTCCTCCAGCACCTTCGCGCGGGCTTCCTCCAGGGAAGGGCGCGTGAACAGCACCACGCGGAAGTCGTCGCGCAGGGAGGACTCGAGGCGGGAGCAGTGCCGCTCGGCCAGCAGCAAGGTCTCCCCCGCCAGCCCGGCGGCCGCCGCGAGCGCGAACAAAGACCCCAGTCGAACCTTGCTTTCGGCACTCATAGGAAAATGGGGTCAGACCTCCCGTTGTTGCGTTGTTCGATCAGAGGATTCCCATTGAACAACGCAACAACGGGAGGTCTGACCCCTTCTTCCTTCCGATTCTACGAAATGCGGGGGGTCAGCGGTAGGGGACGAACACGGCGAGGCCCTTCTTGACGGCGCGGCCGACGGCGGGCAGCGCGAGCAGGGCGGTGATCAGGACCAGCCACAGGCTGCGGTCCATGACGTATTTCAGGAAGCCGACCTTCTTGGCGGGAGCGGCGGGCGCCTCGGAGGCGGGCTTCTCGGCGGGCAGGGCCGAGGAGACCTTGATGACGTCGGGCAGGCCCAGCGCGCGGCCGAGCTGGGACACCGGCATCGATCCGGAGACGAGCGCGGTCGCCCCGCCGGCGGGAGAGGTCTCGAAGCCGAGCACGCGCTCGAGCGCGAAGCCGGTCCTCGCCGTCAAAGTCCGCACGCTCTCCGCGATCGATTCCTCGGGACGGGCGGCGTCCGCGACGCGGATCTTGAGAAGGTAGTCGCCGGTGACGCGGGCGTCCGCCGCGGGGCGGGAGCCGCGCTCCACCTCGACGCGCTTGACGCCGGGGCGGCCGATGGCGTCGCCGAGACGGGAGGCCGGCAGCCAGCCGCTGATGCGCACGGAGCCGCCCGCGCCGGGCAGGGGCTGGAAGCGGGCGTCGGGGCGGAAGGCGGCGGCGGACCCGAGTCCGGCGACCGCGTCGCGCAGGGAGCCGGCCTCCTGAGAGTCGAGCTCGAGGGAGACGAACAGCATGCCCTCGCCGAGAGAGACCGGAGCGACGGGGGCGACGGGAGCGGTGGGAGCGGCCTGGGCTTCGGGCTTCGCGTCCGCGAGAGCCTGACGCCGGGGGCCTTCGGGAGCGCCGAACAGGCGCGTCTCGTAATCGCGGCGGGCGTCCTCGCTGGCCGAGTCGAGCTGCGATCCGCCGGAGGCGGCCGGCGCGGCGGGAGGCGCGGCGGGCTTATCGGTCTTGAGCGGCGCGGCCTGCGGGGCGGGCTCGACGCGGGCGGTCTCGACGGGCTTCGGCGCCTCGGTCTTCGCGGCGACGGGAGCGAACGGGCGAGGGCGGGGGCGCGAAGGCGCCGCCGGGGCCTTGGCCTCGGTCTTAGGAGCGGGACGCTCGGCCTTGGGCTCGGGCTTGGGTTCCGGCTTGGGCTCCGGCTTCTCCTTCGGGGCTTCCTTAGGAGAGTCCTGGGGCTTGGTCTCGAAGAACTGGCCGACCGCCGCGTCGGGATGCTTGTAGCCGCCGCCGTCGCCGTAGGACTTGTTGGAGAAGGGCGAGGTCTTCGCGGGCTGAGCGTGCGCCGTCGAGAGGAACGCGGCCGTCACGACGAGGGCGGGGATCAGATGTCTCACGCCCCGATTCTACCACGGGACCGTTTTTAGGTCAATAGACCTGTACGCGTAGGCCTTAGGACCCATTCCTCGACGCGGGCCCTGAGGCCCTCCAGCGCGAAGCCGAGCGCCGCGCCGAGCGCGCAGGCCGCGGCTCCGTGAGCGAGGGCGAGCGCGGGAGCCACGCCGCCCGCCCCGATCGCGGCGACCGCTCCCGCGGGCGCGAGCAGGCCCAAGGTCAGCCAGCCGCGAGGGTCCCCGAGCAGCTTCGGCGCCTCGACGCCGGCCTCGCGCCGCCCGATGAGGATCAGGGCGACCGCCAGGCTCGGCGTGCCGATGAGGATCTCGCGCCAGCGCCACGGCCACCACCACAGCGCGTCGGCGGCGGCGGAGAGCCGGTCCACGGACTCCCACATGCCGGCCGCGCGCAGCGCCGCGCGCGGCGCCATCAGACCGAACAGGGCGGCGATCAGGACCGCCGCCGTCACGAGGTCCCGCAGGCGCAGGGGCGCGTTCCAGCGCGAGCGCGCGCGGGGGCCCTCAGGGGAGAACAGCGCCGCCGCGCCCACGACCATCGGCGCGGACAAGGTCCACAGGGTCCAGGCGCGGGACAGCTCCTCGCGCCGCTCAGGGGCCAGCACGGCGCAGGCGAGCAGGCCCGCGGCGGAGGCCGCCGCCAGCGCCGCGGCGAGGCCGGCCAAGGTCTCGGGCACGGGCGCGGCGAGCGGGACTCGCGCCGAGGACCAGCCCCGGGCCGCCCGCTCGGCGCCGAGCCCGGCGCGCGCGGCGAGCAGCGGGCCGAGGACGCCGATCACGAAGAACAGGAAGGTCCGGGCGGCGCGCTCCGCGCGGGAGCTCTCGTCTTTCGGCGCGGCGGCCGGGATGACCCCCGGCAGGTCCGCGCTCTTGACGACCTTCAGCGCCTCGCGCAGGCGCTCGAGGTTATCGTCGAGGCCCGCCGCGGGGGCGGGGCGCAGGACCAGCAGGCGCATCGCGCGCCCGTTGGCCGCGCGCAGCAGCGCCGGGCGCCGCGCGGAGACGGGCAAGGTCCGGACCCAGAGCCGCTGGCCCGCGACCGACGCCCAGGGGCTCGTCGACGCCGCGACGGGTATGAGCCCCGCGGCGGACACGACGGCCACGGTCTCCGGGTCGAAGCCGGCGGGGATGCGGGACAGGTCCACGCCCGGAGGGAGGTCGAGGGAACGGGCGCCCGAGGCGGCCACGGTCACGGTCGAGGCGTCGATGCCGCGCGCGGCCAGGGCGCCCGACAGGCGCGACATCACCTTGGCGTCCTTGGCCCACAGCGAATCAGGAGCCGGCCCGCCGCCCGGCGCGACCAGGCCGAGCGCGCGCCACTTCTCGACCTCGGCGCGGGAGAAGTGGAGCACCTCGCCGCGCGCGGCGAGCTCGCCCGCGGTCTCCTCGCGCAGGACCACGGCCGCCACGCCCATGGCCTTCAGCCGCTCCCACAGCTCGGGCGTCGACGCCGGCGCGCGTCCGGTCAGCGCGGCGAACGCGTCCGCCTCGACCGAGGGCAGGACCGCGCGCTCGGCCGGAGCGCGCGCCGCCCACACCGCCGCGGCCGAGGCCGCCAGGAGGGCGAGCAGCGCGCCGCGAGAGCGCGTGGGGCTCACCCGCGCGCGGCCTCGCGGAAGACGCCCAGGTAGGCCTCGACCGAGCGGTCCCAGGAGAAATCAGCGGCCATGCCGGCGCGGACGCGCGCGGCCCACGCCGCCGAGCCGAACGCGGCCAGCGCGCGGTCGAGAGCGCGCGCGAGGCCGGCGCCGTCGCCGGGCTCGCAGAGGAAGCCGTTGGCGGGCCGCCCGTCGCGGGGCTCCTCGAACACGGTGTCGTGGAGGCCGCCGGTGCGCGAGACGACGGGCACGGCGCCGTAGCGCATCGCGATCATCTGGCCGAGGCCGCAGGGCTCGAAGCGGGACGGCATCAGGAACAGGTCCGAGGCGGCGTAGACGCGGTGCGCGAAGGACTCGTCGAACTGACGGTGGAAGTGCACGGAGCCCTTGTGCCTCCGCTCGAGCGCCGCGAACATCTCGGTCAGCGAGGGGTCCCCGGTGCCGAGCACCACGAGCTGGCAGCGGTCGAGGCGCGGCTCGAGCGCGGCGAGCGCGATGTCGAGCCCCTTCTGGTAGTCGAGCCGGGACACCACGCCGATCAGCGGCCGGTCGCCGCGGAGCTCGAGGCCGCACTCGCGATGCAGGGCCTCCTTGCAGGCGGCCTTGCCCGCGGCCGCGTCGTCCGGCGAGAACTTGCGGGGCAGAGAGGCGTCGCGCGACGGGTCCCAGGTCTCCAGGTCGATGCCGTTGAGGATGCCGCGCAGGTCCTTCGAGCGGCGCTGGAGCAGGCCCTCGAGGCCGAAGCCCCGGTCCGGCGACTCCTGGATCTCGCGCGCGTAGGCGGCGCTCACCGTGGTGAGCTTGTCGGCGTGCACGATGCCGCCCTTCAGGTAGCTGACCTGGCCGTAGTACTCGAGCCCCTCCGAGGACCAGTCCTCGGGGCCGAATCCCCCCGCCGCGAGCGCCGCGGGCGGGAAGTTCCCCTGGTACGCCATGTTGTGGATGGTGAACACGCAGCCCGTGCCCGCGAAATGGGGGTCGTTCCGGTAATGGCGCTTCAGGTGCGCGGCGACCAGGCCGGTCTGCCAGTCGTGGAGGTGGATCACGTCGGGCTTGAAGCCGATCGCCTTCGCGCCCTCGAGCACCGCGCGCGAGAACAGCGCGTAGCGGCGGTCGTTGTCCTCGTGGTCCTTGCCCGCGTTCCCGTAAAGGCCCTCGCGGTCGAAGTACAGCGGGTAGTCGACGAAGTACACGGACACGCCGCGGCGGTGCATGAAGCTCAGCCCCACGTCCACGGTCCCGCCGGCGATCGGCACCTTGAGCGGGTGGGCGATGCCCCCCTCGAGCGAGGCCGCGCGGATCGAGCGGTACTTGGGCAGGAACAGGCACACGTCGTGGCCCAGGCCGCCGAGCCGCTGCGTCAGGGCTCCGACCACGTCGGCGAGGCCCCCGGTCTTGCAGAAGGGAACCGCTTCGCTGGCCGCGACGAGTATCTTCACCTTATTTAGGCCAGAGCCCCTCTTTCTCTTCTTCTTCCGGAGCCTCTTCCGGGGCGGCTTCCGGAGCTTCCGCGGGGTGCTCCGACAGGGCCTCGGCGATCACGGCCTCCTCGGTCTGTTCGCCCACCGACTCCGCGTCGGGCGCGGGGCGCTCGGCGGCGTGCGGGGTGTCGATCGGCGCGGCCGGGGCGGAGGCGTCCGCGGGCGCGAAGCGGTCCAGGGGCGGCAGGTCCTCGAGGCTGCGCAGGCCGAAGTGGCGCAGGAACTCCATCGTCGTGCCGTACATCAGCGGGCGTCCGACGGTCTCCCGGCGGCCGACGACCTTGATCAGCCGCTTCTCGAGCAGGGTCTCGAGCGCCGCGATGACCTCGACGCCGCGGATCTCCTCGACCTCGGCGCGCGTCAGCGGCTGCTTGTAGGAGATGATGGACAAGGTCTCCTGCGCGGCGGTGGACAGGCGCATCGTCGCGCGGTCGCTGAACAGCTTGCGCATGTACGGCGCCAGCTCCGGGCGCGTGGCCATCTGCCAGCCCTCGGCGACGGCGATCAGGCGGTAGCCGAGGTTGCGCTCCTCGAGCTCGCGGCGCAGGTCCTCGACGCAGGCGACGATGCGGTCCTGGTCGCGCACGTTGACGAGCTTACACAGCTCGCCGGCCGACAGCGGCCGGTCGGTGATGAACAGCAGGCCCTCGAGCGCGCGGCGAAGGAGCGCCGGGTCGTTGGCGGGAGACGGCGCCGGCGTGTGGGCGGCGCCCTCCGGGGCGGGCTCTCCCTCGGGGGCGGCGTCCTCGGCCTGAGGCTGGTCCTGGTCCGGCTCGGGCGCGTCGACGGGCACCGAGGCGGCGATGGATTCGGCGGACACCTCGGCCGGAGCTTCGGCGGCGTCGGTCGTTTCGGCGTCGGCGTTCTCGGCTTCAGGGCTGGACATCGGTCTCTCCTTCGGGCTCCGCCTTCGGCGGCTCCACGGGGTCCGGCTCGGCGTGACTTTCCAGCGGCGTATCGATCGGGGTTTCGAGCTCAGGCGTCTTGGAGGCGAGGGCCTCCGCGATGAGCGTTTCGGCGATGGGCGTTTCCTCGACGGCGTTCTCGTCCTTCTTGAAGATGCTGATCTTGCCGAAGGTCCCGTCCTGGCGGATGAAGATCTTCTGCAGCTTGGTGAGCTCGAGCATCGCGAGGAAGCAGGCGATGATGCCGCGGCGCTTGCGCTCGTCAGCGAACAGCTCCTCCCACGGGATCATCGGCCGCGCCTGGAGGAGGAACAGGATCTTCTCCATCTTCTCCTCGATGGGGAACTCCTCGCCCTCGACGGCCTGGGAGTCGTCCTCGGCGCCGGCGAGGATGACCTGCAGGTGGGCCATGAGGTCGAACAGGGAGACGTTGGGGGACTTCTCGGCCTCCTCGAAGTGCGGCGCGCCGCGGTAGAACACGCCCTCCATCTCGGCGGCGCGGTCGGCGAGGAACTTCGAGGCCTCCTTGAACTTCTGGTACTCGATCAGCTTCTGCGCGAGCTCGGCGGCCGGGTTCGGGCCCTCGTCGCCGTCTAAAGACTGCTCGGAGGGCAGAAGAGACCGGGACTTCACCGCCATCAAGGTCGCGGCCATCACGAGGAAGTCCCCCGCCACGTCGAGGTTCATGTCCTTCATCAGCTCGAGGTAGGACAGGTACTCCTTGGTGATGTGCGAGATCGGGATGTTGTGGATGTCGAGGTCGTCCTTCTTGACGAGGAACAGCAGCAGGTCGAGGGGGCCCTCGAACAGCTCCAGCGACACTTCATAGGCCTTCTCGGTCATTTAGCGGAGCCTCATCGCGCGGCGGACTTCGACCATCGTCGTCTTGGCGACCGCGCGCGCCTTCTCCGCGCCCTGCATCAGGATGGCGTCGACCTGGGCGGGGGTGAAGGACTCGCGGCGCGTGCGGAACTCGGCGAACGGGCCGGACATCTCGCCCAGCAGGTCCTTCTTGCAGGCCCCGCAGCCGAGCTGGCCCGCGCGGCACTCGTCGCCGCGCTTCATGTAGAAGTCCGTGTCGGCGTAGAGCTTGTGCATCGCGTACACCGAGCAGCCGGGGGGGTTCTCGACGCACGGCAGCGGATGGCCGGGGTCCGTCGCGGTCTTGCGGTTCGGGTCGGTGTAGGCGGCCTTGATCTTCTTGTCGAGCGACTTCTCCGTCTCGTAGATGTCGATGGCGTTGCCGTACGACTTCGACATCTTGCGGGAATCGAGGCCGGGGACCTTGGGGGTCGGCGTCAGCAGGGGCTGGGGCTCGGCGAAGATCTCCCCGAACACGTGGTTGAACTTGCGCGCGATCTCGCGCGACAGCTCCACGTGCGGGAGCTGGTCCTGGCCGACGGGGACCTTCGTGCCGTGATACAGGAGGATGTCCGCGGCCTGCAGGACGGGATAGCCGAGGAAGCCGTAGGTGCGAAGCTCCTGCTGGGCGGCCGCCGTGCCCTTCGCGGCGACGGCGCCCTCCGCCTTGGCCGCGCCGGCGTGGACCTGCTCGTGCTTCGTCTTCGCGAGCTCCTGGAGCTGCTCCTTCCAGGTCGGGTTGTTCTCGAGCCAGCCGAGCGGCGTCACCATGCCGAGCATCAGGGCCAGTTCGGCGTGCTCGGGCACGTCGGATTGCTTGAAGATGACGCACTTCGCGGGGTCGAGGCCGGCGGCGAGCCAGTCGAGGACCATCTCGCGGCAGTTCTCCTGGAGCTTGGAGGTGTCGTCGTAGCCGGTCGTCAGCATGTGCCAGTCGACGACGGAGAAAAAGCAGGAGTACTGGGTCTGAAGGGAGACCCAGTTCTTCAACGCCCCCCAGTAGTTTCCCAGATGGAGACGGCCGGTGGGACGCATGCCTGAAAAGACGACATCCGCGCGCTTCATTCCGTCGGGATTCTAGCGTTTCCCGACGGGTAATTCCAGTTTTTTTATGGAGGAAATGCGTATAATCCGCCCGTGCCGGAAAAACGACCAGCGGGCCTCGGGATTGAGTACTTCAACGCCGGCCGCTTCGAGCGGGCGGCGGCGTGCTTCCGCGCGGCGCTCGCCGCGGGAGACCGCGCGCCGGGCACGGCCGTGTTCCTGGCGCACGCTTTGGCCTCCGCCGGCCGGCCGAAGGAGGCCGCCCGAGCCCTGACCGCGCTGCTCCGCAAGCGGCCCGGCCATCTTCCCGCCTCCTTGGCCCTCGCCGCCCTCCTGCGCCGCG
>JACPOW010000105.1 GCA_016191335.1 Elusimicrobiota bacterium | reverse complement strand
TCAACCAAGTGATGGGCGACGGGATCATGTCGCTGTTCGGGGCGCCGCTCGCGCATGAGGACCACGCCGTCCGCGCGTGCTACGCGGCGCTGCGGATGCAGGAGTCGGTGAAGCGATACGCCGAACGCGTGCGCCGCGAGCGAGACGAGGAGGGCGGAGGACAGCGTTCTGTTATTGAGATTCATTTTCAACAAGGATAATGTAGCACAGGTCCTTATTGAAATGCAACATCAATAAGAGAATCGCCGAAAAAGAAGGAGGCCCGCCTTTCGGCGGGCCTCCCGTCGTCTTGCCGGACGAAAGCTCTACTTCGAGGCGAGGATCCGGGAGATGATCTTGTCGAACTCCGAGACCGGGTAGGCCCCGCGCAGGGGGACGCCGTTGATCAGGTAGGCCGGCGTGCCCTCGATGCCGAAGCCCTTGGCCTCCTTGATGTCGGCCTCGATCTTGTTCTTGACCGCGTCGCTCTTGGCGTCCTTGGCCGCCTTCGCGACGTCGAGGCCGAGGTCCTTGGTGAGGGCCTTGAAGTACTCCTCGCCGAGCTTGCTCTGGTTCTCGAAGAGCATGTCGTGGAAGGTCCATGCCTTCTCCGGGGACTGCAGGTACAGCGCCTCGAACCACTGCGCCGCGGGCATGGCCATCGGGTGGAAGTTCAGGGGGAAGCTCTTGAACACCACGCGCAGCTTGTCGCCGTGGGTCTTGCGCAGCTGCTCGAGGTTCTTGAAGCCCTGCGCGCAGTAGGGGCACTGGAAGTCGGAGTACTCGACGATGGTGATGGGGGCGTCCGCCTTGCCGCGCGTGCGCGCGGTCGGGCCGAGGTCGGCCTTCAGCGGGTTCTTGAACGCCTTGTCGCGCTCCTCGGCCTCGAGCCGGGCCTCCTCGCGGGCCTTGTTGCGCTGGTAGTCCTGCTGGGACTCCACGACGAACTCGAAGAACTTCATCTTGTCGGCCTTCTTCAGGGCGGAGAGGACGAGGTCGGGGTTGGCCTCGAGGGCCTTCTTGAGGTCCTCGCGGGATATCTCGGCGGCGGCGGGCAGGGCGAGCAACGCGGAGAGGAACAAGGTCGCGACGTGGGCAAGGTTCATGCGGGGTCTCCTATTTGTTGAGCAGGGCCAGAATATCATTTTCGACCGCGCGGGCGTCCACCGCGCCGATCCAGCGGCGCGCGATGCGGCCCTCGGGGTCGACGAGGTAGGCGGCGGGCAGGCCGCGCACCGCGTAGGCGGCGGAGACCTTCCGGTCGGAGTAGAGGATCGGGAAGGTGATCTTCTTCTCCTTGACGAAGGGGGGGACGGCGGCGAGGTTCTCGTCCATGGACACGCCGAGGATCACGGGCCCCTTGCCGTCGAGGCGCTCGTGGAGCGCCTGGAGGTCGGGCATCTCCACGCGGCAGGTGTCGCACCAGGTGGCCCAGAAGTTGATGAGGACCGGCTTGCCCCGGTAGGAGGCGAGGCTTACGGTCTTCCCGGCGACGTCCTGCAGGACGAGGTCGGGCGCCTGGCGCGAGCCGGCGGGTTCGCCGCAGGCGGCAAGGCCGAACACGAGGACGGCGAGGATGAGTTTATGCATGGAGCGCGTGGACAAGCATAACATAAGCCGCCCATCGCCCCCCAGAGGGGCGATGGGCGGTTGTTCAGTTGACGGCTTAGCAGCCGCAGGGAGTCTTCGGACCCATGGTATTAGTCCTCCTGTTTGACGGCTTTGTACTGCACTAAGATCTGCTTGGCGACCTTCCCGACCCGGCCGAACACCGTCGCGTCCCGGCGGGAGCGCGCGAGCATCATCGCTCCCTCGTACAGCGCCACGACCGCCTCGGCCGTCGCGCGCGAATCGAGCTCCGGCTTGAAGTAGCCCTTCTCCTTGCAGCGTTCGAGGCAGGCGGTCAGCCCCGCGGCCCACACGTCGAAGAACCCCGCCACCTTCATCCGGAACGTCTCGTCGAGGTCGCTCATCTCCAGGGCGATGTTGCCCACGAAGCAGCCGGCCTTGCAGCCGTTCCCGTCGAAGACCCGGCCCGCCGCGGCGAACATCTCGGCGACGGCGTCCTCGGGGACGGCCTGCGCGCACACCGGCTCGACCTTGCGCGACTGGAACTCCTTGATCTTGTAATCGAGCACCGCCAGAGCCAGGTCCGACTTCGAGCCGTAGTGATGGATCAGGTTGCCCTTGGTCATCCCGCACGCCGCGGCGATCTCGTCCAGGCAGGCCTGGTTGTAGCCCTTGAGGTGGATGATGTGCTCCGCCTCCTGGAGGATGCGTTCGCGGACGGCTGGGTCTGCTTTTCGGGCCATAATTGATTGACTGACCGTTCAGTTAGCTAACTATACCAGGTGGGGCCGGTGTTGTCAAGCGGTTGGCGTGTAACGGAAGTTGGACGGCGCCCGTCACCGGAAAGTGACCTCGTCCTCTGCGCGACCTGCGCTATACTCGGCCTGACGGGCGGGGACGCCCGTCGATCCGATCCGAGGAGAAGAACCGATGAGCCAAGAAGAGAAGAAGGGATCGTCCGCGTTGGCGTACATGGCCGGAGGGTTCGCGCTGGGCGCGATCTGCGGCCTGCTGCTCGCGCCGAAGAAGGGCACCGAGCTGATGGCGGACATCGGCGACTGGGGCCGGGACACGAAGAAGAAGAGCCAGGACCTGCTCGCGCGCGCCAAGGAGTACATGCCGCACCGCGAGAAGCGCGAGGCCGTTGAGACCGAGTCTTAAGACGATCGGGCGTCGGCGGTCCGCGTCAGCGGGCCGTCGCGCTCGAGCCGGCGAGCGGCACGACGCCGACGCCGGCCTTGACCCCGGAGAGGTCGTACACGCCGCCGGGGCCGAAGCCGACCCCGCGCGTGGGATTCTTCACGAGCCACAGCGGCGTGTCCAGGTCCACGAACTTCACCCCGCCGAGCCCCGCGGCCAGGTGCGCGGCCGCGCCCATCGCGAGCGGCGTCTCCACCATCCCGCCGACCATGACGCCGAGGCCCGACGCGCGCGCGATCAGCCCGCAGTCCCAGGCCTCCAGCACGCCCATCTTCATGAGCTTGAGGTTGAGCACCTGCGCCGCGCCCGCGCGCGCCAGCTTCAGAGCGTCGGCTCGTCCTCTCAGGGATTCGTCGGCGGCGACCGGTATCCCGCTCTTTTTATGGAAGGAGACGAGGCCCTCGAGGTCGTCGGCCTCGGCGGGCTGCTCGAACATCACCGGGCGGATGCCGCGCGCGCGCAGGAGGCGCACGAGCGTCAGCGAGTGGGACGGGCCGTAGCCCTGGTTGGCGTCGAGCGTGAGCGCGGCGCGGGGGTGGCCCTTCGCGACGGCGGCGACGCGGGCGGCGTCCTCCGCCGCGGCGTAGCCGACCTTGATCTTGACCACGCGCACGCCGAGGGCGCGGATGCGCCTGGCGGCGGCGAAGGCCTCCTCGGGGCTCCCCAAGGTGACGGTCACGTCGGACACGACGCGGTCCGAGGCGCCGCCGAACAGGGTCCGCAGCGGCAGGCCCGCGCGCCGCGTCCACGCGTCGAGGAGCGCCACGCCGAGGGCGGCGCGCGCGGCGCCGCCGTGCTTCGGCAATGACTCCTCGAGCTCCTCGAGGCGGGTCCGCCACGCGGCGGCGTCGCGGCCGAGCCAGCGCTTCCCGGCGCTCCGGACCTGGCCCTCCGACCTCGCGGCGGTCTCGCCGTTGAAGGCGGGGAACGGGGACGCCTCTCCGTGGCCGGTCGTCCCGTCGGCGAGGCGCAGGCGGATGAACACGGTCTCGAGCTCGGACGAGGAGCCTCCGGCGATGGCGAAGGGCGCGTTCATCGGCACGAGCACGCGGCGGGAGTCGATCGAGACGATCTCCGAGCCGCCGCGCCTCATGGAAGGGTCGTCACGACGCAGGCGTCCGAGAAGGACAGGCCGTGGACCGTCGCGCCCTGCCGGTCCGGGATCAGGAACAGCTCGTGCGGGGTGAAGACGGAATCGCGGGTGAGGTCGTACAGCCGCGGCGAGTCGAGGACGACGAAGCTGCGGCCGTCGTCGTCGAACTGGATGTCGCGGCCCTTGTTCCCCTCGTGCAGCCACAGGTCGTCCTGCTTGACGAAGACGCGGGTCTTCCCGGTCTCGGCCGGGGAGAGGACCGCGAGCGCCTGCGCGGCGTGATACACGATCCGGACGAAGGCGGACTGGGTCTTGTTGGCCTGCGCCAGGCGCAGGCCGTCGGGCTCGACGTCCCAGCGGCCGTGGTGGGCCGTCTCGCCGTCGCGCGCCTCGACGATCAGCGAGCGGCGCATCGAGATGTCCTTGTCGAGGGTCAGCGCCGGCTTGACCCCGGGGCGCGCCCCGAGGCTGATCTCGGCGGTGACGGACCCGCATTCGCGGCGCGGGGGGTCGGCGATCCCGGTCGCGGGGGGGAGGGCCGAGGCTCCGATGAGGTCCGCGAGCGCCAGGCGCAGCTCCTTCTCGAACTCCTGGTAGCCGCCCTCGCCGAGGCGGTCGAAGACTATGCGCCCCTTGCGGTCCACGAGGTACAGCGCGGGCCAGCCCTCGTTGCCGTACGACTTCCAGATCCGCCGGTCGCTGTCGAGGACGACGGGATAATCGACGCCGTAGCGCTTGAGGATGGTCTTGGCCCAGACCGGCTCCCGGTGGAAGTTCAGGTCCGGCGTCAGGACGCCGACGACCATGACCTGGGACAGGGCGTAGGCGTCGAACCAGGCCTTCAGCGCGGGCAGCACGCGCACCGAGTTGATCGAGGTGGGATTGACGAAGGCGACCACGACGACCTTGCGGCCGCTCATGCGCGCGAGCGAGAGCTGCGTCGCGTTGAGCCAGGCGCTGACGGGAGGGAACTCGGGCGCGGGAGGGTTGATCGGCCGCTCGGCGCGGAGGGGGGCGGCGAGCAGGGCCGCCAGAAGGAGGGCCTTCACGACGCCTCCGCGTCGCGCCCGGTCAGCACGATCTCGACCAAGGTCGAGAGCCGCTCGGCGCGGTCGAGGTTCCCGTTCTTCTGGTAGATGGAGATGAGGTTGCGGAGCATGCGCGCCAGGATCTCGCGCGAGCCGACGGGCTTGCCGAGCTCCGGCCGCCAATCATAGCCGTTGCGGACCAGCATGCGCTTGACCTCGGGCAAGGTCATCAGCGGCCCGCCGCGGAAGCAGTCCACGAACAGCGCCGAGCCGCCTTCCTTGAACCCCGCGAGGAAATGCCCCGGCGTGCCGACGCCGTACAGCGGCAGGCGCAGGCGCCGCGCGAGCAGGAGCATGAGCACGGTCAAGGTGACCGGGATGCCGCGGCGCGTGTCGATGACGCGCGAGAGGTAGCTGTTGTCGGCGTCGTAGTAGCGGGTCTCGTTGCCCGCGAAGCCGAGGCCCTGGAACAGGTGGTTCGAGAGCCGCCGCACCGACTCCCCGATCCCGGCGTCCGAGGGCATGTCGGCCGCGACCGCCGTCGCCACCCGGTCGAGCCAGGCCCGGTACACGGCGGAGTCGACGTCGGCGAAGCCGAAGCGCGAGATGAGCATGGCCCCTTCCTCGAGATCAGGCGATTTCGCCAATGAAAGCCTGACGAAGTCGCGGCGCAGGTCCTGGAAGCGCAGCTCTCCCGCCACCGACTCCAGGCGGATCGCCATCTCCGGCGTCGCCGCCTGCCTCAGCTCGTCGAGATAGGGGATGATCGTGGCCCCGACGCCCAAAATCCGGCGGCGCACCAGGGCGAGGCTGGCGGGGTCCTCTTCCTCTAATAATGTGACGAGGCTGCGCAAAGCCTTCTCATCGAGTGCCACTCACGCATTGTAGCGGGGGAATCAGCACTTTTCAAGGCTTCGATGTTAACGGGGTCAGACCTCCCGTTGTTGCGTTATTTTGATAGGGAATTTCGCCAAGGAAACAACGCAACAACGGGAGGTCTGACCCCGTTTCAATATGGTTGAATTCCTCGACGGCCCACGACGAGAGAATGAACGCGCCACGCCCCCACGAAGTCCTGGCCGCCCTGAGAGCCCTCGAGGACCTGGCCTCCGGCGACCCCATGAGCGTCCGCGGCGTCCTGGCGACCCTCGTGTCCATCGACGGGACGCTCGGGGAACGGCCGGGAGCCTCCTGCGTCATCGCCGACGATACCGCGGCCGGAGGGGAAGGCGTCGTCGCGGCCGCCTCGGTCCCGGAGGCCCTGCGCGGCTCCGTCGCGGGCGTCATCGAGACCGGGGTCCCCGCTTTGGTCGAGATCGTCCTGACCGAGGACGACGCGGTCTTCGGCCCCGGCGGCCTGTCCGGGCGCGCCGAGGTCTGGCTCGAGCCCATCACGGGCGACCTGCGCGAGCGTCTGCGCGAGGCGCGGGAGACCTTGCTGCGCGGCGAAGGCCTCGTCATCGAGCTGGCCCTGACCGGCGAGGGCGCCGGCCGCCGCCGCCATTTCCCGCCCGACGACCCCGCGGTGAAGGCCTGCTACCAGGAAGGCGTGCCCGAGCTCGAGGAGGAGGCTGAGCGCGGCGGCGTCCGCCGCCTCATGCGCTATCCCCTTATCCCCATGGGCAAGGCGCTCATCCTGGGCTCCGGCGAGGACTGTCGCCGCCTGGCCGAGCTGCTCGACCGCCTGGGCTTCGTCGTGACCGTCGCGGACCACCGCCCCGGCCGCCTCCACGGCGACGGCTGGGACCGCGCGCGCTGGCAGCTCGTCGAGGGCGGCTGGGAGGCGGCGCGCGCGGCCTGCCGCCCCGACCTCGACACCTATATCGTCGTCGCCACCCGCAGCTACTCCGCGGACCTGCGCGCGCTCAAGGGCGCCGTGCCGAGCCCCGCGCGCTACGTCGGCCTCGTCGGGCCGGCCGGCCGCGCGGCCAAGCTGCTGAGCGAGCTCCGCGAGAACGGCGTCGAGCCGCGCGCCGGGGCCTTCTCCGCTCCGGCCGGCCTCGACGTCGGTGCCGAGACCGCGGAGGAGATCGCGCTCGCCGTCGCAGCCGAGATCCTCGCGGTCCGCGCCGAGCGCAAGGGCGGCCGCCCCGCGCGGGCCCGCGCCGCGGGCTCGTCGCCGCTGCACCGGAAGGGGGGCATCAAGATCCCCGGCCTCGTGCTCGCCGCCGGGCGCGGCAAGCGCTTCGGCCAGGCCTCGAAGCTGCTCGCGGCCTTCGACGGGCGCCCCGTCCTGCGCCATGTCGTGGAGACCGCGCTCGCCGCCCGCCTCGACCCGGTCATCGTGGTCCTCGGCGCGGGCGCCGAGCAGGGCCTCAAGGCCATCGAGGGGATCGACGACCCGCGCCTGCGCGTGGTGTTCAACCCCGCCTGGTCCACGGGCAAGGCCTCGTCGTTCGAGGTCGGCCTGCGCGAGGTCCCTCCGGACGCCCCCGGCGTGGTGACCTTGCTCGGCGACATGCCGCGCGTCCCGGCCTGGCTCGTCGAGCGCGTGATCGCCGAGTTCGAGCTCAAGGGCTCGCTCACCTTCCCGGTCTATCCCGGCGCCGAGGGCCCGATCAAAGGCCATCCGACCGCCTACCCGCGCGAGCTGTTCGGCGAGATAGGCCGCCTCGTCGGCGACGACACGGCGATGTCCGCCGTGCGCGCGCATTGGGGCGAGGCGGTGAAGGTCCCGCTCGACGACGGCTCCACACAGGCCGACATCGACACCGCGCAGGACCTCGAGCTGCTCAACGTGAAGCCGGAAACGCAAGGCCGTCTGCTGTAACTGTTCCCGGAAACAGTTCAGTACGCGATCGAGACGACGGTCCACTTCTCGGCGCCCGCTTCCGTCTCCCAGTCGAGCGTCTGGCCGGCCTTGAGGCCGAACAGGACCTGGGCGAACGGCGCCGCCCAGCTCAAAGTCTCGCCGCCCTCCTCCGACTCGTCCTCGCCGACGATCCTCACGCGCTTCTCCGTCCCGTCCGCGCGCCTCAGGTGCACCGTCGCGCCGAAGCGGACCTGGTCCTTGGGCTGGTTGGCGGGGTCGACGGGGATCGCGGACTCCAGGCGCGCGCGGACGTAGCGCAAATCTCTCTCGAGCTCGCGCTTTTTCCTCTTGCGCGCCTCGTCGGCCTGCGCCCCTTCGAAGCCCTTCAGCTCGGCGAGCAGCATCTCTTCCGCGTACTGAAGCGTCTTGAGGCCGCGCGGCGTCACGTAATTGGGCTGGTCGGAGACCGGCTTCTCGGGCGGATCCTCGTCGGGGCCCTGGGCGTCCTCCTTGACGAACGCCCGGCTCATGGCCCTAGTGCTTGCCGGCGATCAGCGCGCAGGCTTCGTCGAGGGTCAGCGCCTGCTCCTCGCCCGTGGCCAGCGCCTTGACCTGCATGGCGCCGCGGCCGGCCTCGTCGGGGCCGATGACGATGGCGTAGCCCGCCTTCTTCTGGTCGGCGTACTTGAACTGGGCCTTGAGCTTGCCGGTGCCGGGGTACACGTCGATGGACAGGCCGCGGGCGCGCAGGGCCGCGCCGACCTCGAGCGAGCGTCCGCGCAGCTCGTCGGAGAACACGGTCACGACGGCGTCGGGCGCGGCGTGGTCGCCGGCCTTGCCCTTCTCCTCGAGGATCAGCATCAGGCGCTCGAAGCCGATGGAGCCGCCGCAGGCGGGCGTGGTCGGGCCGCCGAACTTGGCGGTGAGCTTGTCGTAGCGGCCGCCGCCGCCGAGCGAGCCGGACAGGGAGGGGTGGCGGAACTCGAACACCGGCCCGGTGTAGTAGCCCATGCCGCGCATCAGGCTCGGGTCCACGGCGAGGGAGGAGGCGGGGACGAGGGCCGAGACGGCGGCCATGATCTTGTCCAGCGGGTCGGCGGCGGCGCCGTTCTCGGCCAGCAAGGTCTTCACCAGGGCGTCCGTCGTGGGCTGTCCGACGGAGGCGACGAGCTCCGCGACCACGGCGTCGCGGCCGATCTTGTCGAGCTTGTCCACGCTGACGCACACCGCGCCGCGCTTGTCCTCGGGCACGCCGGCGGCGATCAGCGCCTGGTCGACGAGGCGGCGGTCGTTGAGGTGGACCTTCACGCCCTCGAGGCCGAACTCCTTGAAGACGGCGAGGATGGCGGTGATGACCTCGACCTCGGCGCCCCAGGAGTCGGAGCCGATGATGTCCACGTCGCACTGCGTGAACTCGCGGTAGCGCCCCTTCTGGGCACGCTCGGCGCGCCAGACGGGGCCGAGGTTGAAGGCCTTGAACGGGTGGGAGAGCAAGGAGCCGTGCTTGGAATACCAGCGCGCGAGCGGCAAGGTGAGGTCGAAGCGCAGGCCGAGGTCGGCGAGGTCGGCCTTCTCGGCGGCGGCGCGCTCCAGCGCCTCGCCGCGCTTCATGATCTTGAAGATGAGCTTCTCGTTCTCCCCGCCGCCCTGGCCGGTCAGGACCGAGAGGTCCTCGACGGCCGGGGTCGCCACCGGCTGGAAGCCGTAGGAGCGGTACACGCGGGTGATCGTCTCGACGGCCCGGGTGCGCGCCGCGACCTGGTCGGGGAGGAAATCGCGGAAGCCCGACGGCGGCGTGGTGGGGATGGTCATGGCGGATAGGTTAGCAAAATCGCTAAACTCGCTTCATGCGCGCCGAGCGGGGAGGTCTGAGCGTCGTCCACGGCCCGTTCGAGGCGCTCGAGGACGCCTTCGCCGCGCGCGTCCGCGCCTTGCTCCCCGAGGCCGGGGGAAAGCCCCTGCTCGTCGTCGCGCCCTCGCGCGTGATGACCGACCGCCTCGAGCGCCTGCTCGCCGTCGAGAAAGGCCTGCCCCTGCTCGGCGTCCACTTCCACACCTTCCATTCCCTGGCCGCCGCCGTCGTCGAGGAAGGCGGCTTCCCGGACGCGGCGCTGGTGTCGGACCCGGTCTTCCACGACGCGGTCGTCGACCGCGTCCTCGACAAGGCTCCGTCCCTGGGCATCGCCAAAGAGCTGCGGCCGAAGGCGCTCGCGTCCGCCGTGCGCTCGAGCCTGCGCGACCTGATCGATTCAGGCGTCGATCCTCGGCAGGTGGCCGAACATTTCGGTTCGACATTGCTGAAAGACGAGGAGGAGGCTGGGCGTCTTAATGCTCTTCTCGCGCTGCTCGCTCTATACGAAAAGGAGCTCAGCCGTTTAGGCGTGCAGCCGCCCTCCGCGCTCGTCAAACAGGCGGCGGCGTATGCTCCAGATTCTGAATGGCTGTCGGGCTTCTCCGAGATCCTTTATTACGGGTTCTATGACTTGACCGGACTCCAGCTCGACTTCTTCGAGTCCGTGACCAACACGAGACCCTCTAAATTGTATTTTCCGTTCCGGCAAGGTTACCCCGCCTTTCGTTTTTCCGAGGAGTTGTTCGACCAAAAATTCTCCGGTCGCTCGTCGAGCGCGCCCGCCGGCGCAGCCGGCGGGACCGCGCTCGGAGAGGCCCTCGACTCGTTGTTCGACCCGTCCAAGCCGCCCGTCCCCGTCGCTCCCGGCCGTGTCGTCGTCGTTTCCGCCTCCGGCGCCCGCGACGAGTCCTGGGCCGCCGCCAAAGAGGTCTTGCGCCTTCTCGGCGAGGGGATCCCGCCGCACGAGATCGCCGTCGTCGCCCGCTCCCTCGAACCCTACCGCCCCGCCCTCGCCGAGGTGTTCTCCGCCGAGGGCCTTCCCCTCGACCTCTCCTGCGGCGAGCCCGTCCTCCGCCACCCGGCCGCGAAGGCCGCCCTCGACCTCCTGACTTTGCGCGAGCGCGACTTCCCCGCCCGCACCGTTTCCGACCTCGCCGGCTCGCCCTACTTCATAGCCGCGGACCCCGCGCGCGCGTCCCGCTGGCGCCGCCTCGTCGAGGCGCTCGGCATCCGCGCCGGCTGGCTGCAGTGGAGGGGCAAGCTCGAGCCCCGCGTCGGCGCCCCCGTCGAGCTGCGCCCTCACCGCGTGCGCGAGGGCCTCCCCGGCGAACTCATCCCCGCAGCCGACGCGAAGGCTCTGTGGGATCTCGTGTCCGGCCTGCGCGAGACCCTCGGCGCGCCGCCCGCGTCCTGGTCCGCCCGCGCCGCCGAGGCCCGCGCCCTCCTGTCCGCACACCTGCGCCTGCCGGCCGACGCGTCGCCGGCGGAGCGCGACGCCTGGGGCGCGGTGCAGGACGCCCTGGAGGAGCTGTCCGGCTTCGACCGCCTGCGCGAGGAGAGCTCGTGGGAGGCTTTCCTCGACGCGTTCGAGCGCAAGCTCTCGCGCGCGACGCGGGACGCCGGGGACGGCCGCCTGGGGACGCGCGCCCTCGACGCGATGGACGCGCGCGGCCAGCGCTTCCGCGCCGTCGTGATGATCGGCCTGAAGGAGAAGCTGTTCCCGCGGCAGGTGCTCGAGGACCCGCTCCTGCGCGACGGGGCGCGCTCCGTCCTGCGCCATCCCGCCGGCTACTGGATCGGCCGCAAGGCCGCCGGCCACGAAGAGGAGCGGCTCCTGTTCTACCTCGCCGTCGCCTCGGCCAAGGAACGCCTCGTGCTGATCTACCCGCGCTCCGACGAGGCGGGCAAGGCCTCGGTGCCGTCGACCTATCTGCGCGAGCTGTGCCGGGCCGCGGGCCTGCCCGCGCCCGGCGAGGGGGACGCGCGCCGCGTCCCGCGCCAGCCCGCCGAGCGCCTGCGCTCCTCGCCCGCGGGCCTGCTCACGCCCCGCGAGGCGTCCTTGCTCGCCGTGCTCGAGGGGGGCTCGCCCGACCCCGCGCTCGACGCCGCCGCCCTGGCCGAGGGCCTCCGCCGCGTCGCCGCGCTCAACGACCGCGGCGCCCCCGGGGCGCACGACGGCCTGACGCGCCCGATCGCGGCCGAGCTCGCGAAGCTCAAGGCCTCCGGGCTCTCCCCGACGGCCCTCGACCTGTACGCGACCTGCCCGGTCCGCTTCTTCGCGGCGCGCGTGCTCGGGCTCGGCGACCGCGAGGAGGGCTCCGACAAGAGCGAGCTGACGCCGCAGGCGCGCGGGCTGGTCTATCACGCCGTGCTCGAGCGCTTCTACTCGTCTTTGGCCGAGGAGGTCTGGGCCGGCAAGAAGGATTGGGCCCCGGCCTTCGACGCCGCCGCCGCGGCGGTGTTCGGCGAGAACGACTGGCGGGCCCTCGGCATCTACCCGCTGCTGTGGGAGTCCGCGCGCCTGGACATGAGCGCGCGCCTGCGGAGCTTCATCGCCTGGGACCTCGAGCGCCTGCGCGAGGCGAAGATCCGGCCGCGCCTGTTCGAGACGAGCCTGCGGGGCGGCCCCCCGGAGGGCGCCCCGGGCGGCGTGCCGTGGAAGGGCGTGGCCGACCGCATCGACGCCGACGAGGCGGGCGGGACCTTCCGCGTCGTGGACTACAAGACGCGCTCGAGCGCGCGCTGGAAGAACCTGGCCAAGCAGGCCGCCGCGGGCGACCTGCATCAGCTCCCGTTTTACGCCGAGCTCGCGGGCGCCGCCGCCGGCGAGGGGCTTTCCTTCGGCGGGGCCGAGCTGTTGTTCCTCGAGGTCGAGGAGGGGGAGGAGCGCTCCGCCGCGCTGACCGCCGAGGACTGGGGCCTCGCCCGCGGGCCTTTCCTGAAGATCCTCGCGGAGCGCGTGGAGGCGATCGCCTCCGGGCGCTTCCCGATCCGTCCCGAGGACGGGGAGCGCGGCCACTGCTCCTGGTGCGAGTTCCCGACCGTCTGCCGCAAGGCGCACGCCCCGTCGCGCGCGCGCGGCCTGCGCGCGCCCGTCCCCGGGGCTTGACGGGGGGGCGCAAAGCGCCCTACACTCCCCTCATGCGCGAACGCGACTGCCCGAAGTGCCCGTTCTCTCCGATGGAGGAGATCGTCGCCGGAGAGATGATCCTCGACGAGTGCCCGAAGTGCAAGGGGCGCTGGTACGACTTCGACGAGCTGGCGAAGGTGGTCGCCGACCCGGCGGCCTTCACCGCGGCCGTCGCCAAGGGGCCGCTGAAGCCGCGCCAGGGCGAGGCGAAATGCCCGGTCTGCCTCGAGGACATGATGAACGGCGGCCTGGGCAACGAGCTTCTGCGGGTGGATCAGTGCGCCGGGCACGGCTTCTGGCTCGACGCCAGCGAGCTGCGCCTGCTCAATAAGCTGATGGCGTCCTGAGGTCCGCCGCGGCGCCGAGGGTGTAGGCCGGCAGCCGGAAGGAGAAGCGGGACCCTTTGCCCTGCTCCGTCTCGAGCTCGAGGTCGGTGCCGTGCGCCTCGAGGATCATGCGCGACAGCGCGAGCCCGACGCCGAAGCCCTTCGCCGTGCGCTTGCCCTCCTCCGCGCGGTAGTAGCCGGCGAAGATCTTCTCGCGGTCCGCCGGCGCCACGCCGATGCCGGTGTCCGACACGGAGAGCTCCACGCGCCCTCCCGCCAGCTCGCGCGCGCCGAGCGTCACCGTCCCGCCCTCGTGCGTGTACTTGACCGCGTTCGTGAACAGGTTCGCGACGACGAGGGAGAGCGCGTCGGGGTCCCCGGCGCAGGGGAGCTCCGTCTCCGGCGCCTCGAGGCGCACCGAGAGTTTCTTGCGCGTCGCGAGGATCTCCAGGCGGGTCAGCGCCCCGCGCAGCAGCGCCGCGGCGTCCACGCGCTGGATCTCGAGGTCGAACTTCCCCGCCTCGAGCCGCCCGAGGTTGAGCAGGTTCGTCGCCATCGTCGAGAGGGCGCGGATGTTCGCGGCGAGCATCTCGTGCCAGGGGGCCGCTTCCGCGGTGGCCGGCTCGTTCTCCTTGAGGAGGGCGTGGGCGGTGTGGATGACGGCCAGCGCGTTGTTGAACTCGTGGCTGACGCCCGAGACGAGCTGGGATTTCAGCCGCCCCATCTGGAGCTCCTTCTCGTACTGCGCGTTGAGCTGGTCGGCCATGGACCTCATCGAGGAGAACAGGTCCCGCACCTCGGGCGGGCCGTCCTTCATCTCGAGGACCCAGGGCTTGCCGAGCTTCCAGGAGCCGGCCTGCGCGCGAAGGCCGGCGATCGGATGGAGGATGATGCGCGAGACGGCCGCCGCGACGGCGACCGAGCCGAAGAGTCCGAAGCCCAGGACCGCGGCGAAGGTGAGCAAGGCGGCCTCGCGGGCCGCGCGGCGCTGGATGTCGAGGCGGACCATGGAGAGGCGCCCGAAATGGGACATGCGCTCGATGTGGTCGTCGATGGTCTCGTTGTCGATGGCCTGGCGGATCGCCTCGACGCGCGTGACGCTCCCGCCGCGGACGCGGCGGAACAGGCCCAGCTGGGCGGCGTCATAGGCGGCGAACTCGCGGCCCATCTTCTCCCACTCGACGCGTTCGTACGGCTCGTGGAGCAAGGTCCCGATGCGCGCGTGGGTGGCGACGAAGCCGCGGACGAGCTCGGCGCGGCGCTCCAGCCAGACGGGGTCGCGCGTGGTGAGGTAATTGTCGGCGAACGCGTCGATGCGCCGGAGCTGGCTGCGGTGGGAGGGGAGCTCGGAGAGGACCATGATCTGGTCGGCGAACCCGCTGCCGAGCCGGTCCTCGGCCCGGCTGTGGGTCAGATACGCCACGGTGGAGACCGCGGCGAACACGCCCAAGGTGGTCGCCAGGACCGCGGTCAGGCGCGCGCGCAGGGACCAGTTCCTCATCCTTTCATGATGCGATTTCCGGAGGAAGGGCGCAATCCGGGGGATGCCGTCGGCCGTAAGGCCCAGCCCCGAGGGGACCTTCGCCTCAGGCGTCGGGCGACGGAGAAGACTATACTGATATCATGAGGATTTCGCGCCCTTTCCGGCTGATGCTGGCCCTGGCGCTCGCGGCCGTCTCGGCGCGCGCCGCGGCCCCGGTCTCCGTGGCCGTCCCGAGGCTCGCCTTCGCGCCCTTGGGCGCGCCGGCCGTCCTCCCGTCGGCCTTCGCCGGCCTCGCGCCCGCTCCCTTCGCGGCCCCCGCGAGCCTCGTCCCCTCGCTCCTCCCCGCTCCCTCCCAGGCCTCCCCGCTGCGCGTCGCGCCGGCCGTTCCCGCCGCCCGTCCCGTCATCCTCCAGGCGCTCGCCTCCGTGCCCGCGGCTCCGGACGCGTCCGGCACGGACGGGCCCCTCGGCCGCTACGCGGACTTCTTCGACGGCGCCGCGGCGGCTTCGGACGGGGACGCCGTCACGCCGCGGCTCGCCGTCGAGCCGGGTCCGACCTTCCGGCAGCCGCTCCAGCTCGACATCGTGCGCGGCGCCGTCGCCCGCGCCCTTCCCGCCCTGCGCGAGAGCGTGGCCCTCGGCGGCTGGAACGGCCCGCACACCACGCTCGACGAGTCGTGCTGCGGCGACGCGGCGCCGAAGCTCGCCTTGCTCCTGCGCGCGCAGGGGGTCCCCGCCCGCCTCGTCGAGGCCCAGTTCCACTACTACGTCCTCCTCGACCTGCCCGACGGGCAGATCGTCGTGGACCCGACGGTGCGGCAGTTCTTCGGCAAGAGGCAGGCGCCGAAGACCATCCCCCACGTCTTCGTCGGCACCCTCGGCGACCTCCACGCCTTCTTCCAGCGCCACGCCGCGTCGAAGACGACGAAGTACGACCCGCAGAGGATCTACTTCCGGGACGCCGCGGTCCGCGAGGACGCCCTCCGCGCGTACGAGGCGAAGGTCCGCGCCGGCGGCGAGGCGGACCACGAGCCCCTGCGCCGCTTCCTCGGTCTGCCTAAGTTCCTATAATCCGGGAGCATGCCCGAGGCTCCCGACAAGACCGACCGCGACCGCGCGCGCCTGAGCCTCGACGCCAGCGTCATCGTCGAGGCCGGCGCCGGCACGGGCAAGACCACCTTGCTCACCGACCGCATCCTCTTCCTCGTGCTCGCCGGGGAGAAGCCCTCGCTCGTCGAGGAGGTCGTCGCGCTGACCTTCACCGAGAAGGCCGCCGGGGAGATCAAGGTCCGCCTGTCGGAGCGCCTCGCGGAGCTGTCCGCGCGCCTCTCCTCGGGCGTCCTCTCTCCCGAGGCCGCGGAGCGCGCCGACCGGACCCTCGCGGAGCTCGAGGCGCGCTTCAAGACCCCCGGCGCGGCGGTCCTGGCGCGCGCGCGCGCCGCCCTCGAGGACCTCGACAAGGCGCCGATCGGCACCATCCACTCGTTCTGCTCGCAGCTGCTGCGGCTGTACCCGCTCGAGGCCCGCGTCGACCCCGGCTTCCGCGTCGACGAGGGCGAGGGGTTCGACGAGCTGTTCGTCTCGGAGTGGGCGCGCTGGCTCGACGACGAGCTGGGCGAGCGTCCGCCGCGCCGCGCGCGCTGGCTGGAGATGCTCGCCGCCGTCTCCCTCGAGGAGCTGGAGGCGCTGGCCCGCGAGCTGGGCTCGGAGCGGTTCGCCGAGGGGTCCGTCGGGGCGCCCGACCCGGCCGCCGCGGCGGCCCTGAGGGCGCTGGCGAAGCGCGCCGCCGCGCTGCCGGCCGGCCGCCCCAAGCCGCGCGGAGGGGTCCTCGACGCGCTGGCGGCGGCGGAGGAGCGCCTGAGCGCCGCGGCGGACGCGGCCGAGGCCGAGGACCCGCCTCTCGACGCGCCCGCGCCTCCCGAGGTCCCGAACGCGAAGTGGCCCAAGGCCTGGGAGGAGGACGAGGCGGGGGCCGAGGAGTACGAGCGTCTGTGCCTCATCGCGAGAGCCGCGTCGCCGCGCGGGGAGGCCGCGACCCGGCGCGCCGCGCGCCTGCTGGCCCCGTTCGCCGAGCGCCTGCGCCGCGAGTACGCGCGCCGCGGCTGGGTCTCCTTCGACGGCCTCCTGCGCCGAGCCCGGGACCTCGTCCGCGACCACCCGCGGCCGCGCGAGGAGCTCAAGCGCCGCTTCGCCGCCATCCTCGTCGACGAGTTCCAGGACACCGACCCCCTGCAGGGCGAGCTGCTCCTCTACCTGTCCGAGGCCCCCGGCCGCTCCGCCCGCTCCTGGCGCGAGGTGGCGCCCGCGCCCGGACGGCTCTTCGTCGTCGGCGACCCCAAGCAGTCCATCTACCGCTTCCGCGGCGCGGACATCGCCGCCTACGAGGGCTTCATCGGCCGGCTCCAGGCGGGCGGCGCGCTGTCCTGCGACCTGACCGCCAACTTCCGCTCGGTCCCCGGCGTCGTGACGCCGGTCAACGCCGTCTTCTCGCTCGTGATGCGCGCGGAGGCCGGGGTCCAGCCCGTCTATAAAGGCATCGTCCCGGCGAAGCCGGAGCTCGAGGGCTCCGGCGTGCGCGTCGTCGCGGTGAGCGACCCCTCGGGCGAGGCCGACGCCGCGCTGTGCCAGCGCACCGAGGCCGCCTGGGTCGCGGGCCGCATCCTCTCCGAGCCCGGCCGCCCCCTGAAGGATTTCGCCGTCCTGCTGCGCTCCTCCTCCGCCCTGCCCGCCTTCCTCGACGCGTTCAAGCGCGCGGGCATCCCCTACGCCGTCGAGATCGAGCGCCATTTCTACGGCGCGCCGGAGATCGGCGACCTCCTCAATCTCCTGCGCGCGCTCGACGACCCCGACGACTGCGTCGCCGTGACGGGCCTGCTGCGCTCGCCGCTGGCCGCGCTCAGCGACGACGGCCTGCTCTCCCTCGCGCGGGCGGACGCGCTCGACTACCGCAAGGACCCGCCGGCCCGGGCCTTGCCCGAGGACGAGAGGCGCGCCGCCGCCCGTCTCTTCGAGACCCTGCGGGCGCTGCGCGCCCGCGCCGGACGCGCCCCCCTGGGCGAGCTCGTCTCCGCCGCCCTGACCGAGACGCGCCTGCCGGAGCTCGCGGCCCGCGCCTACCACGGCCAGCAGACCATCTCCAACCTGCTCAAGCTGCAGCGGCTCGCCGCCGAGGCGTCGGAGTCGCGCGGGGCCACGCTCAAGGACTTCACCGCCGAGGTGCGGGAGTCCGCGCGCGAGTCGCGGCGCGAGGGCGAGAGCCCGCTCGCCGACGAGCGCCTGGAGGCGGTGCGCATCATGAGCGTGCACAAGTCGAAGGGCCTCGAGTTCCCCGTCGTCTTCGTCGCGAACCTCTCCGCGCGCCCGGCGACGGGCGACAAGCCCTCGGCGCGCCCGGACTGGACGACGGGCCGCACCGCGCTGCGCGTCGGCGCGGAGGCCTCGGCCGCGTCCGCGCTGGCCGACGCGCGCGAGAAGCGGATGGAGCGCCGGGAGTCCGTGCGCCTCCTCTACGTCGCGATGACGCGCGCCAAGGAGCAGCTGATCCTCCTCGGCCGCGAGAAGGCGGAGTCCGGCTCCTTGGCCTCGCATCTCGACGCCGCCGGCGCCTGGCCGCGCGGGGGGCTGGATCGGGCCCTGCCCGTGCTCCTGATCGAAGCCGGCAAGGTCCCGGAGCCCGAGGCCGCGCCGTCCACGCGCTCCGCCTCCGCCGCCGACGCGGCCGCGACCGCCCGCGCCTGGGCCGGGCGCGCGTCTTTGCGCGCCGGGGCCGACGCGCCCCGCGCCCGCGCCGCCACCGCCTACCTGCGCGAGGCGCCCAAGCGTCCCGCCGCGCCCGACGAGCCGGGGGGGAGCCGCGCGGGCGCCGAGGTCGGGCAGCTGTGCCATCTCACGCTCCAGGGCTGGGACTTCGCCTCGACGGCGGACCCTTCCGCCGCTTGCGCGGCGGCGCGCGTCCTTCTCGAGCGCCGCTCCCCCGGCCCGCGCTGGGCGCAGGCCGAGCTCGAGGCCGCCTCCGTGCTGAAGGCCTTCCTGTCCTCTCCCGCCGCGAAGGAGCTGGCGGGGGCCGAGATACTGGGGCGGGAGGTTCCGTTCGCCTACGCCGACGGGAACACCGTCGTGCGCGGCGCCGCGGACCTCGTGTACCGCCTGAAGGGACGCCTCGTCGTCGCCGATTTCAAGAGCGAGAAGGTCGAGGAAAGATCCGCGGCGAAGATCCGCGACAAGTACGCCGAGCAGGGCCGCGCCTACCTCGACGCGGTCAGGCTCGCCTGGGGAGAGGCCGCGGAGTTCCGCCTCCTCTTCCTGCGTCGACCGGAACTTTGATCTACGGGAATAGATAAATACTCGTCCCGGGACGAGTGATTATCTACGGAAATAGATCAGGAGACGGCGGGGATCACGCGCCGGGCTTGCGGCGGGCCTCGAAGTCGCGGAGCTTCTGCTCGTAGTCCTTGCGCAGGGTCTCGCGCTCCTCGGCGAGCTTGCGGAGCTTGTCGTCGAACTGCGAGGCGTACTCGATCTTCGCCATGTTGAGCTCCTGGCGCAGGCGGCGCTCCTGCTCGCCGTAGCGCTCGGAGATCTCCGCCTCCTTCTGCGCGAGCAGGGAGCCCTGGCGCGTCTTCTCGGCCTCGAGCTCCTTGGTGCGCGCCTCGTGCTGGGCCAGCAGGGCCTCGCGCTCCGCGGCGAGCGAGCTCTCGAGCTCCTTGCGGCGGCGCTCGTTGTCGTCCTCGAGCTTCGCGCGGCGCTCGACGAACGCCTTCTCGAGGTCCCGGCGGCGGGCCTCGGCGGCCGCCTCTCGGCGCTCTGACTCCTCGCGCAGGAGGGTCGACTCGCGCTCGGCGGCCTCCCGGGCCTTCAGGCGCAGGGTCTCCTCGCGCTCGCGCAGCGAGTGCTCGAACTCGGCCCGCGCGCGGGCGGCCTGCTCCTCGTAGGTCGCGATCAGCTCGCGCTCCTTGGCGATGAGGGCGGCGTCGGTCTCCTTCATGCGGCCGCGCAGGGCCTCCTCCACCAGCTTCTCGCGCGCGGCGAGCGAGGCTTCCAGCTCGCGGCGGCGCTGCTGCAGCTCCACGTCGCGCTCGTCCTCCCACTGCTTGCGCTCGCGCTCGATGGTGTCGCGCTGGGCCTTGAGCCACACCGCCTCGCGGTGGGAGAGCTCCTCCTGCATCTCGCTTTCCTTGCGGATCCAGGCCTGCTGCAGGGCCGACTCGGCGCGGGCCAGCTCGGCCATGCGCTCGTCGATGACCTTCTGCATGCGTCCCTCGAGCTCGGCGCGCAGGGCCTGCGAGGCGGCCTCGCGGTCGCGGGCCTCGATCTGCAGCTGGAGCCGCTGGGTGTCGAGCTCCTGCTGGCGGCGCTTCCAGGACTCCTCCTGGGTGGCGGCCTTGCGCGCGTGCTGGGCGTCGAGCTCGCTCACGCGCAGCTCGAAGCGCTGCTCGAGCTCCTGGCGCAGGGCGGCGACGGCGGCCTCCTTCTCGCGGAAGGAAGCCTCCAGGCGCTCGCGCTCGGCGCGGAAGATGGCCTCGCGCTGGGCGGCCCACTCCTTGTCGCGGGCGGTCCACGCCTGCTGGAGGGCGGCCTGCTCGCGGGCGTACTTGTCCTTGAGCGACGCCTCGAGCCCGGCGGCGCGCTCGGCCAGCACGGCGCGCTCGCGGGCGACGGCGTCCTCGTAGGTCTTGCGGTAGCGCTCCTCCTGGGCGGCGGCCTCGGTCTTGACCTGGGCCTCGCGGGCGAACGCGGCCTCGCGCATCGCGCGCTCCTTCTCCGCGTAGCTCGCCTCGAGCCGCATCTGCGTCTCCGCGGCCTGGCGGCGCAGCGTCTCGCGCTCCTCGTCGAGGGCGGCGCGCTTGGCGGACAGCTCGGCGGCGGCGACCTCCTCCGCGTGGGCGCGCTCGGCGCGGGCGCGGCCCTCGGCCTCGCGCGCCAGGGCGGCCTGCTTGGCCTCCAGGCGCTTGAGCTCGTCGATGAGCCGGCGGCGGAACTGCTCCTCGAGGGCCTGCAGCTTCGTCTCGTGCGCGGCCTCGTGCTGGGCCTCCTGCTTGAGCGCCTGGTCGAGGAGCTGCTGCTGCAGCGCCTCGGCGGCGTCGTCGTGGGCTTTCTTCCAGCGCGCCTGCTCGGCGGCGAGCACGCGGCGCAGCTCTCCCTCGCGGGCCATGAAGGACAGCGACAGCTCCTCCTCGCGCTTCGAGGCGGCGGCCTCCATCGCGCGGCGCTCGGAGGCGGACTGCTCGCCGAACTCGGTCCGGGCCCGTTCCAGCGAGTCGCGGTGCTCCTGCTGCAGCCGGCGCTCGCGCTCGGCCCAGCGTCCGGAGAACGAGGCGTCGATCTCGGCCTGGCGCTTGGCGAGCTCGGCCTCCATCTCGGCGCGGGCCTTCTCGGCGGCCTGGACGTCGGCGGCGCGCGCGGCGCCCAGCTCCTCCTCCTTGACCCGGTAGCGGGCTTCGAGCTCGCCGCGCTCGTCCTCGAGGCGCTGGCGGCTCGACGCGAGGCTCTCGCGCAGCTTGGCCTGGTGGGCCTCCCACTGCTGCTTCTCGCGCTCGGTCCACTCCGTCTGCATCTGCAGGAAGCGCCGTCCGAGCTCCTCCTCCTTCGCCCGGTAGTGGTCCTGCAGCTCCTGCTGGCGGTGGAAGATCTCCTCTTCCTTCTTCTGATACCCGGTCTCCATCTCGCGCAGGCGCTCGTTGAGCGCGGCGTCGCGGGCGGCGTACTCGGCCTCCATCTCCGCGCGCTGGTTCGCCAGCTCCGCGCGGCTCTTGGCGAGGATGTCCTCGATGCGCTTCTGCTGCTGCTTCCAGACGTCCTTCTCCTTCAGGACGAGCTGGTCCTGGAGCTGCTGGTACTTCGCCACGAGCTCGGCTTCCTGCTTCTCGTGATGGGCGAGGACCGCTTTGTTCCGTTCCTGCAGCGACTCGTCGAGATGGGCCTCCTTCTCCCGGTAATGCTCCTCGAGGAAGCGGCGCTCGGCCTCCAGGCGCTCCTGCAGGCGGCCCCACTCCTGCTCGTTCTTGTGCTGATAGACGCGGTCGAGCTCGGCCGTGCGCTTGGCGTGCTCCTCGTCGAGGTGCCGGCGATGGTCCTCGAGCGTGTGCTCCTTCTGGCGCAGGCGCGCCTCGAACTGGGCGATCTTCGCCTCGAACTTCTCCCCGAGCGCGTGCTCCTCGCGGGCCAGCGCCTCGCGGTTGTGCTTGAGCAGGTCCTCGATGTCGCGCTCGTAGCGGCGCCGGAACTCGCCCTCCTTCGTCTTGATCTGCTCGTCGAGCAGGCGCTGCTGGCTCTCGAGGTCCTTTTCCTTCGCGCGGATGGCCTCGGTCTGGATCTTGAGGCGCTCGAGCAAGGAGGTCTTGGTGTCGGACAGCGCCTTCTCCTGGTGGGCCAGCGCGGCCTGCAGCTCGCGCTCGGCGTCCTGGCGGGCGTCCTTGACGGCGTCGATGACCTCGCGGCGCAGGCCGCCGATCATGGCCTCGCGGGCGGCGATCTCGCGCTTGAGCGCGTCGATCTGCATGGACAGCTGGAGGCGCTCTTCCTTTACATGCGCGTCCTGCTCGCGCGACATCTCGCGCTTCAGCTCTTCCCGGAGCTGGTCCTCCATCTTCTTGTGGTCTGAGATGGACGCTTCCCAGGCCTTGACCGTCTCGCGCCAGCGCTTGACCGTCTCGTCCTTCTCGCGGGAATCCAGCGCCGCCTCGTCGCGCGCCTTGAGGGCCTTTGCCGCCTCCTGGCGCGCCTCGTTGAGCTCCGCGCCGAGACGGTGCAGGCGCTCCAGCGCCCAGCGCAAAGCCAGGCGGGCGGTGTCGAGGTCGTTGACGGTCGAGGCGTCGAATCCCCCGGGGGGCTGGTCAGGGAACTGCGGCGGCTCAGGGCGGTTATCCATGGTCGTTCGACGCGTCGGCGCCGCGCAAAGGAATATTGCCTGATTGCTGTTACGAATTTATGCCGCGCAGCAGGCCGGCGACGGTCCGGCTCAGCGTGGAATGCGCGTAAGCCCAGCTCAGGAGATAGACCCAGGCGGCGGGGATCGCGAGCCGGTGGCTCAGCGGCGTGAGTATGAGCCGGGTGTAAGGGTGGAGCTTCTCCTTCCTCGGGGCCGCCTGGGCCCCCTTCATGACGAGCAACAAGAGCAGGCCGATGGCGGCCAGCTGCAGGCCCGACTCGGTGAGGAGGAAGGGCCGCGCGATCTGACCGATGACCACGGAGAGCAGCAATACCTTAAGCATCTTCATTCCTCGCGGGGGTGGTCAGGCTCTCATGCATAGGATTCCTCGACCGCGCGGATCAATTCTTGCCTGACGGCGATGAAAGGCTGGATCTCCAGCCCGGAGGCCTGGCGGAGCCGTTCGATGAGGGCCTGATCCGCCGGGTTCGCCATGGCGACGGCGAGAACGCTTCCGTCGATGAACAACGGGAAGACCAGGTCGTTGAGGGCAATATCCTTCGGGACCATGGCCGTCAGGCCCTGGCCCTTTTGCATCGTCAGGATCCTGTTCGCGAACGAGGCATAGGGTATCCCCAGCTGTTTCGCCGTTTCCATGGCGGCGCTCTCTTCATCGTTCATTCTTGTTCCGATGCGGCATAACGCAGACGATCTGCGGCGGCGGCTATTAAGATATTCCGCCTGAACCCGGAAGAGGCCCAGTCTTTGATGTCGCAATTTGCGACATCAAAGATCGGGCGTGGCGGACGACGGAAGCTCCCTTTCGTCCTGGCGGAGCATGGTGCAACCGGCCATCTTTGTTTGTTCACAGGGGACATGCGCTCTGAGTCGTGTCAATTCGTCGGGTATTCCTAACGAAGCTGTAGAAAAACCCGTTTTTGAATCGGCCGGCAGCTCCGGCGGCGCGATTTTCGGCGCCGAAGCGCCGTTCTTAAGTCTAACCCCGACTTCGGGGCTTTACAATGCCCCTCGGTCGTCCGTCAGCGTCGTG
>JACPOW010000104.1:9797-19113 GCA_016191335.1 Elusimicrobiota bacterium | reverse complement strand
GCCAAGAATCTCGTTCGCCGCGCCTACGGCTACCGCGATGACGAGTATATGCGCTTGAAAATCATCCAGGTCTGCACCCCGTGGATGGGCGTGTTCCATCCCTGGGGATGGCTCCACGTTCACAAAAATCTGTCATGAGCCAATTTATGCTCTTCCGTGATTCCCGCCCGGTCCAACTGCCATCGGCGGGCGTATTCGCAGTCGTTCCGCTCATCAGAGCGCAATCCGCGCTGAATCTCGGACAGTTCCCCCTCAGCGACGCTGCCGATGGCCCACCCGATGTCGAACGTCTGCTTGACCGTAACCACCACTATAGCCGCGCCTGCGACGGTCGCCGCGGTTCCCGAAAGGGTGAAGGTCGCAATCACGCGCAAGACTTTGCCGCGCCCAGCGAGCTTAAAAATTCCGCCCGCCCGCGCCGCGTTCGCGATCCGAGCCGCCCTCGCGGCCCCCATCGAGGCGGCGACAGCCTCTTCGGCCTCGACGGCCGCGGTCGTCGCCGTCTTCGCGATCGTCACGGTGTCCGCGGCCGTGATCAGGCCGGTATCTCGACTCATCACGGACGGAGCCGGAGCGGACTCGTCTTCTTTCGGCTCCATGGCCTCCTCCGGATCCTTCATGTCGGGGTCATAATGATCCAACTCATCGTGACTCCGTTCGGATATCTCGCGAACCTTCTCGACCTTGGTCTCGTCATTCGAAACCTGCACAACGAGGGGCGCGAGACCGCTCTCGTCGGTGGGCACGGTCACCGTCTGCGTGGACGGCTTCCCGTCCCATTCGAACGTATACTTCACCGAGTGTCCGGACAGCGGGACCTTGCCGCCCTCACACGAGACCACGACCGCTACCTCGAACGGCTCCGCGCCCGCCTTCGCGGGGGCGCCGGCCTTCTTGAGCCGGCACGTGGGTTTGGGCGGCGGGGGCGGCGGAGGCGCGGGTTTTGTTTTTGGCGCCGGAGCGGCCTTGGCGATGGCCGGAGCTTTGGGCGTCGAGACGCCGTTCCCCTTAAACAGCTTCCCGATGCCCCGGAACAGCGCGGGAATGCCCTTGAGGATGAGGACGGCCCCCAATTCCCCGAGGGCCTGGCCCAACTCCGCGCTCCCGTTGTTCGAGTAGCCCCCGGAGTAGGACGAGCCCGAGGAACTCGGTCCGCCGCAGTTTTGCACGCAAACACCGCGCGGCGTCGGCGGCGGGGGCGGGAGATTGGGGATGTTCCAGGCGCCGAGGCCGGCTTCGGTCAGGACGCTGGAACTGGGACCGGCACGGGTCAGGATGGCGGAGGTGCCTGCATCCTCGATGACCTCGGTCGCCGGGACCGCCGCGAATGCGGACGAGGGATCGTCGAGCCAGCGGCTGAGGACGGGGGCCGGGACGGCGACGGGCCAGCGGCCCTCCTCCGTGTCTGCCGGGCGCAGCACGAGCAGGCCCGCGACCTCCCCCGCCTCGTCGAGGACGGGGCCGCCGCTCATCTCGGGAGAGACGGCGGCGTCGGTCTGGAAACCGGCCTCACCGGCCTTGGTGACGAGACCCGACGTCCTGGTCCACAGGCCCGAGACCGAAGTGTGGCCGACGGCGGCGACGAGGTCGTCTTTCGCGGGGACCGTGGCCGAAAGGGCGAGGGCGGGCCGGGGCACGTCCTCGGCATAGGCGAGCACGGCCACGCCCAACGCGGAATGGCGGCGCACGACCGACGCCGTGAGCTCGATGGGCTTTGAGTCCGCGGAGTAAGCGAAAAGGCCGGGATGGTCGGTCTCGGCGACGACGGCGGCGTCGGTGACGAGCATGGGACCGCTCTTCGTCCTCAGCAGGACGGCCGCGGCGCGCCTGTCCCTCCATACGACGACGAAAACGCTCTCCTCAGGCTTCCGGGCGACGACGCGGGCGGCTGAGACGAGGGCCGCCTCCTTCACGCGCTGAGCGGCGGCGAGGTCCGCGAAGGCGGCGGCGCGGGCGCAGTAAAGCTTGGAGCGGGAGGAACCGACCGCCTTGTCGGAGGCGAGCGCCATGGTCAGCTTGCGGACCCGGGCGCGGAGCCGCTCGTATCCGGCGCCGGTCAGTCTCGCCTGGGACGACGCCTGGTCGAGGGCTTGCTCGGCGGATTTCCCCTCCGCTTGGGGGCCGAGCAAGGACACGAGCCACGGCGACGCTTCCCCTTTTTCCCTCTGGAACAGGCCGTCGCGGCTGGACAGCAAAGTCCGGCGGGCCGCGAGAGGCTCGCAGGGCGGCTCCGGGAAGCGCTGCGCCCAGGTGTAATCGGCGACCGCCAAGGTACGGTAGATCGCGTCGAGGCTGGAGGCGCGGTCTTTGAAGAACGGCTTGAGCTCGGGAGACATCCGGGGCTCGAGGCGCGCGAGGGTCTCCTTGACCTGCGCCTCGTCGCGGAAGCCCTCGAAGCCGTCGGAGAGGAGAAGGAGGTCGGACTGGAGGGCGGCCAGGCCCCTCGCGTCGGCGGGGCCCTCGCCCTCGGCCGAGACGGCCCTCGCGTCCGAGGCCGGCGCGGAGGTCGCGAGCAGGTACCACAGCGGGTCGGCGGCGGTTTCGGCGCGGACGGGGACGGCGAAAGCGAGGAGGAGAGCGAGCGCCGCTCGGAGCGTTCTCACGGTCCTAAGCATAGGCCCGCAAAGCCGCCGCGTCAATGCCGCGTCAGGACGCATCAGGTCCGACCCGGAAAGACGGATCCTCATGCCCGGTGAACGTCGATCCCGCGCCCCGACAGCTTCAGCGGCGGGGAGAACACGACGACGGCTTCCATCGCGGAGGAAGACGTCATCATCTGATGGGGGACGCCGGGGGGCATGTAGACGATCACGCCCGGCCGGAACGCCACCCGGCGCCCGCCGATCACGCCCCGGCCGCGCCCTTTCACGACCATGAACCATTCCCGGGTCCGGCGATGGAAGATCATGTCGTGCCGGCTGCGCGGCGGCACGGTGACGTGGAAAACGGAGGCCCCGGGGATCTGGCCGAGGGCGGAGACGGCTTTCAGCCGCACGGGCCCCATCGCTTGAACCGGGATCTTCTCGAGACGGTCCAGGCAGAAGCACGACGGCTTGTTCCCCTTCTTCACGAGCCGCCGCCCTTGCTGACGCCGAAGAAATACGGCATGCCGGTGATCGACGGGGTGAAATCGACATCCTTCGCCACGCCGTAGGTCTTCACTCGCTGGTAAAGGAAAAGGAGGAGCGCCTCGTCGTACATGTACCGGTCGAGATCTTCGGCGAGTTCGCGCCGCCGGGCGTCGTCGAGCGTCGCGACCATCTCTTCGAGCAAAGCGTCATAGGCCGTATTTTTCGCGACACGGTAGGGAGAATGGCCGTAAAGATAGATGCTTTGGATGAAATACGAGTGAGCCATCGGGTCGGGACAGCCGGCGATGAACATGTCCCAGCGCTCGCCCGTCAGCGCCTTCACGACCTCGGCGTCGGTGATCAGATTGACGTTGAGCGCGACTCCGATCTTCGCCAGGTGCTCCCCGATGATCTTCGCCGCCCTCTCCCCTTGGACCTTGACCAAGGTCTTGAGCGGGAAACCCTTCTCATACCCGGCCTCCTTGAGGAGCGCGCGGGCTTTACGGAGATCGTACGGATAGGGCTTGAGGCGGGGATTGTGCCCCTCCTCGCCCGCCATCGTCACCGTCGCGATCTCGCGTCCATTACCGAGGAGGTCGTAGCGGATCAGCTCCTCGGTGTTGACGGCATAGTTCAGCGCCTGGCGAACGCGCTTGTCGGCCAGCGGCGCGCTGGACGAGTCGAGCGAACCGGTCACGGTGTAGAAGCTCGGAGCCTTGATCACCTTCAAGAGACCGCTTCGCATCGCCTCCGTGGTCTGCGTGCCCGCGAGTTCGGTCGCGATGTCGATCTCGCCCGAGAGCAGCGCCTTGAGCTGCCCCGCCGTGGGGATGAACTTGAACACGAGACCGCTCACCTTCGGGAAGCCGCGGCTCCAGTACGTCTCGTTCCGGCTCAGAGACAGCGCGCGCCCGCGGTCCCATCGTTCGAAGCGAAAGGGACCCGTTCCGATCGGCACACGCTCCAAAGCATCCTCTCCTTTTTCCTTCATCAATCGCGGCGGCACGATCAGGATGAAGCCTGCCAAGCGGTTGAGCAGCAGACCGTCCGGGAACTTGGTGAGCACGTCCACCGTGTGCTCGTCGACGATCTCGACTTTATCGAGCGACCCGATGAAGCCGAGCGCCGGGAAGCCCGTTTTGGGATCGAGATAACGCGCGACCGTGAACCGGACCGCCTCGGCGTCGAAAGGCTCTCCGTTGTGGAAGCGTACGCCTTCCCGCAATCGGAAGCGCATGCGCAAAGGGCCTTCCCGCTTCCAGGAGACAGCAAGAGCCGGCTCGATGCGCCCCTGCGCGTCGAATCGAACCAACCCCTCGTACACCTGTTGGAGCAAGGTGTGGTTCTTTTCCGCGAACTGCTTATGGGGGTCCAGCGTCAGCGGGTCCTGGACGTCATCGCAGACGGTCAGGACCCGGGCCCCGGCCGGAGGCGCGGCAGCGTAGGCCGGCGAGGGATGGAGAAGCGCGAGAAGCGCGAGGAACGTCGTCAATCTCTATCTGTCCTTTACGCCGATTATGATCCGAGAGGAGTTCCTCGATTTTACCGCGATTCGGTGGTTCTTGAGGCGTCTGAATCCCGCGCGGCGCAGCCACTTCGCGTATTCTCCGGCGGTGTAGGTCCGCCCTCCTTCCGTATAGGCCAGCATGTGCACCGAGAACAGCGCCCCGAACACGGGCGCGACGCGGCCGGCATCGAGCATGAAGTCGTGGATGATGATCCTCCCGCCGGGCTTGAGCGCCGACATGCTTTGCTCGATGAGGCGGCGGTTCACCTCCGGGCTCTCGTCATGCGTGATGTGCGAGAGGAGGACGAGGTCGTACTCCTCCCGGCCGAAAGAGGCGTCCCGGTAGTTGCCCGCCTTCAGGCGCGTCCGCGCCGCCAGGCGAGGATGCTCGGCGAGCACCTTGCGCGTGACCTTGAGCGTGCTCGGCAGGTCGAGGAGCGTCGCGGTCATCTCCGGGTCGGCGCGCAGGAACGCGAGGCTGTAGGTGCCCGGACCGGCGCCGACGTCGAGCAGGCGGGCCCCCGGCGAGGGGGCGACGCGCGCGGCGACCTCGGCCGCCGGCCCGCGCGCGATGTTGTCCATGCCGCGGATGTACTCCTGCGTGAATCCCTTGCGGCGAAGGAGCCAGTACTCGAGAGGCCTCACCGCCCCGCCCTTGCTGAGCGAGTGCTTCAGGTCTCCCCAGGCGTCCCAGATCATCTCCTGGTATTTGAGGTTGTCGCCCATATAGCCGGGCTGGCCGCGCACGAGGTAGAGGCTCGAGATCGGGGCGTTGGCGTAGTGCCAACCGCGCTTGCGCAGGTAGCCCATGGCGGCCAGGGCGTCAAGCAATATCTCGAGGGCCCTGGCGTCCAAGGCCAGCGTCCGAGCGAGTTCGTCGGAGCTTTTCGGGGACACGAGCGGCGTAAAGACGTCCAGGTAGGCCGCGACCATGAGTATCTTGGCTTTCCGGTAGCCCATGATCTCGTCGATCAGGCGGTCGGAGGAAACGGAGGGAAGGGTCTTCATCTGATATCTCCCGCGAACAACTTGTCGAGCGCGCGCACGCGCGAGTGGATCGGCGGGACCTCGTCCGGATCGATGAGCACGTCGATCACCGCGGGGCGGCCGGAGGCCAGCGCGGCCGCGACCGCGTCCGCGATGTCTCCCGGACGCGCCACGCGCCGGGACCAGGCGCCCAGCGCCGAGGCGACGCCCGCGGCGTCGAAGCGCCGGAATTCGGTGCCTATCGTCCGACCCTCGTACTGCATCGTCTGGCCGTGATGCACGGCGTTGAGGCGTCCGTCATTGAGCACGATCCAGACGACGGGGGCGTCCTCGGTCACCGCCGTCGAGACCTCCATCCCGGCCATCGCGAAGCCGCCGTCGCCCACGACGGCGATCACCGGGCGCCGCGGCGCGGCCAGCTTCCCCCCCACGGCGGCGGCGACGCCGTAGCCCATCGCCGCGAACTCCCCCCAGTTATGGATGAAGGCGTTGCGTCCCGTCGCGCTCAGGTAATGGGTGGCCCAGAGCGTGTTGCAGCCGACGTCGAGGAAGATCAGCGCGTCGTCGGGGAACGCGGCGTCGAGCTCGGCCATCAGGCGTTGGGGCTTGATCGGCAGGGCCTCCGACGACATCGCGCCGGGGTCGAGGAACGGGGAGGCTCCCGCCTTGAACCGGGCGAAGGCGGCCCGGGCTCCGTCCGGAGGAGTCTCCCCGCGGGCGATCCGGCGGCGCAGCTCGAAGAGCAGCTCGCGCAAGGTCGTCCTCGCGTCCCCCGCCATCGCGACCGCGAGAGGGTAGTTCCTCCCGAGCATCGCCGGGTCGACGTCCTGCTGCATCACGAGGCCGGCGCCGAGGCGAGGATCCCAGCCGGAGGTCGAATTCTCGTGCAGGCTGCTGCCGAGGACCAGCAGCGCGTCGGTGCCCTCCGACAGCAGATAGCGTTCGGAGACCGGGGAGCTCGCCAGGCCGAACACGCGCAAGGAAAGGGGGTGAGTCTCGGGAAAGGCGCCCTTTCCCTTCGGCGTGGTGGCCACCGGCAGGGAGAGCAGCTCGGCCAGCTCGAGGAGCTCCGGCTGAGCGCCGGCGAGGTTGACGCCATGACCAGCCAGGACGGCGGGCCGGCGCGCCTCCAATAAATGCATGGCGCAGCGCCGGACGGCCTCGCGATCGAATAGCTGGGTCGAGGGCCGATACTGGACGGGCGCGAGAGGCGTTCCGGCGGCGGGCCGGGACATGAGATCCGTCGGGATGCTGAGGTGCACCGGGCCGCGGCGGCCCGTCATAGCCGTCCTCAGGGCCTGGCGCAGGAGGACGCCGGCGGCGGCCGGGTTGGCCAGCATCGCGCTCATCTTCGTGATCGGCCGGAACAACGCGACCGTGTCCACGCCGCTCTCGGTCGAGTCCTGCAGGGAGCCCTTACCGAAGGACGCGGTGGCCGTCTGCGCCGTCAGGACCAGGACCGGGAGGCTGTCGGTCCTGGCGGCGGCGACGCCCGTGATCGCGTTGGTGGCACCCGGGCCGGTGGTCAGGAGGCAGACTCCCACGCCGCCTCTGACGCGCGCGTCGCCCAGGGCCATGAAGGCCGCGCCCGCCTCGTGACGCGGAGAGACCAGACGCAGGCCGGGGACCCCGTGGAACGCGTCGAACAGAGGCGTGGCGGGACCGCCGGGTATCCCGAAGACCGTACGGACGCCTTCACGCTTCAGCTGCTCGAGGATGAGCCTCGCCACCGATAGCCCGGCCATGTCGTCGGCGGGAACGGGAAGCGGCGAGGCGGTCATCATCGGCATGGGCGGACGCCCGGGGATCAGCGCTCCGCTCGAACGGATCGGCGCGGCGCAGGCTCGACGCGGAGGAGCTCGGCGGCGCGGTCGGTCAGCGCCTTCAGGTCGAGCGGCTTGCGGAAGAAGGCGTCGACCTTGATGTCGACGAGCTTCTTCTCGCTGAAAGGCAGCTTCTGTCCGGTGACGGCGATGATCTTGATGCCCCGCGTCTCCGGCTGGCTCTTCAAGACCCGGCAGACCTGCATGCCGTCCATCTTCGGGATGACGATGTCGAGCACCACGAGGTCCGGCGGGTTCTGACCGATGCGGATGAGCGCGTTGATGCCGTCGCCGCAGGTCTCGACGTCGAAATCCGAGAGCCGCGCGAAGGCGCGGGCGACGACCTTGACCAACTCCGCGTCGTCGTCGACGACGAGGATGCGTTTGCGCGTGACGAGCTCTTCGGGCAGCCGGATGTTGAGCCCGAGGAGGAACTCGACGAGGTCCTCGCGCGTCACCCGGTGATGGCCGCCGGCCGTCCGGTGCGTCCGGAGCTTCCCGACGTTGATCCAATGCATGACGCTCGACGGGTAGACGTCGCAGAATCTCGCGATATCGTGAGTCGTGTAAGTTCGCTCGGGCATAGTAACCCCAATACTCTGTTTGCTTCGTTTGCTTCGGTTGCGTAGTATACCCCGTTCCGGCCGGTGCGGTCAACCCGAATCTCCCCTACAATGAGGCATGGGCATTCCTGCGCGGCAAAGGACCCTGGTCGTCGAGGACGATCCAGGGATGAAGGAGTTCTACGCGCGCTTCTTCGCCGGGCTGACGGCGGAGGGATTCGATGCCGTCATCGTGGGTGACACCCCGCATGCGCTCGCCGTCCTGCGCGGCGAGCCCGTGGATCTCGCGGTGCTCGACTGGAACCTCCCCGGCATCTCGGGGGAGCGCCTGCTCCGGGCGATGAGAGAGCACCCGAAGACCCGCTCCATCGGCGTCCTGATGGTGACCGGGAGGGACTCGGACATCGATGAGATCCAGGCGCTCGACGCCGGCGCGGACGATTATCTCAGCAAGCCTTTCGAGGAGGCGGCGCTCCTCGCGCGGCTGCGCAGCCTGCGGCGCCGGCGCGAGCGTTCGCACGAACCGGCTTTTCAGGGCCGCTTCGCCGGCCTGGACTTCGATCACGCGGCCGGGCTGGTCACCTTCCGGACGAAGTCCGTGCGCTTGACGCCGAAGGAGGCGGGACTCCTCTGGGTGTTCCTGAACCGGCCGAACGTCCGCCACACCCCGGAGCAACTCTGGAACCATCTGTGGGGCTACGATTCCCCTCGCTCGCGGCAGTTGCTCGACGCGGCGGCCGCTTCGCTCAAAACGAAGTTGGGCGAGACATGGGGCGGGCGAATCCGTTACGTAGAGGGCGAAGGCTATGTCTTCGATGATCCGCGCTGATCAGAGCGGCGCCGCGCTCGTGGTGTTCAGCGAGCCGCTCGAACCGCCTTACCGGGAGGCCCTCGATGGACTGCTCTCGCAATGGACGGAGTCCCTCGAGACTTCACCCGCCGGACGGCCCCTGCCCCCGGGGCCGCACGGAGTGATCATCGCGCTCGGCGGGCGCGCCGCGAAGGCGGCGCGACGTGCCGACGCCCCGCTCGTGGTGACGCTCGCCCCCTCTTATCCGGGGCGCGGCCGCCGGTCCGCGACGGTCGTCGTCGAGATGACCCCGTCTCCCGAGCGCATCGTAAGACTCCTCGCGGCGGCAGGCGTGAGGCACCTGGTCGCGGTGCGCGCGACTCCCTCGGAGCCCGGTTTCGCGCGGCGGGCGAGCGCGGCGGGGTTCGTCGCCGGCGTCGGGATCGAGGACGCGGTGCTCCGGCCGCCGGAGAGTCTCTCCGCCCTGCTGCGGCGATCCGGGCGGCGCGCGGACGCGGTCTGGCTCGCGCCGGATCCGGCGGCGGTCATGCCCGAGCAGGTCCCCGACGAGGTCA
>JACPOW010000104.1:0-9727 GCA_016191335.1 Elusimicrobiota bacterium | reverse complement strand
CGCCGCCGCGCGTGAGTTCTCCCGGGCGCGCTCGATACCATTCTTCGCGCCCTCGACGGGGCTCGTCGCCGGCGAGGTCCGAGGCGAACTCGCGGTCTCGTTCGCCGATTGCGGGAGGGAGGCCGCCCGCGCGGCCCGGGACATCCTGGCCGGCCTTCCGGTGCCCGCTCGCGTGTATCCTGGCGAGCCGTCAGAGGGAGACCGGCAGTCTTCCCTTTGAGGCGGCGAGAAGGCTGGCGATCTCGGCGGCGACGCGCGCCGCCGCGCCGGGGCGCCCCGCGGCCGCCGCGCCCGCGCGCAGGCGCGCGAGGACCGGGGCGTCGCCCAGGAGGGCGGCGGCCAGGCGCGCGGCGCGCTCCGGCGAGCCGCCTTCGATCGCCGCGCCCGCGGCGCGCAGATGGAGGGCGTTGGCCTCCTCCTGTCCCGGCAGGGGGCTCGTCAGGACCATCGGCAGGCCGGCGGCGAGGCTCTCGGCCGCGCTCAGGCCGCCGGGCTTGCCGAGGTGGAGGTCGGAGGCGGCCACCATCGCGGCGACGAGCGCGGAGGGCTGCGGTCCGAAGGCCCGCAGGCGGGAGCCGGCCTCGCGCCGCGAGGAGAGCGAGGCCCTCAGGCGGTCGTTGGCGCCGCACAGCACGAGGAGATGGACGCGCGGGCTCTCGGCCAGGAGGACGGCCGCGGCGCGGTCGAGCCCGCCGAGGCCTTTCCCCCCGCCCGAGAGGAGGGCCACGGGAGCCGAGGACGGCAGGGCCAGGGCGCGGCGCGCCTCCGCCCGGGACGGGAGGTCGGAGAAGGCCGTGCCGATGGGGATGCCCGTGTCGCGCAGGCGCGTCCGTGGGACGCCCAGGGCCGCCAGGGCGTCCACGGCGGCGGGGCCCGGGGCCAGGATCAGGTCCGCCGGGGGATCGGCCCAGAAAGGGTGGGCGCCGTAATCGGTGAGCACCGAGACCACGGGGATGTCGAGTTCCCCCCGCGCCCTGGCCTCGCTCAGCACGGCGGCGACCGCCGCCTGGGGGCAGACGACGACCGAAGCGCCGGAGCGCCGCACCCCGTCCCGCAGGCGCCGGGCGCCGCCCAGGCTCAGGTAGGCGCCGCGGACCGCCCTCAGGACAGAGCGAGCCCAGTCCCCGCGATACATCGCGCCGTACAGCCCGGGAGCGGCGCGCAGGAGCCCGTGATAGCCGCGGGCGACGGCCAGGCCGGCCGCGGGGTGATGGTCCCCCGCGATCTCGACGCGTGAAAAAAAGAGGCCGGCCTTTCGGCCGGCCTCCTCGATGGCGAAGGCCGCCGCGGAATGCCCGCTCGGCTGATAGCCGTAGACGAGCAGCGCCCGGGCGGCGTCGTTCAAGCGATCAAAGGTCCTTCGCTTCCTTCAGCTCGTCGTAGCGCTTCGGGTTCTTCGCCTTGAGCTGGTCGACGAGGCCTTTGCGGTGCGCCGCCCAGGCCGCCGCGTTGGCGCCGGTCTTGCGCTTCACCGAGTCGTAGGCCAGGAACTCGTAGATGGCCTTGCCGTCGGCCTTCTGGATGCCGCAGCCGGGCTTGTTCATCATCCGCTTGACGTAGCGGCTCCAGATCTTGGTCTCGACCTGCCACACCGTGGCGTCGGCGAACAGCTCGGGCTGCGCCTTCTTGAGGGCGGCGAGAGAGGCCTCCTGCTTCTTGTCGTCGATCCCGCCTTCGGGCTCGACGAAGCGGCTGTTCAGCGGGCGCGCGGCGGAGTGGCACTGGGCGCAGCCGCCCTTCGTGCTGATCAGCTTCTTGTAGCCCGCCTGCACGTTGGCCGGGTAGGCCTTGAGGACGGCGTCCGGGAGCGTGTCCGGGCCGAAGTCGTTCGGGTACGGGTTGGAGAGGGCCTTCTCCTTCTCGGTCATCTCGGCCGCGCGCACGGGCGCGGCGAAAGAGGCGCCCAGCAGGGCCACGGCGGCGATCAAAGTCAGCTTGCGGTTCATGTCATTCCCCCTATGTAAGTGCGGCCGTTAAAAGCCGCTGTCGTCCTTCACGCCGATGCTGAGCAGCCACGTCGCGAGGTCGTCCAGCTCAGCCTTCGAGATCTTCCCCTTCCACGCCGGCATGTACACCATCGGCATCGGGCCCTTCGGGCTCCACTTCTTCGCGTCGGCCGCCGACACCCCGTTCTCGATCTTGCGGACGAGCTCCTCGTGGGTGTAGGTGCCCATCAGCTTCGGCAAAGTCGGCTCGGCTCCGAGCATCATCTGCGCGAACTGCTCGGCCTCGGGCATCTTCTCGTCGTATTCCTTCTGCCCGTCGGCCAGGGCGTTGAAGCGGCGGCGGCCCTGCTTGGCGTCGAGGCCGTGGCAGCCCTGGCAGCCGTACTTCTGATAGACGAACTTGCCGTGCGCCGCGCCCGTCAGCGCGGGCTCCTTGGCGGGCGGGGCCGTCACGTGGTAGCGGTACGGGATGACCTCTTCCTTGGTCATGCCCGAGAGGTAGGCCACGATCGCGTCCGCCTCGTCCTTGCTGATCTCCTTGGTGAAGTCGGGCATGCCCGACGGAGGGATCGGCTCGGCGTTGAGCTTGGCGAAAGGGTCGTTGGGCGTGACCTCGGCGGGGTCGTTGACCAGGTGGGCGCGGATCCAGTTCTGGATGTTCCAGTGGCTGTTGTGGTGCTCGTCGGGCAGCTCCTTGCCGTCGATGCGGACGCGCTTGAAGTTGTACCCGGCGATGCGCTCGAAGGGCTTGTCGGAGATGTCCCCGAGCTCCACCGAGATGACGCCGCCCTTGCCGTTGATGGCGTGGCAGCCCTGGCAGCCGTGCTGGTTGAACAGCTTCTTGCCCTGGGCCGCGACCTCCGCGCCCTTGATGGACTCGAAGTTGTCGTGGCACTTCACGCAGGAGCCCTGGATGGTGACGCCCTTGAGCATGGGCTTCTCCCAGTGCTTGATCCAGCCGTGGGCGCCGTCCACGGTCGTGGCGAGGCCCTGGCCGGAGTGGCACGAGGTGCAGCCGAACTTGTTGAACGGATGCGCCTTGATCAGCGCCGTGTCCACCTTCGGGTGCGCCTTGTACGGATGCTCCGTGAAGGTGTTCTTCAGCGTGGTGTTCGTGTACTCGTCCATGCCGACGTGGCAGGTCACGCAGCGGTCGTAGCGGCCGAGGTCGACGGAGATGATCTGCTTGACCTCGAGGGGCGAGCGGCGCATCTTGCGCGCCGCGGCCTTGAGCTCCGCGGCCTTCTTCCCGTCCTTCTCGGCGGCCGCCTGCTTGTCCATCTCGTCGGCGGCCATCTGGTAGTACTTCTTCTGGTACGGCTTCCACTCGGCGTTGAAGTCCTTGGCGAACGCCCAGACGAAGGCCGCCAGCATCAGTGCGTTCGAGGCGATGAATGCTTTTCGGTAGCTCATGTCAGAAGTTCATGCTGATCGAAGGGATCGTCAGCACGTATTTGATGTTGAACGCGAGACGAGCGCACATCTTGAGGAGGACGCTCATCGTGCTGATGACCAGGACCATCGTGACGAGATAGCGAGGCCAGTCCAAGGCCCGGATGTGGCGCTGCGGCAGGACGAAGCCGTAGTAGAAGGAGGCGCCGGTGAAGAAGAGCAGGAAGGCGCCCTCGATCGGCCCCATCTTGCCCAGCGCCATGCCGACGGCGGCGACGAGGGCGACGGCGCCCAGGAAGGCGCCCATCGTCTTCTTGCCGTCGAGCTCCTTCTGGATCAGCTTCGGCAGCAGCATCCAGGCCGCGGCGACGGCGCCCATCAGCGGTATGCCGAGCAGCATCGAGTAGGCGGCCACGCCATGAGGGCCGAAGACGCTCCAGGTGGGCGGCGGCGCCGCCTTGGGCATGAGCCAGTCCTCCCAAGGCCAGTACCACGCGTAGTTCGGACCGCGCAGGGCGTAGCCGATGTAGATCAGCGCGAACCACATGAAGACGCCCAGCATGAACAGGGTGTTCGCGAACGGGCGCTCCTTCCAGGCGTAGTAGCCGACGCCCTTCGGGTTCGTGTCGATGTAGGGGATCGCGATCAGGCCGACGATGATCAGGCCGGGCATGACGACGCCGGCGATCCACGGGTCGAAGTACACCAGCAGCTCCTGCAGGCCGACGAAGTACCACGGGGCCTTCGAGGGGTTGGTGGTCACGTTCGGGTTGGCGATCGCCTCGAGCGGGGCGTTCTGCAGGATGGACCAGACCATGATGAAGAGGACGGTCGCCGCGGCGGCGATGTACTCGCGCTTGACGAGGTGGGGCCAGACGTCCACCTTCTCCTCGTTGGCGACGTACGGCGCCGCGGAGAAGCTGTCCTTGCGGATGCGCCAGAAGTGGAGGATCAGGAGGATCCCGACGACGAGGGGCACCGCCACGCAGTGCATCACGTAGAAGCGCAGCAAGGTGTTCTCGCCGACCATCGTGCCGCCCAGGAGCGTGAAGCGCACGTCGTTGTTGATGCGCATGCCGACGAGCGAGCCGAGCGGGCCCTCGTTGCCGAGCACCGGGGTGGCGCCGGCCATGTTCGTGCCGACGGTGACGGCCCAGATCGCCAGCTGGTCCCACGGCAGCAGGTAGCCGGTGAACGAGAGGAACAAGGTGAGCGTCAGCAGGAGGACGCCGATGCCCCAGTTGAACTCTCGGGGCTTCTTATACGCGCCGGTCAGGAACACGCGCACCATGTGCGCGATGACGGCGACGACCATCGCCTGCGCGGCCCAGCGGTGGGCGTTGCGCAGGAACATGCCGAGCGTGACCGCGAACTCGAGGTCCTTGATGTCGCGGTACGCGAGGCCGATCGTCGGGCGGTAATAGAACATCAGCGCCACGCCGGTGAGCGTCAGGATCAGGTACAGCGCGAAGGAGATGCCGCCCATGCCCCAGGTGTACAGCCACTCGAGCGCGCGAGGGCGGACCTTGACGGGGTGCAGGTGCAGCCAGACGTTGCCGATGATGTGGCCGGCGCGGTCGCGAGGGGTGTCCTTCCAGACGCCGCCGCGGAAGACGGACCGCCAGAGCTGGGAGTCGACGACCTCTTTCTTGATCTTCTCGATGTCGAGCGTGGGCATATCGGTCGTTTATCCTCAGGCGGACGCGTAGTTCGCGAAGTAGGGCGCGTGCTCGCGCTTGCCGGGCTTGTTCTCGAGGACGGCCTTGTCCACGATCAGGTCGCCGGTCGGGGCCAGCTCCACCTTCGTGCGCCACAGCGGCATCGGCGCGGGGCCGGCGATCACGTCGCCGTCGAGGGTGTAGTTGGAGCCGTGGCACGGGCACTTGAAGCGGTTCTGGTCGCCCCACCAGTTCGGCGTGCAGCCGAGGTGGGTGCAGCGCGCCCACATCGCGTAGAAGCCGCTCGGCGTGCGCACGATCCAGACGCGCTGCTCGTTGAGCCACTTCGTGGAGACGCCCAGGTCGTAGCCCGAGGCCTGGCCCGCGTTGAACTTCTGCGACGGCTCGTAGATCACGTTCGGGAACATGAAGCGGGCGCCGGCGGCCGCGGAGGCGGCGAAGAAGGCGGCGAGCATGCTCCAGCCGGCCCAGAGGAAGTCTCCGCGGGAGATCGGCTTGGCGGGCGCGGCGGGCTTGGCGGGGGCCGCGGCGACGGGCGCGGCGGGCGCTTTGGGAGTCGAGTCGGGAGCCGGATTCGGATTGGTTTCGCTCATTTTTGTCGTTTCTTACCTGTGCCAGTTTTGAGAAAAGATTAACGCCAAGCGTCAGAAAATATCAATTAGCGGCGGGCCTGTCAAACGGGCGCCCCTTCGCCCCGTCGGAAGCCGCCGCCCTCTCGAGGACCCAGGCGTCGAAGCCGGGATGCGGCATCAAGGTCCTGCCGTCCCAGGCGAAGTCGAGGCCCGCGAGGTCCTTGGGGATCTTCCTCTCTATGCCGCCGCGTGCGATGAGCACGGGGAGGACGACCGCGCGTCCCTTGCCGGTCCTGGCGGCGCTCACCTTCGCGCGCAGGTCGGCGACGGCCGCGGCGCGCACGGGCGGGGCCGCGTCGTCGCGCAGGAGCTCGAAGTCGCAGCTGCGGAAGCCCTTGAAGGAGCGGCACAGCGACGCCATCGAGCCGCGCCAGGCCTCCACGGCCGTCTCGTCCACGGGCCCGTGCGCGACGAGGACGACGCCGTCCTCGGACGGCCTGCGGCTTAGGGCCTTGGCGCGCTCGACGAGGATGCGGCCGACGAGGGCGTGGTCGTCGAGCGCGGGCGTCAGCGAGATCGGCTCCCGCGCCTTCACGCGCTCGGTGGAGAACTCCATGGAATGCCCGTGGCCGCCCGGCATGTGATGGGCGTGGGCCGCGGCCATGCGCTCGAGGCCGGCGCGCAGCGCCTCGGACGGCGTGTCGGACAATCCGAGCGCGTAGCGCGTCTGGTCGAGGACCTCGGAGCGGCTCTGCACGAACAGGGGCACGGCGACGATGCGGGCCACGCCGCGCTTCTCCAGCAGGTCGACGGCGGCCTGAAGGGTCTTCGGGTCGGCCATGCCGAGGGCGGCCTCGGTCGGGACCTTGGCGTTCACCCGGGAGCGCAAGGTCTCGATCTCCTTGTTCCAGTTCTCGTCCCCTCCGTGCGCGAGCAGGAGGATGCCGTACGGCGCGGGAGCGGCGCGCAAAGGCGCGCAGAGAGAGAGAAGAGCCAGGACGGCGGCGAGCCTCATGCCTGGTATTCCGAGTGCTTGAGGCTGAGCTCGCGCCCGGTCGACAGCGACCGGGCCCAGGCGACGAACTCGGCGGCCTTGGCGTCGACGATGCGGCGCGCCGCGGCGACGGCCTCCGCGCGCGAGGCCATGTTCTTGGCCACGATCGCCTCGAGGTCCTCGAGGCGGTACAGATACACGCCGTCGATGGCGTGGACCGACTCCTCGATGTCTCTCGGCATCGCGATGTCGATCATGAACAAGGAGCGTCCGCCGCGGCGGCGGACGGCGGCCTTGACGATCTCGTGGGTGAGGACGGCGGTCGGCGCGCCGGTCGAGGAGATGACGACGTCGGCCCGCTCGAGCTCGGCGGGGAAGGTCTCCCACTTGACGGCCTCGCCCTGGTAGCGGGCGGCCAGCTGGTAGGCGCGGTCCCAGGTGCGGTTGGCGACGACGAGCTTGCTGACGCCTTTCGCGGCCAGGTGCTTGGCGGCGAGCTCGGCCATGGCGCCGGCGCCGAGGATCAAGGCCGACTTGCCCTCGAGGCGGCCGAAGATGGTCTCGGCGAGCTGGACCGCGACGGACGGGACCGACAGCGAGCCGGAGGCGAGCGCGGTCTCGGTGCGGACCTTCTTGCCGACGAAGAGCGCGCGCTGGAACAGGACGTTGAGGCGCTTGCCCGTCATCCCGGCGGCCTTGGCGGTCTCGTAGCCGGCCTTCACCTGGCCCAGGATCTCGGTCTCGCCGACGACGAGGGAGTCGAGGCCCGCGGCGACGCAGAACAGGTGGTCCACGGCGGCGTCGTCCTCGCGGACGTCGGCCTGGGAGGCCAGCGCGGCGCCGGCCAGCTCCTCGAGCGCGGCCAGGATGGGCGCGGCGGCCAAGGTCTGGTTGGCCTGCGCGGCGACATACAGCTCGAAGCGGTTGCAGGTGGAGACCGCTACGGCCTCCGCGTAGCCGCGGCCCTTGAGGTCGGCCAGGACGCGCTCGACGGGCACGCCCGCCAAAGTCTCGCGCGCGGCGCAGACGCGGTCGCGGTGCGTCCAGCTCAGGGAGAGGAGCTTCATTTCCCCCCCAGGAAGTCGTGGCGGCCGGAGCACAGCTCCGCGCCGAAGAAGGTGAGCAGCATGCAGGCGAAGCCGGCCATGGAGACGTACACGGGGATGCGGCCGCGCTTTCCGGAGACGTAGCGCAGCCACAGGAACTCGGCGTAGAAGCCGGCCGTGATCAGCGACATCGTCTCCTTCGCGTCCCAGGACCAGGCGCGCCCCGTGGACTGGTAGGCCCACACCGACCCCATCGCCAGGCCGAGGACGAGGATGGGCAAGGTGATGCTGATGAGGCGCCCGTTGAGCGCGTCGAGTTCGTCGAGCGAGGGCAGGCGGTAGCACAGCTCGGTCGGCTTGCGCGACTTGATCTGCCGCTCCTGGATCAGCAGGGCCAGCGCCACGCCGAAGGCGTTGGTGAACGCGGCGTAGGAGGTCATCAGGACCATCGGGTGGATGTTGAGCCAGTAGCTGCGCAGCTTCGGCGCCAGCGGCGCGAGCGTCGGGTCCGCCAGGAACACCGCGAGTCCGATGCTCGCCGCGGCCATCGGGATCACGAAGGCCCCGAGTATGCCCAGGCGCCGGCGCACCTCGATCGAGAAGAACGCCGCGGCCAGGGCGAAGCCCATGTAGGACAGCGCGCCGTAGAAGTTGTTGATCGGCAGGAACCAGCGGTTCTCCGGGAACGCCCAGAACGCGGCGAGGTGGATCAGGAAGGCCAGGAACTGCAGCGCCAGGCCGCAGCCGGTGAGCGTCAGCATGAGCCGGCTGGCGCGCTCGTTCTTGGTCAGGAGGTAGTTGAGGGCCGCGGCGCACGCGGAGGTGAACAGGATGAACGCGCACCACGACAGCAGCGACTGAATCATGCCATGTTATTCTAGCATGCGGCCGGGCGCCGGCGCTTGAACGGAGCCGGATTCCCCGGGATACCCGGGGGAAGACTCACGTTTTCCCTACCCAGAATTCGTTCGAAGACACCCAGAGGTCCGGATTGGACATTACTCTCTCCGCCTCGGCCGCACCGACGGCTTCAATTTTCCGGGGTTTAAAACTCAGTTCCCGATAAATCTTCGCCTTACCCTCATTAAGGAGAAGTGTGATTTCCGCGCGAGATGAATTGACCGCGTCTGTCCAGGACATATCTGGGAAGTGGGCTTGCAAATCCGCGGCAACCTCGCCGAGCACATAATCGGACCCGTTCAAGAGATCTAGGATGATTGCCCGGGCGCCCAGAGCGCCATCTCCTCTCACCGTCGCAACCTGCTGATAATCCTACGCGCACCAGATTCATTCAACGCTTGAGTCAACAAAGGATTTGCCAATTCCCAGACAGCCTCCTTAGTATCGCCGCTACAACCGATATCTTCCCTCATTTCAAGAATATTAGCCCATTCTTCCACATCGAGCGCCGTGAGTTCGCCACCAAGGAATTTATTGAGGGTTGCGACCACATGCTCGGGACTAACGACGACGAGCGGTAAATCATGAGAAACTGGCACGCTCCTCAACCTTTCTGCCAACACTGGCCACGAGTATGAGAAATTCAATACGTCGCTCAATATCCGGCGTCGGTTTTCACTCATGGTTCGGGGAAAAATAGTCGTTTTTCCAACCCGTCAGTTACACGTACATGGATAATCCGGCCATCCGCGCCATATGTTGTCTTGGTAAACGACGTCGTATTGCCGAGCGCGTCTAATTGTTTTTCATACCTTGCATACGAGCCAGGAATATTCCGGGCTGGGACGTCGGCCTGAAAGGCTTTCCCGCCATTGGGAAGGTTCCGCACTTCAATCTTCCGAGCGGACCTGGGGAGCTTCTTCTTAAACTCCTCGAGCTTCCTTTGCTGAGCCTCATTGAGATTTCCGCGGGAATTGTTCGATTCAAGCGATTCATTTTCCGGCGGTTCGCCTCCTGGATCTGCCGGACCCGTAAGATCGTCTTCGCGGTTAGACGCGCCGTCGGGCGTTCGCTCTGGGTCATAATTCTCTAAATCTTCGTGGGAGGATTCCGCATTGGACCTGACTCGATCGAACCCTCGCTGCCCGATAGTTTTGGGCCTATCGCGCTCATTCTGGAGTGGCAAGGGGGGCGGGGT
>JACPOW010000103.1 GCA_016191335.1 Elusimicrobiota bacterium | reverse complement strand
GGCCGCCAGGCTGTTGGGGGCAAACGCCGTTGAGTTCGTCTCGTGATCTATTCTCAATGATAATCACTCGCGCCGGTGCGAGTGATTATCTATCGCCGTAGATCAGTTCGCCAACTCCGATTACTCGGACGAACTCCTAGGGCTGGCGTTGGCGCTTTTGCCGTCGGCCGCGAAGGCCATGACCTTCGTGAGCAGCGCGACGCTCAGCGGCGGCCTGGACGATCAGGCGACGGCCATCGCGCGCGGCGCCAACGGAAGCCTGTACGTGGTCGGCTACTCGAGCCAGACCGGGCAGGGCAAGAACATCTGGGTCAGCCGCTGGAGCGAGTCGGCGCTCGCCGTCATCTCCAGCGTGACCTTCAACGGCAGCGCCAACGGCAACGACGCCGCTCAGGCCGTGGCCGTCGCTCCCTCCGGAGACGTCTTCGTCATGGGCATCTCGTCCGCCTCCGGGCAGGGGCCGAGCCTGTGGCTGGGCCGGTTCACCGCCTCCCTGGCGTTCGTCAGCAGCACGACCCTCCCGATCTTCATCAACAACTCGCCGACCTACCGGAAGAGCCTCCTCGTCGCTCCCAATGGCAACCTGATCCTCGCCAGCGACGTCGCCATGCCCGGCTCGGGCCAGAACCGGATACTCCTGGCCGAGGTCTCCCCGGCGCTGGCCGTGGTGTCGAGCACGACCTTCTTCAACGGGTTCAACGGCAACTTCGGCTGGTCCGTGGCCCGCGACCAGGCCGGCGCCCTCTATGTCGCCGGCTCCGTCGCTCCCCTCGCCCTGACCTCGCCGGACATCTGGGTCGGCAAGTTCGGCGCCAACCTGACCTTCATCACGAGCGCGACCGTGGCGGGAGCCGGCGGCAACACCGACGAGGTCCGCGACATCGCGGTCGGCGCCGACGGCAACGTCTACGTCTCCGGCTTCATCAACAACGGAGGCGGGGTCGTCGATCACTGGCTCGGCAAGTACTACCCTGACCTGACCCTCGCCGCCTCGCAGTCGACTCCCGCTCAGGCGACCTTCAACGCGTATGCCGACTCCCTCGTCACCTCCCTCAACCGGATCTACACCGTCGGCGTGGTGGAGGAGTCGGGACAGGGGGGCAACGCCTGGATCAACGAGTACGACTACAGCTTCACCATGCTGTCGAGCGCCTCGTTCACGACGGCCGGCGCCGTCAACGACGAGTCGTGGGACCTGGCGGTGGACACCCGCACCGGCAGCGCCTATGTCGCCGGCATGGTGACGAGCGGGTTCCCCCGGATATGGGTCGCGAAGTACCATCTCCCCGACAACGGCTTCAACAACGTCGAGGTGACCGCGGTGTCCACCGCGCCGGCCTCGGTCGACGGCTCCGCCTCGTACGTGCCGGTGATCTACGCCGACCTGACCTCGCTGCCCGGCCCGACCTCGATGGGCACCTTCACCTTGAACCTGTACGGCGACGTGCCCTCGAGCCAGTTCTACGCGACGATGTGGCGCGACAACGGGGACGGCTCGTTCAACCAGGGCAACGACTCCTTCGTCAACTCCGGGTCGTTCGCGCCCCCGGCCGCGGGCCTGCCCGCGCGCGCCTTCCTCAGCGCCTCGGGCGAGCCGAGCCTGTCCACCGCGACCCAGCGCTACTGGTTCGTGGTCAACTTCAGCAGCGTGCCCTCGGGGCGCAAGGTCCAGTTCGGCTTCCAGATGCCCGCCGACTTCGCGGCGTCCCCCAACAACCTGCAGTTCCCCTTCTTCTCGAACCCGGTCCTCGTCCGCCAGCGGGTCTTCGCGAACCCCAGCAACGGCGTGCAGAACTACCCGACCCCGACCGCCGGCTCCTCGAACACTGGCGGCCTCGACACCGGCATCTACGTCCAGTCCGGCCAGCGGGTCCACAGCGAGACCGCCCCCGGCGACGCCTGGAACGTCCCCGGTTCGGTGTCCGCCGCCGGCTCGGCGCCCACCGGCGGGCTCAATGCGGGGTTCAACCGCGGACTCCTGGTCGGCCGCGTCGGCGCGGGCGCGTGGTTCCCGATCGGCACGGCCTCGACGATCACCGCCACCTCGGCCGGGACCTTGTTCGTCGCCCCGAACGACACGGTTTACAGCGACAACTCCGGCTTCGTCCGCGCCACCTTCGAGATCCTTCCCTCCACGACGCCGAAGATCTGGCTCGGCGGCACCCTCGGCTTCGAGACCAGCGCGGACATCGGGGCGAACTGGGCCGGAGGGCGCCCGTTCAACGGCGAGAGCGCTGTGTTCGATTCGAGCGCGTACGACTGCGACTGGAACCTCCCGTTCGTGACCCTGACCTCGCTGTCCGTGTCCACGGCCTACGTGAAGGCGATCCGCCTGGTCTCCCCGCCCTACCAGTACAACAACCGCCTCCAGGTGGAGGGGGACGCGACCATCCGGGGCGGCCAGTTCAGCGTCGGCGTCGCGTCGGCCGCCCAGACCAACTCCTTCGCCGTGAAAGGCCGGCTCGTCGTGCGCGACACCGCGACGCTCGACATGACCAACGGCCGCCTCGAGCTCGGCGTCGGCATGGAGGTCCGCGCGGGCGCGCTCCTGCGGGCCTCCGGCAACTTCCAGGTCTGGCGCGCGGTCCCGTCCCTGCCCTGGTACCTGCGCGTGGACCAGGCCACGGTCAACGTGACGGCCTGGCCGACGAACTTCGACGGCGCCGACTACATCGACCTCATTAATCCCACCGTCCTGGCGTTCGACGGCGTCTCCTTCACCGGCGGCTTCGGATCGACCTCCCCGTACGTCCGCCTCGCGGCCTCCTCGCCAGCGGCCTACACCTTCAACAAGTGGGACTCCGGATCGGCTCCGCGCAACCCGGGCGTCGTGGCCGCGGACGTCGTCGCCGGCTCCACCATCATCTTCAACGACTCGGTGGGCCTGGCCGGGACGAGCTTCGGCTCGCCGAAGACGCAGGACCCGAACGGGGTCGTGCGCTGGATCCCCGACGGCGGCGGCAGCCCCACCTCGATCTCGGGCACCTTGACCGGCCCCGGCGGCAGCTACACGGTCATGGCTTCGACCTCGCCGACCGGCCCGTCCAGCACCGGCCTCGGCGGCGGCGGCTCCATCCTGACGAGCCCCGGAGCCTACTCGGTCACGAGCCTGCGCGCGCCGGGCACCTACTACCTGTTCGCCTACCAGGAGAGCGGCGGCAATCGGGTGCCCTTCACTCCGACCGGCGGCTTCGGCCATGACGGCCTGTTCCGCTCCGAGCCCGTCTTCCTCCCGAGCGGCGTGCCCGTGTCCGGCATCGACATCACGGCCGCGGACTGGGGCGAGGTCGGCGGCTCCTTCAACAACCAGTCCAACCAGGCCGGCCCGATCATCGTGGAGACCTGGAAGGGGCAGCCGAACCTGTCGGTGAGCACGCGTCAGGCGCGCGGCATGGCCAACCCCGGCTACTCGATCCTGACGCCGTCGACGAACGCCGTCACCGTGTTCGCCTTCGTCGACGCCAACAACAGCGGCGCCTGGGACGTGTTCGAGGCCTCGACGGCGGTCACCGGCGTCACCGTGGGCAACGTCTCCCAGACCTACGTCGGCAACTTCAGCATCTTCGGAGGGGACGCGGCGCCCGGCGGCTCGGTGACGCTCTCCACCCAGGCCGTCCACCTCGGCGCGGTCGGGACGATGGTCACCAACCCCATGATCCGGGCGCGCCTGACGGCGTCCGTCGGCGCCGCGCAGTTCTCCGCGCTGCGCGCGACCTATCAGGGCGGGCCCTTCCCGACCGGCGGCGGGATCAGCGTGTGGGCCGACGACGGCGACGGGATCTTCAACACGATGTACGACATGCCCCGCGGCTACGGGTCGGTCTTCTCGAACGGCCCGAGCACGGTCACGGTCAGCTTCTATCAGCCCGTGTTCCTGCCCTCCGGGGTCCCCAAGGACTTCTTCATCGCCCTCGAGCTGGGCGGAAGCCCGCTCGGGCCGGGCGCCACCGCCGGCGTCCTGATCGAAGCGGCCACGGGCTTCACCCTCTCGATGGGGACCTTCTCGGTCACCCCGAACTTCCCGGTCCAGACCGGCGCCCTGCCGGTCCTCACCGCGGTCCGCGCCAACGACACCGCGACGCCCGACCTCATGGGCGGAGTGAACACGGGCGCGTACCTCTTCCCCGGCCAGATGGTCTCGGTGACCTCGACCGGCACCTGGACCACGGGGCCGGCCGACGCCGCGACGGGCCCCGGCGGCGCGCCCGGCACGACGGGGCTCAACACCGTCCTTCCCTCGGCCAACCGCGGCGAGCTGATCGGCCGCGTCCAGGCGGGGGCGAACTACTCCTCCCCGTGGGTCCGCATCGGCGCCTCCAGCGCGCCCTTCCCGTCCCCCGGCGACGGTGAGCTGCGCCTGGCCATCAACGACTTCGTCGGGGCGTACTACGACAACCAGGGCGCGATCCTCGCCGGCTTCTCCGCCTCGGGCTCCAGCGTCGGTGCGATCTCCGGCCAGGTGTTCTACTCGACGCCGGTCGCCGGCACGCTCACGGTGACCGCTCGTCTCAACGGCTCGACGCCGATGCAGTCCACGAGCTTCGGCGTGGCGTCCTCCTCGTCCTATCCGTTCATCATCAACAACCTGGTCCCCGGCCGCTACGACCTGTCCGTCACGCACGGCTCGAACGGCGATTTCGGCCGCAGCGGCCAGGAGATCCAGGTCCAGGCGGGGGCGACCTCGTACCTGAACGCGGTCATGTACCAGACCACGGGCTCCATCAGCGGTTCCATCGTCTACACGGGCGTGATGGGGCAGGGCGACTTCCAAGTCGGCGTGGCCACCGTCACCGACTTCACCGGCGAGGTCTCCTTCTTCGGCGGCTACACGAACCCCGCCGTCGGCCCGTACTCGTTCGGCATGCTCCCCGCGCCGGCCACCTACTTCCTCGTGGCTTATCGCGACGGCGACTGGAACGGCAAGCCCAGCGGCCCCGAGCCCCTCGGCTATTATGGAAGCGCGGGGGGCGGCCTCTCCACCTTGCCCGCGTTCCTGACCCCGATCTTCGTGCCGGGCGGCAACGTCGGGAGCATCAACGTGACGCTCCAGGACACCGGCGCCATCGACGGCATGGTGACCCTGACGCCGGGCGCGACGGGGACCGTGGTCATCGAGACCGGCCGGGGCGTCCCCGGCTCGGCCGGCTACGCGACCGAGAACCGCCTCATCGTCCCCGTCCCCGCCGGCGCCGTGACGACGGCGGGCCTCCCGTACAGCCTCGGCCTCCTGCGCCCGGCCACGGGCTACAGCGTGTTCGCCTTCCTCGACAAGAACTTCGACGGCCAGCCCTCCGCGGGCGAGGAGCAGATGGCGCTCGTCTCGGCCGTCAGCGTCCCCTCGGGCGGCCGCGCGCGCCTCGACTTCGCGCTGAACACGCTGTCGGCCCCCGCGGCGCCGGTCTCGCTCGTCCCGACCGCCGCGGTCGGGTCCGTCACCTTCGACTGGAACCTCGTGCCGGGCGCGACGGGCTATCAGCTCCGACGCGCCGACAACGCCGTGCTCTTCTCGCTCTCGGGCGCGACGAGCCGCTACATCGACGCCCTGCCGTCCAACACCTCCTCCCAGATCCGCTCGATCACCGCGTCCAACGGCAACGGGACCTCGGCGGCGACCGCGCTCGCCCAGCCCGCCTTCACCTTGGCGGCCATCCCCGGCAACCCGGTCCCCGACCCGGTCACCGCGACCGGCGCCCTCGTCGCCTGGTCGGGCGCGAACCCGGCGGGCACGGTGTACGAGGTGATGCGGTCCACGGTGTTCGCGGGCTCGGCGGCGCGCGTGCATCTCGGGACCGCGACCTCCGTGTTCAACCCTCTGGCGCCGGCCTCGACCTACTTCTGGACCGTCCGCGCGCTCAACGGCAACGGCCTGTTCTCGAGCTTCAGCGGCGCCGGCTCGACGGTGACCTTGCCCGCGACCGGGCCGTCGCTGTCCGGCCTGCTCAACTACGCCGGCGCCCAGACGGCCGGCGGACGGGGCTTCGTCCTCGAGGCCTCGACGAGCTCGACCACCTTCTTCCCGCGCGCGTCCTCGGCGGCGCTGCCGGGCGCCCTGCAGCAGCCCTGGTTCCTGCCGGTCTCCGCCGGGACCTACTTCGTGCGCGCCTTCGTCGACGTCGCCGGCAACGGCGTCCTCCAGCCGGGCGCCGACCGCGGCGTCGTCGGCTCGAGCGTGGTCGCGGGCTCCCCGGTGACCGGGGTGAACTTCACCGTGGCCGTCGACACCGTGCCCCCGGGCCCGCCCGCCGGCGTGGTCGCCGTCCCCGGCTTCAACAAGGTGACCCTCAGCTGGGTGCCCCCGACCCGCAACGCCAACGGGACGACCCTCGTCGACCTGGCCGGCTACGCCGTGTTCCGGGCCACCTCGCCGACCGCGGCGTTCCTGTCCCTGACCCCGGCGCTGCTGTCCTCGGGCACGGCGTCGTTCGTCGACAACTTCCCGATCCCCGGCATCCCCAACATCTACGTCGTCCGCTCGCGGGACATCGGCGGCAACCAGTCGTCTCCCTCGGGCGCGGTCTCGGGCTCGCCCTCCGCCGGCGGCTCCATCTCCGGCCAGATCCGCAGCTTCAGCGTCGCGGCGGGGGGGCAGTACCGGGTGCGCCTGAGCACGATGCCGGCGCCCTCGGCCCCGAGCGTGGCCGAGGCGGCGCTGACGAGCTACACCTTCACGGGCCTCGCCGACCGGACCTATTACCTGCGCGCCTTCCGCGACGTCAACAACAACGGCGTCGAGGACCCGCTGACCGAGCCCGCCGGCACCTTCGGCGGCCTCAACCAGCCCTTCCCCATCGCGATCATCAACGGCAACGCCGTGTCCGGCGCGGACGCGACGATCTGCGACCGCTCTCCGCTGCAGCCGCCGGCCGTCTTCGGCAGCCTGACCACGGCCGGCTGCCCTGCGCTCGACAAGGGCCCCGGCTTCGTGACCAGCCTGTACGCCCTCTCGGTGGGCGGCGGCGTCGCCGGCTCGCTCGGCGCGGGAACGCAGGTCAACCTGGCCGTGTCCACCGCCACGACCTTCGCGACCGACCTCATCCTCCTCGGGCCGGCCGGCAACATCGTCGCCCGGGACAACCGCGTCGGCGGCGCCAACCTGACGACGACTTTGACGGCGCCCGGCATCTACCTGGCGGAGCTGACGAGCTTCCAGGTCGGCGCCGTCGGCAGCTTCGGCATCAACATGCGCCTCGAGGGCGGCTTCGCCGGCGTGATCGCCGGCTCGGTGACCTACACGGGCCTGCGCACCGGCAAGGTCTACACGCAGCTGTTCAACTCCCCGAGCCCGGCGTCGGTGGCGATCATGACCTCGACCTCGAACGCCGCCCTGCCGCTCTCCTTCGGCTTCCCCGGCCTGCCCGACGGCCAGTACTTCCTGCGCGGCTTCCGCGACTCGAACAACAACGGCGTGCGCGACCTCGGCGAGCCCTCCGGCCAGTACGGCGTCTCGTCCAGCTCGCCCCTGCCGGTCGCCGTCGTGGGCGGCCAGGCCTTCGGCGCCCCGTTCACCGTGGCGCTGGCCGACCCCGCGGTCGGCACGGTCCGCGGCGCGGCGCTCTATGAAGGAACCGTCGCCGGCGCCCTGCGCGTCGAGGCCGGCCGGCCCTCCTGCCCGATGTGCAGCTCGATCGGCGAGGTCATAGCCTTCACGACCGTCGCCGCGGGCGGCGTCTACACCCTGCCTTTCCTGCCCTCGGCCACCGACTACGTCATCCGCGCCTTCGTCGACGCCAACGGCAACGGGCGCTCCGACGCCCTCGAGTCCTCGATCTCGACCTTCCCGATCACGGTGTTCGTCAACGCGACCTCGACGATCAGCCTGATCGTGCAGGACGGCGGCTTCGGCGCGGCCGGCACCGCCATCATGGTCGGCACCGTGTCCTACTCCGGCACGGCCGCGGGCCCCGTCATCGTCGGCATCTCCCGCGACCCGCAGTTCCGCAGCGTCGACTACCTCCTGACCTTGCCCTCCACCGGCTACTTCGAGCATTCCGGCCTTCAGGGCGACACGACCTATTACATGGCCGGCTTCATCGACTCGAACCTCAACAACAGCCCCGACCAGGACCTCGGCGAGCCCGCGAACGCCGGCTCCGAGTCTTCCTTCGGCGGCGCGGTCTCCTTCGACAACCCGCCGGCGATCTTCGTGGCCGCGTCGGGCGCGACCGGTGTCAAGCTCCAGCTCTCCGACCCGCCCAACGGCTCCGCGCAGGGCACCGTGCGCTACGCGGGCTCGGCGTCGGCGCCGAGCCTGATCGTGCAGGCCTATCCCGCCGAGGTCGCTGGCTTCTGGAAGCCGGTCACCACGGTCGTCCCGCGCGCGGTGGGCGTCAGCACCTACGCCTACACGCTCAGCTTCCTCGAGGGCCGCGGCTACAACGTCAGCGCCTTCGTCGACGCGAACGGCAACGGCTGGCACGACTTCGGCGAGCCCTTCGGGAGCCGCCCGCCGGTCTCGATCTCGAGCGGCGCGGGAGCGTTCCCGAGCTACGGCGTGAACCTGGAGATCTTCGACCCCGGCATCCTCGGCGCGAACGCGACCGCCGGCCGCATCCACGGCGAGCTGGTGTACCTCGGCACCCAGGCCGGCCCGGTCTACGTGCGCTTCTTCAACAACCCCGAGCGCCTCGGCGCCCCGCTGTACACCTTGAGGGTCCCGGCCACCGGCCTGCCGACTCCCGGGTCCGGAGAGTTCGATTTCGACAAGCCGAACCTGCCCTTCGGCGAGTACTACCTCGACGCCTTCCGCGACCCGAGCGGCTCCGGCGTCTACAACCCGGCCGCCCACGCCTTCGGCGTCCTGAACCAGGGCATGCCGGTCTCCGTCTCCCAGCAGCAGCCCGACCGCAGCGTGTTTGGCGGCTCGATCACCGACCCGGGCCAGGGCGGCAGCGTCAACGCCTTCACCGGCTCCTTCGCCGCGCCGGGCGGCGCGCGCTTCGACGGCGGCGCGACCGACCTCGGCGCGATCGTCGCCGTCGACTCGGCCGTCGCCAACGGCCCTCAGCCCGTGCTCCTCGGCGTCACCGCGCAGAACGGCGGCGTCGAGGCCTGGGGCGTCCGCTACAGCTCGACGGGCGTCTTCCTCTCCTCGGCCGTGGTCGGCAACCAGGACCTCGCGATCGGCCAGTTCGCCGTGAACAACGGCACCGTCTGGATGATGGGCCGCATCGAGTTCCCCGGGACGAACGGCTCGACGGCGACGATCACCGAGTACGATTCCGCGTTCGTCCTTCAGAACTACAACGAGTACCCGGACTATCAGGGCCTCGACGGCCTGACGTACAACGGCGGATCCCTGTTCGCCGCCTCGATGTACATCCCGACCAGGGAGATCCGCGCCCTCAAGATCAACCCTGCGACCTTGGCCATCACGGCCTCGGCCTCGTTCGCGAACCCCGGCTCCTGCCAGTACTGCTACTCGCAGGCGCAGGCGGCCACCCTGAGCCCCGACGGCCAGACCATGGTCGTCTACGCGAGCGTCAATAAGGACGGCGACGCCGACCGGGGCCTGCACTTCCTCCTCAAGTTCGACGCGGCCTCCATGACGCTGACCGGGTCGAAGGACGTCACCAGCCTCGGCGGCCCCACGCGCGACGGCGTCTCCCTGGCGCTGACCAACGCCGGCGCGCTGTACATGGCCTTCGCGACCGACGGGGACACCGCGCGCACCTTCAAGTTCGACACGAGCGGCTCGGACATCGTCCAGACCGGCTCCGCGGCCTACGGGCCGATCCAGGTCCATTTCAGCGGCGGCATGGGCAACCTTCAGCTCGACCCCGCGTCCGGGCACCCGTTCGAGGTCTGGGAGAGCACGACCGGGGCGGGAGACTACGTCCTGCTCCGCTACGACCAGTCCCTGAACCTGGTCGGGCAGCGCTTCTTCGACGGCTTCAACAACACGCTCGAGGACACCGGCTTCAGCCTCGCCGTCTACAACTCGTCGACGGTGTTCGTGACCGGCGCCGTCAACAACGGGCTGAACCTGGACTGGGGCACGGTGCGCCTCAACGGCAACGGCAACGGCGCCGTGAGCGCGGCCGGGACGCCCGTCTCGATCACGACCGCGAACGCCGTCAACTACATCTCCGGCACGGTCTCCTACGGCGGCTCGCTGGTCACCTCGGGGACGGTGCGCATGAGCCTGACCCCGCTGTACACCGACGTGCCGATCCGCTTCGCGACAGCCCCGTTCGGCGGCTCCTCGTCCTTCCTGTTCAACAACATCCCGGACGGGGTCTACGACGTCCGCGCCTTCGTCGACCCCAACGGCAACTTCACGCCGGACGAAGGCGAGCCGATCGGAGCGTCGACCTTGAGGGGCCTGGATTTCTACCGGCAGACCGGCAGCCAGGTCCTCGCCGACCCCGTCCAGCTCTGCGACCGCCGCCAGATCGCCTTCGGCACGGACGTCGTGCAGTCCTTCGGCGCGGCGGACTGCACCTCGCCCGACCGCCCCGGCGCCCCGCGCCGCCTGTACACCTTCCGCGGCACGCGCGGCCAGCCGGTGACGATCGCGCTCAAGGCGATCGGCTTCTACGACTCCTACCTCGACCTGTACGGCCCCGACGGCGACTGGATCGACTACGACGACGACGGGGGCGGGAACGGCGACGCCCAGATCTCGAACTTCGTCCTGCCCGAGGACGGCGTGTACACGATCGACGCGGGCGCCTACGCCTCCGGCTCCTTCGGCCAGTTCAAGCTCTCGCTGTCGGGCTCGGCTGGCGCGCTCGGAGGCATCTCCGGCGTGGTCAACTACGCCGGCAGCCAGGGCGGCGCGGTCGTCGTCGGCCTGTTCGATTCGCCCGCGTTCTCGAGCAGCACCTCGGTCGGCGGCCTGGTCCTGACGAGCACGCGCGCCTTCGCCTTCACGGACCTGCCCGTCGGCGCGACCTACTACCTCGGCGCCTTCATCGACGTCAACGCCAACCAGGTCCCGGACCTCGGCGAGGACGGCGGCGTGTTCGGGCTCAACGGCGTGCCCAACCCTATCCTGCTGGCGGCCGGACAGATCGCCTCCGGCGTCGAGATCGCGGTGGTGCCCTCCACGACCGCGGCCGCCTCGGCGGCCTACGTCACCGGCGCGGTCTCCTACGCCGGCACCCGCACCGGCTCGCTCGTCCTCGAGTTCTGGTCCAGCGCGAAGTTCACCGGCCATCCCGTGGCCAGCCGCGTCGTGCCCACCGGCGTCGGCTCCTACGACGTCGCGGTCGCCGGCGGCCTTCCTTATTACGTCCGCGCCTTCATCGACGCCAACGGCGACTTCGCGCTCCAGCCCGACGAGCCTCGCGGCGTGTACGGCCCGGCCGGCCAGGGCGCCGAGCAGGTGTACGCTCCGGCCGGCCAGACCATGGTCGGCATCGACCTGACGATCAAGGACCCCGGCCTGACGGCCAGCGGCGCGATCTCCGGCGAAGGCACGGCCGTCCTGTCCTCCACCTTCGCGGTGTCCGGCCAGCAGGCCACCGTCATCGTCACCTACACCGCCGGCGCCAACGGGGTCTCCGGCGGCGCCACCGGCGGCCAGATCGGCTTCACGGCTCCTCCCGGCTTCCCGTTCCCGTACAACTCCCCGTCCGGCTCGAGCGTGACGGTCAAGAGCGCCTTCACCGGCTTCGGCGCGGTCACCTACGCCGGCCCGTCGGCCTTCGTCAAGCTGACCGGCGCCGGCCTGGCCGCGGGCCAGACCCTGACGATGGAGTGGTCGAACGTCTACATGGCCTGCCAGATCGGCGTCGCCACCGTCACCGTCTCCTCCCTGAAGACCACCGCCGTCGCGACCGACGTGCCGCAGCCGCTGCTGCTCGGCTCGCCGTCGCTCGCCGTCGTCCCCGGCGCCGCCCGCTTCGTGCAGCTCGACGCGCCGTACTTCTCGGTCAAGCAGGGCGAGCTGTCCGACGTCCGCCGCCTGGAGACCCGCGACATGTGCGGCTCGCGCGCGCCGGTCACGGCCCCGCTCGTCGTCGACCTTCGCTCGGCCCGCTTCAACGGCTCCGCCTTCGTCCCCGACGCCGAGGTCGGCGTGGCGACGAGCCCCGCGCTCTCCACCGAGGCGGCGGTCGCGGTGGACTTCGCGGTCGGCGAATCCTCGAAGTCCTTCTACGTGCTCGCGGCGTCCACCGGCTTCAAGAGCCTCGAGCTGCACTACAACCTGATCTTCGACACCACCTTCTACTTCGGGGTGAGCGCGATGCCCGCCGACGCCCTGACCGGCGTCTCCGTCTCGACCGCGTCCAACGGCGTGGCGTTGTCGAGCGCGGCGATCGGCCTCGGCGCCAACGGCCAGCCGAACCAGGTCTTCCTCAACTTCACCCTCGGCGACCCGAACCAGCCCTGGCACGTGATCGTCTCCTCCCTGCCCTTCAAGGCCGGCGAGCTGCCCGCGGCGGTCTGGGAGCGCTGGGGCTACGGCCAGCCGAGCAAGGGCGAGATCGCCTGGGACGGCCGCTACAGCCCCTGGATCAACGGCGGCGTGCGCGTGCCCAACGGCCTCTACTACGTCCGCGTCGAGGTCGGCGGCGGCGGCGGCGTCAAGGACGACACGATCCGCGTCAACATCTCCCTGCCCCAGTTCGCGGGCCGCGCCTTCGACCCCGGCACCGTTCCCAACCCGCCCCTGTCCGGCGTGAACCTGCGCGTCTACGGCCCGGCCGGCTACTTCACGGCGACGACGCTCGCCGACGGCTCGTACGTCCTGCCCGGCCTGGGCGCCGGCGCCTACCGCATGAACGTCGGCCGCCCCGACTACGTCGACGGCGCCATCGACCTGACCTTGAACGCCTCGGGCGCGGCGACCTCGTTCGTCTCGCGCACCGCGGGCCTGCTCGTGTCCTCCAACGCGTCCGGCGGCCTCGACCTGTTCGTCAGCCGCGCGCCGCGCCTGATCGTCGTCCCGTCGATGGACCCGTCCGTCGCCGCGGCCGCCAACGACCAGTGGGGCAGCCTGCAGATCCGCCCGTCCACCGCCGCCGCGCAGCAGGCGTCCACCATCTACGGCCCGATGCGCCTGAAGGGGGGGACGACGACCTTCGACGACGGCGGCCAGTGGGATTCCGCGACCCAGCAGTTCATCGCCAAGACCCTGCTCGGCTTCAACGTCCCGGTCGGCACCTACACCGTGCTCGGCGACCTCAGCGGCTACTCGCGCTCGACGGGCACCGTGTACGTGGGCTCCGACGGCGCCCGCCTCGACCTGACGCCCTTCCTGCCGAAGGCCGTCATCACCGGCCAGGTCGGCCTCGGCGTCGGCAACCCCGCTCCCGCCCCCTACGGCCTGGGCGTCGGCATCAGCGCCGTCGCGCTGTCCACCGACATCGCCTCCTCGAACCTGTCGGGCGGGACCTTCATCCCGGCGGGCTCGACCTACGCGGTCTACTCGATCTCCGGCTTCGACCCCGGCGGCTACCTCCTGCGCGCCAACACGCAGGGCCTGAGCGCGGTGACGACCGGCCCGCTCGTGGTCTCCGGCACGGCGACCCTGACCGGCATCGACTTCCCGGACTTCGGCGCGGGCGCCTCGATCTCCGGCACGATCTCCGTCGTCGCCCCGAACGGCAGCCGGATCTGGGTCAACGCCTGGTCGCCGGGCTCCTTCAACTTCGGCTCGACCCAGGTCTTCGTCAATGCCAACTCCGCGGCCTACGTCCTGCCCGGCCTCGACGCCGGCGCGACCTACCAGCTCTACGCGAACATCGACGGCCAGGGGACCGACTACGACCTGACGGTGCCCGCCGGCGGGTTCCCGATCCGCGTGCTGCCGCCGGCGACGCAGAACTTCACCCTGTCGGCCGCCTCGGGCGTCGTCTCCGGCACGATCATCCTGCGCGCCGGCACCTCCGACTTCATGAACGTCACGCTGAACGGCCGCACGATCGCCTCGCTGAAGCCCGAGCGCGTCGGCGAGAGCTTCGTCGAGGTGTCCACGACCCTGCCGAATTTCAGCTGCGGCGGCCTGCCCGCCGCGAACCCGTCCTCGGTGCCGGTCGGCGGCTTCTGCCTCGGGACCGGCTCCTCGGCGACGTTCAAGGTCCAGGGCGTCAACACCGAGACGCTCGACATCCGCTTCCTGCACTCGACCACCGGCCAGTCCTCGCGCCAGACGCTGTCGATCGTCAACGGCTCGACCGCGACCTTGATCGCCGACCTGAGCGCCTCGACCTTCTCGATCTCCGGCTTCCTCGTCAACCAGATCGCCGACACGCTCTTCAACACGAACGCGAAGATCCTGGCCAACGCCCCGTTCGTCGCGCCGCTGGGCTATCCCGCGGGCCTCTCCTCGACCACCGCGCGCGTGACCGCGGTCCGCCAGGAGATCGACTCCTACGGCACGGCGATCTCGACGGTGTTCAACCCCGTGTCGAGCCGCGTCGGCTTCCTCGACGCCTCGGGCGCCTTCACGATCCCGAACATCCCCAACGGCGTCTACATCGTGCGCACGACGGACCTGCGCTCGTGCTCCACCTGCGCGGTCATCGCGCCCTCCGTGGGCCGCACCGTCACCGTCTCCGGCGCCGACGTCTCCAGCGTGACCTTGACCGTCTCCAACGGCTACAACGTCTCGGGCACGATCTCGCTCGACGGCGGCCTGCTCGACGCCCGCGTCTTCCGCATCGACGTCCTCAACAAGCGCCAGGAGGTCGTGCGCTCGACCGTCGCCTACCTCGGCGACCTGAACCTCGGCGCGATGGCCGGCTCGGTCGACTACTCCTTCACCAACCTCCCGGCCGGCGAGTTCTACACGCTCAGCGTGCGCGGCACGCTCTTCCCGATCAAGTACGCGGGCCGCCCGGTCAAGTTCCCCGATCCCGCGCTCTCCCCGACTGGCCTGCAGTCGAACCTGACCGGGCAGAACGTCCTGATGCAGCGCGCGGCCTACATCGTCGGCCGCATCAAGGACGGCGCCACGGGCGAGCTGGTCTCCGCGACGAACGCGACCTTGCTCGCCCCGAACTTCGCGATCTCGGCGACGGCCAACCCGTGGACCGAGGGCGGCTTCGTGACCGCGGCCTCCTCCATCTCCGCCCGCCCGATCGAGGGCGACGGCTACTTCCGCGTCGGCCCGCTGGTCCCCGACGTCTCCTACGACCTGCGCCTGGCGCAGGCGACCTGGGACCCGAACTTCCTGGCCTCCGGCAGCCAGAACTACGCGCCCGTGACCATCGGCGGCCTCAAGCCGACCCCCGGCGAGATCCGCGACGTCGGCATCGTGGCCCTCGGCCAGGGCCAGTCGGTCACCGGCATCGTGCGCTCCACGACCACGGGCCTCGCGCTCGGCAACATCAAGGTCACGGCGCGCCCGTCCTTCGGCTCCGAGGACGCCCTCGTCGTCCAGTCCTTCACCAACTCCCTGGGCGCCTACTCGTTGTGGGTGTCGACCGCGATCTCCAACCAGTTCAACCTGGTCGTCGCTCCCCGCGACGGCAACCAGGCCAGCGACGGCCGCTACTACGGCACGGTCGAGCTCACCAACCTCAACCTGCAGACCCAGACCAGCGCCAACTTCCTCCTCACCCCGCTCTCGGTCGTGGTCACCGGCCAGATCGTCGTCGCCGACGCGGCGACCGGCGGGGCGCTCAGCTATCCGTTCGGCGACAAGCGCGGCTTCCCCGCCGCCGCCATCAACCTCCAGCCCGTCGGCGTCGTCCCCGAGAACCCGCTCGGCGACATCGAGGCGACGACGGCCGAGGGCGGCCTGTTCAGCATCCCCGGCCTCTCCACCGGCGTCTACAAGCTGCACGCGACCAGCCTCGGCTACGCGGTGTACAACGCCACCGTCTCGGTCATCGGCTCCTCCTTCTCCGTCTTCACCGGCTCCAACACCCCGGCGAACCCGATCACCTTGACGCGCGGCGCCACGGCCACCGGCCGCATCCTCAAGTCCGACGGCACCTCGCCCAACTCCAGCGAGGTCGTCGGCGTCGCCGCCGCCAACTTCGGCGCGGGCGAGTTCGTCGTCGGCTCCGTCGAGACGGACGCCGTCGCCAAGACCGTCAACGCCTACACGATCTCCGGCTTCAAGCCCGGCATCTCCTACAACATCGTCCTGCTCTCCGGCTCCAACGGCCAGGAAGTCTCCTTCCCGGCCGAGGGCGCGGGCGTGGTCTTCGGCGCCGCCGAGTCCACCACCACCAAGACCATCAACCTCACCTACCGCCCCGCCCGCCTCGACTGCCTGGGCACCGCCAAGGCCCTCGACGCCGCGCGCACGCGCTTCCTCGTCCAGGTCGACTGCCTCAAGCCCCTGCGCCAGGAGACGGCCGCCGACGACGACCTGACCACCATCCTCACGGCCTCCACCTTCACCGCCGCCGGCGCCGCGCTCGTCGCCCCGAACGGCACGGGCATCCTCAACAACCCGTCCAACTCCACCAGCCGCCGCCTCCTGACGGCCACCTACACCCTCGCCCCGAGCGAGACCCGCTTCTCGATCCGCATCCGCGCCTTCGCCTCCGAGGTCGACCCGACCACCGGCGACAACTTCGCCATCGACAAGGTCTTCGACTTCTACGCCGGCCTGGACTCCTCCGCCGACGGCCGCGCGACGAACATCAACGGCGGCAAGGTCGGCATGAAGCCGTCGGCGCAGGACGAGCTGCTCGGCCTCGACGAGCGCTCCGGCATCGACCTGCCGCCCGGCGCCTTCGGCGAGGGCTCCGACAGCCTGGCCGACTCGGGCGTCGTCGCCAACCCGACCACCACGGTCAACGTCTCCATGACCAAGGGCCGCGACCAGGCCCTGGCCAAGGCCCTGAGCGTCGCCACCCTCGGCTACGCGCCCGCCGCCCTCGAGGTCGCCGACGTTCCGTCCGCCTTCCCCGCCGAGATGTGGGCCGCCATGTCCACCTACCGCACGCAGGCCTCCACCACGCAGATCGGCGGCGCCAACCCCATCTCCGCCTTCTACTCCATCTTCCTGCCCGCCGGCATCCGCCACCAGCTCAAGCAGCGCGCCGACCTGACGCTCTCCTACAACACGGCCACCTCCACCGGCACCACCGACGACAAGATCCAGGTCTATTTCTACAACGCCGTCCTCGGCCGCTTCGTCCCCGAGACGGTCAACCGCCGCCTCGACACCGTCAACAAGACGATCACTGTCTCCGTCGACCACTTCTCCACCTTCGTCGTCCTCGACTCGACGCCGGTGGCCACCTCCACCGTCTCCTTCGGCGGCCCCGACATCGCCGTCGCCAACTTCCCGAACCCGGCCGACTGCATCACGCACTCCAACATCGTCCGAAACTCCACCCTCTTCGGCTCGGGCGGCGTGCACGCGCCCTTCACCGGCACGATGATCCGCACCTCGATCCCGCTGTCCGGCACCCCGCAGGACCTGAAGATCAACATCTACACGGTCACCGGCGAGAAGATCCGCACCATCGAGCAGGGCCAGGTGCCCGCCGGCCAGACCTACTACACGCCCTGGAACTGCGCCAACGACAACGGCCAGACCGTCGCCAGCGGCGTCTACATCGGCGAGGTCATCCACGGCGGCCGCCGCAAGTTCTTCAAGATCGCCATCATCAAGGGGAGCGGCCTGTGACCAAGAACATCGCCGCCGTCTTCCTCTCCCTCCTGCTCCTGGCGGGGCCCGCCGCGGCCGCCAAGTCGGGGGGGACCTCCGGCGCCCAGTTCCTCAAGCTCGGCTCCGGCGCCCGCGCCGGCGCCATGGCCGACGCCTTCACCGCCGTCGCCGACGACGCCTTCGCCGCCTACTACAACCCCGCCGGCCTGGCCCGCCTCAAGGGCCCCCAGCTCGGCGGCGCGCACTCCGCCCTCTTCCAGGGCGTCAGCTACCAGTCGCTGGCCTTCGTCCTCCCGTTCGGCCGCGCGTCCGGCCGCGAGCGCATCGAGACCGCCAACAACCGCCACGCCCTCGGCCTCTCCATCTACTACCTCGGGGTGGGGGACATCGAGCGCCGCACCGGCGACTCCACCTTGCCCTCCGGCACCTTCAACTCCGCCGACTCCGCCTACGCCGCCACCTACGCGTACGCGCCCAACGACAACCTCAGCCTCGGCTTCACCGGCAAGTACATCCACCAGTCCATCGACTCCTACAGCGGCTCGGCGATGGCCGCCGACCTGGGCGTCCTCTACCGCGTCAACCCGCACACGGAGAAGCCGGTCAACCTCGCCCTCTCCCTGCGCAACCTCGGCAACCGCATCGGCTACGTCTCCAGCCAGACCGATCCGCTGCCGACCACGGTCGTCGTGGCCGGCGCCGCGGAGCTCACCAAGGGCCTCACCGTCGACCTGGACCTGGGCAAGGCCCGCGACTCCGACCTCTACGCCGCCTTCGGCCTCGAGGGCCGCCGCAGCCTCACCGAGGGCGTGGGCGGGGCCCTGCGCTTCGGCTACACCTCCTCGCGCCGCGACAACGGCGGCCTGGCGGGCGTGACCGCCGGCGGCGGCCTCAACTTCAGCAAGGCCAACTTCGACTTCGCCTGGATCCCGTTCGGCTCCCTCGGCGACGCCTTCCGCTTCTCCCTGCTCGTCAAGTTCTAAGGTGAAGCCGAGCTGGGAGACCCTCAAGCTGGTGCGCTGGCGCGCGCAGGGCAAGACGCGCGTCCTCAGCGCCGGCAGCGGCCTGGCGCGCGTCCCCGGCGGCTTCTGGGCCGTCGCCGACGACCTCAACCACCTCGTCCGCATCTCCGACGGCAAGGGCCACGGCCGCGGCTACCGCCTGTTCCCGGGGGAGTTGCCCTCCGCCGCCGTCTCGCGCAAGCGCGTGAAGAAAGACCTGGAGTCCCTCATCGACCTGGGCAAGGGTCGCCTGGTCGCCTTCCCGTCGGGCTCCAAGGACCGCCGCGCGCGCGGGTCCCTCATCACGCTCTCCTCCGACGGGCGCTTCAAGAAGGCCGTCGAGGCCGACTTCCGCCCGCTCATGAACCTCCTCGAAAAAGAGGTCCCGGGGCTGAACATCGAGGGCGGCTATGTCGCGCGCCGCAAGCTGGTCCTCCTCCAGCGCGGCAACGGCAAGCAGGGCTTCAACGGCCTCGTGAAAGTCCGCCTGAAGGCCTTCCACAAGGGCCTGGGAGGCCGCTGGCGGGCCTCCGCGCTCCACATCCGGGTCAAGCGCGTCCCGCTCGGCTCCTGGGGCCGCATCGCGCTCTCGTTCACGGACGGGTTCTTCCACGAGGGCGTGGGCTACTTCTCCGCGGCCGCCGAAGGGGGGAAGGACACCTACCGTGACGGCAAGGTTTCCGGGTCGGTCATCGGGGCCCTGGCGAAGGGCAAGAAGCCGGCGATCCTGGCCCGGCTCAAGGGCGAGAAGATCGAGGGGCTGGCGCTCAAATCGGTGAAGGACGGCCTGCTCGAGCTCTGCGCGGTGACGGACGCGGACGATCCTCGGCGGGCCTCGCGGCTGCTGAGGGTCTGGGTCAAGAAAGCGAAGTAGTCTCCCGGCCGGCTCGCCATGATATTGGTGCTATGCCGCCCCCGCCCGCGGTATATCACTGGAAAATATTCATCCACAAGCTGGATTTATCCTGATTTTCGCACTACACTGCTAACTATAGTCAGTATTGATTCAACCACTATACTGACCAACACAATCACAAGTTGAACGAAGCCGCTGCGCGGCAGTCCGGCAACGCCGCGCCTTCTTGAGTTGGCCCGCCATTTCGTTGTTACCCCGTCGTGACTGATCCCGCTCGCGCGGTCCGATAGAATTCCCCGTGGCGCCCATGGCGCCGATTACT
>JACPOW010000119.1 GCA_016191335.1 Elusimicrobiota bacterium | reverse complement strand
TCGCGCTCGAGACCGTCGTCAACCTCGCGCTGAGGATCCCGTCGCTGCGCGGCATGGACTGGCCCAAGTGGCGCAAGGCCCGGCTCGAGGCGGCCGCGATCCGCGTCCGCGAGATGTGGCCGTACCGGGGGGAGTACCTCGTCCTCGCCGTGAACCTCTTCGCGCTGTTCTTCGCCCTGCAGGCGGCCTCCGCGCGCGTCCGCCCCCTCATCCCGGAGCCGTGGGGCTCCCTGTCGGTGTTCGTGCTGATGTTCGCCTTCTGGGACGCGCTCACGGTCGTGCTGCGCAACAAGACCGTCGGCGTCGCCGCGTTCGCGGCCGTCGTCCTCGCCGTCCCGGCGGGGGTCTTCCTGCTGGGCCTGGACGCCGGCGGGCTCCTCCTCGCCGCCGTGCGCATGACCTTCAACTTCGGGATGCTGCTGTCCGTGGGCCGCATGGCCTTCGCCTGGGTCATCGAGCGCGACAGCCTCCGCGAGCTGCGCGCGGCGGACCTCAAGTACGGCGACATCCTCTCCGACGGGACGTGGGCGCGCCTCGGGGCGGAGAAGGACCTCGCCGGCAAGATGGACCCGCGCTACGTCGACGGGCTCACGCACGGCGACGCCGCGGCGCTCAAGGCCTGGCTGGCCGGGCGCGCCACGGGGGATTACAACGTCTATCACACCATCCCGTTCGCCCTGTGGATCTTCCTGGGCACCTTGCTGACTTTGTCGTACCGGGGCAGCGTCGTCAAGGCGATGGCGCCTTATCTGATCCGCGCGCAGGAGCTGCTATGCAGAGGATAACGATCTTCGGGAAGGGCGGCATCGGGAAGTCCACCTTGTCGGGCAACCTCGCGGCCGTCTACGCGAAGAAGGGCCTGAAGGTCCTCCTCGTCGGCTGCGACCCCAAGCACGACACGACCATCGCGCTCACGGACGGCAAGCCGATCCGCACCGTCGTCGAGCATTCGGCCTTCATGGACAGCGCGGGCGGGGATCTCTCTAAGATTTTGGTCAAAGGAAGGCTCGGCGTGGACTGCGTCGAGGCCGGCGGGCCGGAGCCGGGCATCGGCTGCGCGGGTCGCGGCATCGGCCGCACCATCACCATCCTCGAGGAGGCGGGCGTCCTCCAGGAAGGCCGCTACGACGTCGCCCTCTTCGACGTCCTCGGCGACGTGGTCTGCGGCGGCTTCGCCGCGCCGCTGCGCCAGGGCTTCGCCGACAAGGTCGTCATCGTCACCTCCGAGGAGCTGATGGCCCTGTACGCGGCCAACAACATCGCCCGCGCCATCAAGAACTACAGCGAGAACGGCGTCGCCCTGTGCGGCCTGGTGGCCAACCTGCGCGACCGCGACGCGGACCGCGGGAGCGTGGAGCGCTTCGCCGCGGAGATCGGCACCGGCGTCCTCTCCTTCTTCCCGCGCGAGGCGGCCGTGCGCGCCGCGGAGTTCCGGCGCGTGACCTTGGTGGAGCACGCCCCGGACCACGCGCTGACGCGCACCATCGAGGCGCTGGGCGAGAGCCTGCTGAGCTTCGACCGCAAGTCCGTCCCGGTGCCCCGCCCGCTCTCCGACGAGCGCTTCAACGAGCTGTCCCGCCAGGCGTTCATCCCGAACGAGCCGCCCCGGGCGGCGGAGGCCGCCGCCCCGCGTCCCGCGCCGCGCCCCTCCGCGCCGGCGCCGGCTCCCGCGCCGGCGCCGAAGCCCGACCTCGAGAAGGACATGGCCTGGCAGGCCAAGCTGTGGGAGGGGAACCCGGGGATGAACTCCCAGGTCTGGGGCGCCGGGGACCAGTGGCGCCGCTTCCACTGCGACTTCGAGACGCGGCGCAACGTGCGCATGTCCCTCGAGGGCGGGACCCCGCTCGTCAACGTCTGGCATCAGGACCTGGAGTGCTCGTACTCCACGCCGAACTTCGAGGACCGCAGCCTTCCGGCCTTCTATAAATTCCCCTGGCCGCGCATGGAGCGCGACAACGAGGAGGGCCCCCGCGAGGAGGACCGCCCGAAGCCCCGGCGGCGCAAGAAGGGGGAGGACCAGGACGACGGCAACTTCAGCAACATCATGACGAACATCAAGGACCTCGACGTCATCCACGGCGGCGGCAAGAAGCTCGACGAGGCCCTCGCGGAGGCGATCAAGAACGCCAAGGGCGGCGCCGAGGCCATCATCGTCCACTCCACCTGCATCCCGACCGTCATCGGCGACGACGCCGAGGCCGTGGTCAAGCGCTGGCAGGCGCGGACCGAGGTGCCCATCGTCTACATGAACCACGCCGAGAGCAGCTGCCAGGAGCTCGACGTGTGCCTCTCGCTGTTCAAGAAGATGCAGCAGGGCGCCGCCTTCGCCAAGGTCCGCCGCGTCCCGCGCTCCGTGAACCTCGTCGGCTTCCCGTCGGGCCCGGGGCTCAAGGAGCTCGTGAGGCTGCTCGAGGAGATCGGGCTCACGGTCAACGCCCGCGTCATGCCCTCGCTGAGCCTGGCCGTCGCGCGCCGCTACCTCGCGGCCGAGGCGCAGATCCTGTACCCGAACGCGGCCTACGCGCAGACCTACAAGGAGTACTTCGAGCCGATGCCGATCAAGACCTTCAGGCCCGACGCGCCGTACGGCTTCGAGGGGACGCGGAAGTGGCTCGAGGCCGTGGCCGGCGAGTTCGGCCTGAAGCGCCAGGTCAAGGCCGTGTTCGCGCGGGCCGCCAAGGACCTGACGCCCGCGTGGACCGAGGGCCGCCGCGAGGCGTCCTCCCAGGGCCTCGCCTTCGTCGTGGACGCCAACCACGTCCCGCGCCTGGCCGATCCCGGCCTGACCTGGGCGATCCCGGTGCTCCGCCTGCTGCGCGAGATGGGCTTCGGCGTCGAGATCCTGTGCTACGGGCAGGAGGCGAAGAAGGCCGCCCACTTCACCTCGTTCGGCACGCCCCAGGAGCTCGAGGCGCTGCTCGCGGAGGGCCCGTTCCAAGCCGTCTACTCCGAGTACGCCTACGACACGCGCCTGGCCCGCGCCGGCAAGGCGCAGTTCTCACTCGAGGGCTTCGAGATGGGCCTCGGCGGCGCGGTGCGCACGGTGCAGGCGCTCAACACCTTGTGCCGCTGGCCCTTCCAGAGGCGCTACGCGAAGTACATGGGGGTGGCGTGATGGGACAGCAGTTCAGCACGCCGATGAACTACCCGACCCTCATGGGCGTCTACCTCGCGGTCAACGCGCTGAAGGACGCCTACGTGCTGGTCGACGGCCCGGACTGCGCCTTCTACAAGGCGCACTTCATCCACGGCCGCCACGACCTCAACTCGACCCTGCTGCGCATCAGCGGCCGGCACCGCGTGGCCTTCACGAACGTGTGCTCGCGCGGCGTGGTCAAGGAGCACGACGACATCATCGGCCGCGAGCTCCAGACCTTGGACGGCCTGGAGGAGTCGGGGCTGGTGCTCGTCACCGCCCTGCCGATGTGCTCGATCACCGGCGTCGACTACGGGCGCGTCATCCGTCTGCGCGCTGCGAGCCTGACCAAGCCGGCCATCGACATACCGCCGGAGTCCCTCGTGGGCGACTGGCTCGACGGCTACGACCAGACCCTCAACGCGCTCGCCAAGGGCATCGAGCTGAAGACGGGCCGCCGCCGTCCCGGCACGGCGGCGATCGTCGGCTACCTGATGGACCGCAACGAGAGCGACCATCACGCCAACGTCGCCGAGCTGAAGCGGCTGCTGGGCGGGCTGGGCCTGGAGACGGTCTCGGTGTGGCTCAGCGGCCAGGGCTGCGCGGAGCTGAGCCGCGTGGAGGAGGCGGACATGGTCGTCTCCCTGCCCTACGGCCGCTCCGCGGCGCGGCGCCTGGCGCAGCGGACCGGTGCCCGCCTCGTCGAGACCGAGCTGCCGTTCGGCCTGCCCAAGACCGCGCGCTTCCTGCGCGACGCCGGCGCCGCCGCGGGCAAGGAGCGGGAGGCGGAGGCCTTCGTCGACGCGGAGCTGTCGCGGGTCGTCCCGCGGCTGAAGTGGATCATCCCGCAATATTTCCTCGGCCGCCTGACGGGCTACATGGGTGACCCCTACCTGCTGGGGGGCTTCCGCGACATCGCCGACGACCTCGGCATGAAGCTCGAGGGCGCCATCGTCCGCGGCCGCGGCGCGCACGGGGCGGGCCTGGAGGGCGCGAAGGTCCTGTACGAGCCGCCCTCGATGTCCGACGAGGTGCGCCGGTTCATGGACGCCCCGCTCGACCTGTTCGTGTCGGCCTGGTGCGAGCACGAATGGCCGCACCTGAAGTTCCCGGCGCTGGAGTTCGGCTTCCCGAGCTACCGCTCCCACGCGCTGTCCGACCGCCCGTTCCTCGGCTTCAACGGGTTCCTGTCGTTCGTGGAGCGGATGGCCGACGAGCTGACGCGGCCCCGGAGGAAAGAGCATGGCTGAGGCTCCCGCGTGGGAGGGCTTCCTCAAGACCGGGAAGCTCGCGGAGGAACGGGGGCGCCTGGACGAGGCGGAGGCGGCCTACCGCCTCGCGCTCGGCGCCAACCCCGACTTCGACTCCCTGCACCGCGAGTTCGCCCGGTTCCTGGAGGGCTGCGGCCGCCTCGAGGAAGCCATCAAGCAGCTCGAGCGCGCCGTCGAGCTGGGCTGGCCGCGGGAGGAGGCGGAGGGCGCCTTGGTCCGCCTGCGCCGCAAGGTCAGCGGCGAGGATTCCAACTTCGTCCTGGTCCATACCTTCCTCGACGAGGGGAAGTTCGCGGAGGCGGTGGCGGCGCTGCAGACCGCCGCGGCCGGCTCCCGGGAGGAGGGCGAGGCCCTCTGGCCCGACGTGTTCTCCGCTTTGCTCTGCGCGCGCCGCTATCGCGAGGCGTTCGCGCTCGGCGAGGCGATGCTGAGCCTCTCCGTGCGCATCCCGTTCGCCAACGGCTTCCTGTGGCCGTGGTGGCATAAGGTGTCCTCGCGCGGCTCCGAGGCCAAGCGCGCGTTCTGCGCCGCCGAGCTGGAGCGGGTGCGCCGGGCCGCCAAGGGCCGGGGGCACGCCGTCTGGTTCGCGTACCTCCGGGGCGTGCTGCTCCTCGCCCTCGGGCGGGAGAAGGCGGCGATGGCCGCGTACGGGGTCGTCCGGCGCGCGCGCTCGCCGCGCTATTCGATGATGCACCACCCCTTCGTCATGCACCGCCTGATGGCCGGCGACCTGAAGTGGACGATCGCGGCCTGCCGGGCGCTGCTGCGGCGCGTCCCGGACTATTGGTGGTTCCAGTGCCGCCTGGGCGAGGCGTACATGGCCTCCGGCTCGCTCGCCCGCGGGCTGCGCGAGTTCGAGAAGGCCTCCGCCGCGGCGACGGACCCGCGCGCGCGCCGCGCGGTGACGACCTGGCACGGCGCGGCGCTGCTGTGGGCGGGGCGCTACCCGGAGGCGCTGGCGAAGCTCGACGAGGGCGCGGCCATCGGCACGCGGATCTGGGTGAACTGCTGGCGCGGGGCCGCCTACCTGATGCTCGGGCGGCGCGCCGAGGCCCTGGCCGACCTCGACGCGGCCATCGCGACCGACCCTCAGGACCTCGAGGCGCATCTCTGGCGCGGCGAGGCGCACCGGGTCATGGGACGCACGTCCGACGCCCTGCGCGACCTGGACCGCGCGCTCGAGCTCGATCCCGCGTACGCGTGGGCGTACGCGAACCGGGCCCTGGCCCGGGACGACGCGGGCGACGCCGAGGGCATGGCCGCCGACTTCAAGCGCCTCCCGCGGGATCTCGTCGCCGCCTTCGGGTGGCCGGGGCGCGCCGTCCCGGACCGCGCGCGGATGCGCGCGCTGCTCGAGGCGGGGCTCGCCCGGGCCAAGGGCGTGCGCCGCCCCGAGGCGTACATCAACTCCGTCTGGCGGGGGGCGCGTGGCTAAGGGCCCTTACTCGGAGGTCGAGGCCCTGCTCTCGGGCGGGCGCGTCAAGGAGGCGCTGGGCGCCCTGAAGCGGTCGGCGACGGGGGGCGCGGCGCCGTGGGAGATATTCCTCTGGCTCGGTCGCATCGAGGAGAAGCGCGGGCGTCCGGCGCGCGCGGAGGAAGCCTACCGCAAGGCGCTGGAGCAGGACACGAAGGCCGCGCCCGAGCTGTTCCGCCTGCTCGAGGAGGGCGGCCGCCTCGAGGACGCGCGCGCGGTCATGGCGGAGGCGGGCCGACGGGCGCTCTCCGGGCCCGCGGCGGCCCTGTATTCCCTCGTGGAGTTCTCCGACTTCCGCCGCGCGCTGGTGGAGACGGCCGCGGCGTCGGGCGCCCTCGAGCGGACCGAGGCCGCGGTCCGGGCCGCGCTGGCGGACGAGGCGGCGCCCGCCGGCGCCCGCACCTTGCTCGTCGAGCTGCTCCTCTCGCGGCGCGCCGTCGCCGAGGCCGCCGCCGAGCTCGCAGGCGCCTTCCGCCTCGCGCGCAAGGACGAGGAGGCCTCCCGCCTCGACCTCCTGTTCCGGATGCTCGCGGAGGGGTCCTACGACGCGGACCTGGAGCGCGCGGTGCTGGGCGGCGTGGCCCGCGCGGAGCCGGAGGACAAGCTCGCCGCGGATTGGCCCCAGGTCTTCTCGGCGCTGATGTGCGCGCGGCGCTACGCGTCCGCCTTCCGGCTCGGCGAGGCGGTCCTCGACCGGTTCGGGCGCTTCGAGTCGCCCGGCCAGCTGATGTGGCCCTGGTGGCGGATGATCAAGCGCGCGGTGGCCGAGGACGAGTTCGTCACGCTCGAGATGCGGCGCATGGAGGAGGCCTCGCGGGACGGGGAGTTCCCGGCCTGGTTCTCCTATTACCGCGCCATCCTCCTGAGCGACCTCGGCCGCAACCGGCAGGCGATGGAGGTGTACGCCCAGCTCCGCGCCCTCGACTCGCGGCGCTACTCGTGGATGTGCCAGTCCTTCGTGCTCGTCAAGCTCGGCATCCTCGACTACGACGGCGCCATCGACGTCAGCCGCGACATCCTCAGCCGCGAGCCGTCGCACTGGTGGGTCCGCTGCCGGATGGCCGAGGCCCTCCTGGCGCGGGGCGACACGGCCGAGGGCCTGCGCGAGTTCGACGTCGCCCTGAAGACCTGCGGGCCCGGGCTCGCGGGGGAGGTCCTGACCTGGCACGGCGAGGTCCTGCTGTGGCTGGGGGAGTACCGGCGGGCCCTGGAGAAGCTCGACGCGGCCGTCGCGCTCGGCGCCAAGACCTTCACCTTCGGCTGGCGCGGCGCGGCGCTCCTGAAGCTCGGCCTGCGCGAGCGGGCCCTCGCCGACCTCGACCGCGCCGTCGCGCTCGACCCGAAGGATTTCGAGGCGCGGTCCTGGCGCGCCGAGGCCTACCGCCTCCTGGGCCGCCGCGAGGAGGCCCTGCGCGACATCGAGCTCGTCGTCAAGCACGGCCCCACCAGCTTCTGGGCGCATTTCAACCGCGGGCTCCTGCGCGACGAGCTGCGCGACGAGGAGGGGATGCGCGAGGACATCGCGATGGCGTCGCGGGACATGCTCGACTTCCTCATGAGGCGGCTCGGCATCCCGTTCACGCCCGAGCCGATGACGCGCGCGCAGATGCGCACCGTGATGGCGACCGGGCTCGAGTGGGCCAAAGGGGTCCGGCGCTGGGAGAAATACGTCCAGCCGATCTGGATGAACCGACTGACATGACGACACAAGACCATCGCTTCATCCTCGTGCCCTGGCACATCGGGAACATGCGGGACATCACCCTCCACGCGGCGCAGGCGGCGCGCGAGATGCGCGTCTTCCTCGCCGAGGAGCCCGAGCTCACCAGGATCCAGTTCGAGAAGGACCTCGGCGTCGACTGCCGGGGCAAGACCTTCCTGCCGATCCCGGAGAAGGCGGACGCCGCGTACCTGAAGAAGGTGCTGGCCCTCCTGCGCGAGGGGGACGTGGCCCTGATCTGCTCCGGGGGCATTCCCTGCTTCATCGACCCCGGCGCGTGGCTCGTGAAGAGCCTGCGGGAGCGCGAGGTTCCGATCACGGCCCTGGCGGGGGCCTCGATCCTCGCCACGATGCTGTCTTTGAGCGGCGTGGACTGGACGGGGACGCACAACCGCGGGACGTTCCTGATCTACCTCGCGACGGGGCCGAAGGGCGGCGTCAACGCGTCCTTGCTCGAGGCCGCCCGCCGCGAGGGCGAGCCGGTGTTCGTCTTCCTCGCCCTGAGCCAGTTCAAGGAGTGCCTGACGACCTTGGAGCCGGTCATCGGCAAGCGCGTGGTCACCGCCTTCTTCGACCTGACCAAGGTCCCCCGGACGAAGTTCCCCTACGCCGACCGCATGATCACGATGGGCTGCCGCGCGTGGCTCGCGGAGGCGGAGCGAATCCCGTGGAAGGACATCTCCGACGTGGCCCTCATGGTGCACCCGAAGGAGAGCGCGCCGTGACCGAGCCGCGCCGCGTCGAGATCCATCTCGGCACGCTGTGCAACAACCTCTGCGCCTTCTGCATGAGCAGCATGAACCGCGACGGCCACGAGCCGTGGGCGGAGCCGGAGCGGGTCCGGGAGGAGCTGCGTCACTTCCGCGAGCAGGGCTGCCGCAGCGCCGGCTTCCTCGGGGGGGAGCCGACCGTCTATCCCCACATCGTCGAGTCGCTCGCCTACGCCCGGTCGATCGGCTACGACCGCCTCTCGCTCTGCACGAACGGCACGCGCCTGTCCGACCCCGCGTTCTGCGCCGCGCTGGCGGACGCGGGCCTGACCCGGGTGACCCTCTCGGTCCACAGCCATCGCCACGAGGTCGAGGACGGCCCGATCACCGGCGTGCCCGGGAACCTCGCGCGCAAGATCGCCGGCATCCGCAACCTGCTCGCGCTGAAGGCGAAGGGGCGCCTGCCGGGCAACATCGCGCTGAACCCGGTGCTGTGCCGCCCCAACCTCGACGACATGGAGGCGTACATCGCCTTCTTCGGCGCGCTCGGCCTCGACGACATCCGCTTCAACTACATCTGGCCGCAGGGAGAGGCGCGCGGCGACCGCCGCTGGATCCCGTCTTTCAAGGAAGCGATGCCGAAGATCGTCCGGGTCATGCTCCGCAACGAGAAGAGCCCGCGCGGCCACCTGACCTTCGGCGGCATCCCGAAATGCGCCCTCCTGCTCGCCGGCGTGAAGGGGCCGCTGCTCGAGCACCTGGCGGCCCGCTACCTCGATGAGGCCGGCTTCGACCCCGACAACGACGTGAGCATGGCCACGAGGCGGGGCCCGATGCCGGACCGCTTCGTCTGGCAGGAGAGGAAGAAGGACACGCTCAAGGCCAAGGGCCCCGAGTGCGTCCGCTGCGCGCACCTCGCCCGCTGCGAGGGCGTCTGGGGGAGCTACGGCGAGCTGTACGGCTTCGGGGAGCTGACGCCGCTATGACCCCGGCCGACGGCGTGCGCGCCGCGCTGTCCCGCCGCGGGTGGGTCCTGCGCCGCCGCGCCGGCGGGGGGGAGCTCGTCTTCACGGTGAGCCGGGCCGGCGAGGCCCGCGCGCTGTGCGCCTTCTCCGCCGCCGCCTCCCCGGCCGGCGGGCTGACGCCGGGCGCGCGGCTGCGGGCCGCGGTCGCCGCGGGGGCGCGCCTGAGGGCGGGCGAGAAGGAGGGGCTCGCGGAGCTCCGGGACGCGCTCGACCTCCTGCTCGAGTCGCTGCGCCGCCGGGAGGCCCGGCCGGCGGGCGGCGCGGCGCTCGCCGAGACCCACGAGGGCCACGAGGGACGCGACCTGCTCCTGCGCACCACCTTCGCCTGCAACCAGCGCTGCGCTTTCTGCTTCGTGCCGATGACGGGCAAGGGCGCCGACCTCGCGTCCATCGAGCGCGAGCTGGACGCGCAGGCCCGCCGCGCCGGGCCGCGCGGCGAGCTGACCATCTCCGGCGGCGAGCCGGCCGCCGACCCGCGCCTTCCCGCCATCGTCGAAGCGGCGCGGGCGCGCGGGTTCCGCCGGTTCGTCCTGCAGACCAACGGGGTGTACCTCGCGCGCCCCGGCCTGCTCGAGACCCTGTCCGGCCTCGGCGTGAAGACCTACCTGTTCTCGTTCCACTCGCACACGGCCGCCGGCTACGACCGCGTCACCGGCAGCCGCGGCCAGTTCCCGCGCGCGGTGGCGGGGCTCAAGCGCCTGCTCGGCGCGCCCGGCCTCGGCGTCACCGTCAACGTCGTGGTCAACGCGCACAACCACCGCGAGCTGCCGGAGCTGGTCGATTTCATCGCGGGCCTGGGGCGCGGCCGTCCGGCGCTGTACTTCTCGATGATCAACGAGGTCGGCCATCAGAAGGTCCCGTCGTGGGCCGTGCCGCTGGAGGACGCCGCTCCCTTCCTGCGCCGCGCCGTCGCCCGCTGCCGCGCGCACGGCTTCCCGGTCTCCCGCTCCGGAGGGGAGAGCTCCTTCCCGGCCTGCGTGTTCGACGCGCCCGCGCGACACGCCTCGCCCCGCCCTCTGCCCCAGGACCGCGTGCGCTTCACCGAGGACCACTCGGGCGAGGCGGGCCTCATCGGCCGCGTCAAACGCCCGTCCTGCCGCGCGTGCCGCTACGACGCCCGCTGCGTCGGCGTGCCCGCCCGGTACGCGCGCCTGTTCGGGCTGAAGGGGCTCGGCCCGGGCTCATGAGCCGCGCCGCGGCCGCGGCCCTGGTCCTGCTCGCGCTGCTCCTCCAGCCGCGGGCGGTCGTCCCCTTCGCGCCCGAGGGGCTGGAGCTGACCTTGGCGGAGCGGCTGCTCCACGGGCTGCCCGGCCCGTTCGTCTCGATGAACCTGCCCATGCAGAGCGTCGTGACCGGGCTCGTCTTCGGCCACGGCCCGTCCTGGCTCGCGCTCTGGGCGCCCGAGCTGCTGCACGCGGCGACCGTGGTCCTGACCTTCACTTTGGGCGCGCTCCTGCATTCGCTCCTCGCCGGCGGAGCGGCGGCCGCGCTGCTGGCCGCGGCCGTCCCCTTCCTGGGCTTCGACTTCATGTCGTTCTACGCGGTCCTTGTGCTCCTCTCCGCGCACGCCTTGGCCTGGGCGGCGGACCGGGAGCAGGCGCGGCGGACCTCCTGGCCGGGTTATCTCGCGACCGGCTTGGCCCTGGGCTTGACCTTGCTGCAGCGCTCGCCGTTGTTCCTCCTGCCGTTCCTGCTCGCCGGGCATCTCTGGCTGCGCCGCCGTTCCCGGGGGGAGCCGCCGCCCGTCCGGGAGGCCCTCGCCTTGATCGCGCCGCCGGTGCTGCTGCTCCTCCCGTGGATGCGCCTCAACTGGCTGTGCTTCGGCGTCCCGTCGCCGTTCGAGCTCGGGCGCGCGCGCTTCAACATCGTCACCGGCGCCCTCGGCCGCGTCACGACCTTGGAAGGCGTCCTGGTCGGCGCGGGCCCGGCCTCGGGAGAGAGCGCCGTGCTCTGGGCCGCGGCGCGGGTGCTCGCCCATCCGCTCGACTTCCTGCTCGCGGCGGCGCTCAGGCTCAAGGCGGTCCTGTCCTGGCAGCCGTGGCTGGCGGGGCTCGCGGCGGTCTCCGCCTGGACCATGCGCGGCCGCCTCCCTCACCGTCAGGTCGCGGTCCTCGCGGCGTATTTCCTGGGGATCCACTGCCTGATGCCCGTCAAGCCCTTCTACTTCACCGCCCTTTGGCCCGTCGCCGCCGCGCTGGCGGGCGCCGCGCTCGCCGCGCCTTTCCGCGCCGAGGAAGGCGCGGGGCGGCGGGCCTGCGCCGGGGCCGCGGGGCTGGGGCTGGCCGCGGCCTCGGTCCTGGGCCTCTTCACGCTGTCGGTCGTCTGGGCCTACCCCGGCCGCGCGGCGGCGCCGTCGCGATTGGAGGCGGAGGAGCGCCGGCGCCCGGAGCTCCCCTGCCTGCGGACGGAATACGGGCGCGACCTGCTGCGGCGCGGCCGCGTCGACGACGCCGTGGCGCAGCTGCGCGCGGCCGGGCGCGCCGGCCCGCGCCGGGACCGGGAGCTCGACCTGGCCTGGGCCCTCCTCGCCCGGGGCTCCGGCGGCGCGGACCTCATCGACCGCGTCGACCTCTCGGCGGGCTCCTGGGAGGGAGCGGTGAGAGGGGGCGTGCTGCGCGCGCTCGGCGCCCTGCAGCGCGGCCGCGTCCCGGCGGCCGCGGCCGCCTTCGCCGAGGCCGAGCTCCGCTACTCGGCCCGTTACGCCCCGGCGCCCGGCGCGACCGAGGCGGACCGCGAGGCGCAGCGCGCGCTGGCGCTGTCCGACCCGGGCCTCGCCGCCATCGTCCTGGAGCTCCTGCGCGCCTGGCCCGAGCCGCGCCGGGGGGCCCTGCTGGCGCGGTTCCGCGGCGAGGTCCTTCCGGCGTTCGCCTCCGTGCGCTTCCCTTCCCAGGCCGAGCTCCATGAGGACGGGTTGAAGGCCCGGATCGAGGAGGCGCTCGCGCGCGCGGCGGCGGAGGCGAAAAAGGACCGGCGCGCCGAGGCGCTGGCGAGCCTGGCGCTCGTCGAGAGGCTGAGTCCCGACGACCGCGCCCTCGAGAGGGTCGTCGTCGCCTACCGGAGCCTCGGCGAGTTCTCCCGCGCGCTGGCGGTGCTCAAGAAGACCGGCCGCGGCGGGCCTCGCGACGCCGGCGCGCTCCTCGATCTCTCCGCGGAGGCCGCGCGCTCCTCGCGGGCCGCGGAGGCGCTCGAGATCCTGGCCTGCGTCGAAGGTCCGGGGCTCGGGCGAAACGACCGGCGCCGGCTGGCGTCGGCCTACCGCGGCCTGGGGGAATACGCCTTCGCGCTGACCGTCCTCAAGCGGGCGCGCCTCGACGGGCCTCTCGACCCCGCCATGCTGCTGGACCTGGCCGCGGAGGCGGCGAAGTCGGGGCGGACGGCGGAGCGGCTCGCGATACTGTCCTTCGCCGAGAGCCTGCCGCTCTCTCCGGAGAGCGCGCGGCGCCTGGCCTTCGCCTATCGGGACGCCGGCGCCTACTCCCTCTCGCTGTCGGTCCTGAGGAAGGCCGGCCTCGACGGCCCGCGCGGCGCGGGCGCG
>JACPOW010000033.1 GCA_016191335.1 Elusimicrobiota bacterium | reverse complement strand
CCAAGTCCTCGTCTGGCTGGAGGGGCCCCATGAACGATTCCCACCCAGGTTTTCGCGAAGCGAAAACCCTGGCGCCGCAGGCGCCATTCCGTTCAAATGCCGTTGTCAGCGTGGTGCTTCAAAACCCCGTGAACTTGGAGTAGCCGCCTATTGACTGACGGGGGAAGGCCGGTCATAATCGGGGGGACATGGCCTCCCCCCTCCTCCTGATCGCGGTCCTGGCCGTCCCCGTCTTCGCCCAGAAGGTCCCGGACTGCATCCACGTCTCGACGACCGCGGTCAAGCTGCGCTACAAGCCCGACCTCGACGCGGTGCGCGACTGCCAGGAGAAGGCCCGCCAGAAGCTGATCGACGACGCCCAGAACAAGGGCAAGCCGCTGTCCTACACGAAGATCGAGGGCATCGACGACCAGCAGCGGGCCGAGGTCCGCGAGTTCCTGGCCAACAGCGGCACCATCATCGAGGGGTCCACGAAGAACAGCCGTTCCCTCGGCGGGGTGACGGACGCGGACAGGTCCCGCGTCTCGGCCGAGGAAGGAGCCGAGATCGGCGCCCTCGAAGACCGCCTGCACAAGGCCGCGGGCGACGGCAAGGAGGGCATCACGCCCGCGATGGGGCGCGACCTCATCGACTCGCTCACCAAGAAGCAGGGCTTCGTCAGCCCGGACATGAAGGACCTGATCGACTCCGTCGTCCGCGACGGCGGCAAGCTCACGCCCGAGACGATGAAGAAGCTGCAGAGCGCCGGACGCGCGGCGAAGGGCGCGGGCCTCGACCTCAACATCGACAAGGGGACCGAGAAGGCCATCCTCGAGCGCGACTTCGACGCGGACAAGGAACAGGCGCCCGCGCCCCCCGCCGACCCCGGCAATCTGTAAAATAGACGGGTGAAGACCAAACCCGGCGCGCTGCCCCTGTTCCGTCACCTCACGAGCGTCCCCACCGCTCCTTTCCGCGAGACCGCCGTGTCGAAGAAGGCCCTGGAGTGGATCAAGGGCAACCTCGGCGCGCGCGTGAAGGTCCGCCGCCTGCGCGGCGGGTTCATCGTCTCCTACCGCGGCGCGGGGACGGGCCCGGCGCTGTGCCTGGCGGCCCACCTCGACCATCCCGCCTTCGACCTGCTCAAGGTCACGCGGACGGGCGCGACCGCGCGCCTGCGCGGCGGCCTGCCGCCGCATCTGCTCGCGGGCGCCGCCGTCGAGGCGTTCCCCGCGGTCCCGAAGGACAACCGCCCGCTCGCGCGCGGGACGATCGGGCCCCGTCCGAAGAAGGACGGCGGCCTCTGGACGATCGCGTGGACCGAGGCCCCGAAGGCCGGCGTCCGCCTCGATTTCGCCGTGCTGGCCCTGCCCGCGTGCAGGACCGAGGACGGGTGGCTCCTGTCGCGGTCGGTGGACGACCTGCTCGGCTGCGCGATCAGCCTCGAGGCGATGCGCCGCCTGGCGAAGGCGCGCGCGAAGGTCAACCTGACCGTCCTGCTCAACCGCGCCGAGGAGGTCGGGTTCGTGGGCGCGCTCGACATGATCAGGTCCGGGAAGCTGTCGGCGCTGGACTCCTACCTGTCGATCGAGTCCTCGCGCGAGCTGCCCGGCTCGAAGCCGGGCGGCGGCCCCACGATCCGCCTCGGCGACAAGGCCGCGGCCTTCGACCCCAACCTGACCGCGCTGCTCGATGACGCGGCCGAGGCGCTGCGCGAGCGCGGCGCCAGGATCCAGCGCCTGCGCCTGACCGGCGGCACCTGCGAGGCGACGGCCTACCTGGCCTTCGGCTACGAGGCCGGCGGCCTGGCGATCCCCCTCGTCAACTACCACAACGGCTGGGGCGCCGACGCGGTCGCGCCGGAGAAGGTGCGCCTGTCGGACGTGGAGGGCGGCGTCCGGCTGCTCGTCGAGGCGTCCAAGCGCTTCGGCGCCAGGACGCTGCGCGGCGCGCTCCGCGCCCGGCTCGAGAAGCGCCACGACGGCGAGAAGCGCGCGCTCGCGGCTTAAAAAAACCGTGACACCCCCGCGATAGCCCCGGCCCGGGCGCGCGGGCTACCATGGCCTCCGAGATCAAGGAGGATAGAACCATGGCGAACGAACTGAAGGGCTTCACGGTCGCGATGCTGGTGACCGGCGGGTTCGAGGAAGCGGAGCTCGTCGAGCCGAAGAAGGTCCTCGAGGCGGCGGGAGCCGCGGCGAGGATCGTCTCCCCGGTCACCGGCGAGGTCCAGTCGGCGAGGCACGGCTCCCCCGGCGTCCCATTCCCCGTGGACGCGCTGCTCGGCCAGACCCACGCCGGCGAATACGACGCCCTGGTCCTGCCCGGAGGGGTCTCCAGCCCGGACCGCCTGCGCATCATGCCCGCGGCCGTCGCCTTCGTGAAGCACTTCGTCGAATCGGGCAAGCCGATCGCGGCCATCTGCCACGGCCCATGGACTTTGATCGAGGCCGGCGGCGCGCGCGGGCGGCTGGTGACGTCGTGGCCCTCGCTGAAGACCGACCTGGTCAACGCCGGCGCCAAATGGGTCGACCAGCCCGTCGTCGTCGACGGCAGCCTCGTGACGAGCCGCCGGCCCGACGACCTGCCCGCCTTCAACGCGAAGATGCTCGAGGTGTTCGCCGCGAGCCGCCTCGCCCACTCCGGCGCCGTCCGGCGGAAGAACCATCCGTGACCCACGTCATCACGCAGAAGTGCCTGGGGGAACGCTACGGCGACTGCGTCGCGGTCTGCCCGGTCGAATGCATCCACCCGATCGAGCACGAGGGCAAGCCCTTCATGATCATCGACCCGCAAGTGTGCATCGACTGCGGGGTCTGCCTGCCGGAGTGTCCGATCGGCGCGATCGTGGCGTCCGAGGGCGAGGCGCCCTCCGACGCCGCGCTCGCGGCGAGCCTGGCGCCGCAAGCCGTCGAGTACGAGAAGACCCACGGGAAGGCGCCGACGCGCCCCCCGAACGATCCCCCAAGGAGACCCGACAACAAGCTCGTGAGGTGACGGAGGTCCGCCGTCCCCCCTTGCTAAATCCTCCCACGGCGGTACAATGTTGAACGCAGATGCGACTCGAACGCTATTTCGGCCTCAACGACCCGGTCTCCAGCATCAGCCACCTCACCGCGGCGGTCGGAGCCTTGGGTGGGACCTTCTTCCTCTACAAGAAGGGCCGCGGCGACGCCTTGCGCGTCTCTTCGCTGATGATCTTCAGCGCCTCCTTGCTCTTTCTCTTCGCGATGAGCGGCGTGTACCACGGCCTGCCGCCGGGGCCGGCGCGGGTCTTCTTCCGGCGGCTCGACTACGCCGGCATCTGGCTCGTCATCGCCGGGTCGGCCACGCCGGTGCACGTCCTGCTCTTCAAGGGCCACTGGCGCTGGGGCCTGACCGCCCTGTTCTGGGGCGCGGCTTTGACCAGCCTCGTGCTCATCGACGTGTATTTCAGCACCTTGCCGTACTGGGCGATCGTGACGGCCTACATCGGCGTGGCTTCGCTCGGCGTCATCTCTTTCGTCCGCATCACGGCCCGCTACGGCTTCAAGGAGTCCGCCCTGCTGTTCCTCGGGGGCATCGCCTACATCGCCGGGGCGGTCATCGACTTCCTTGACGGGCCCGTGGTCTTCACCGGGGTCCTCGGGGCGCACGAGCTGTTCCACTTCCTCGTCATCGTGGGCGCGTCCCTGCACTGGAGCTTCATCTACAACTGGGCCGGCCGGCAGGACATCGCGCGCTGAGCGCGGGTCAGGCGGGGCGCATGTTCCGCCAGATCCCGTACCAGAACCGCCCGCTCTCCGTCGACGTCGACGCCCGCCGGGCGTCGCGCACGAACCGCCGCCCGTCCTTCCCCGCGTCCTGCTCCTGAACCGACGCCGGCCGGCTTCCCCGCTTCGAATCCTTGATCGTCATCTCGCGTCCTCCGCCGGATCAGTCCGGCGCTTCATTGTAGGAACGCGGGCGCAACTATCCGTCAAGCGGCGGTCAAATATCCGTCAAATCACCTGAGCGCCGCTTCGGCGCGCTCGATGTCGGCGAGGGCGGCGCGCGCGCCGGGGCTGTCCGTCAGCGCCAGGACGCGCTCGTAGGCCGCGCGCGACGCGGCGTAGTCCTTCTCCTGGAAGCAGACCATCCCCAGCAGGAACTGCGCGCGCGCGTTGCGGGGCGCGCAGGAGGCGGTCTGCTCGAACAGGGCGCGCGTGGAGCGGTAGGTGAGGTTGCGCGCGGCGGCGATGGGGGCCCACAGGGCAAGGAGGGCGGCGAGGGCCAGGGCGCCGCGCGGGGAACGGCCGAGATTATGCGCGAGCAGGAGGCAGAGCCCGGCGGCCGGGAGGTACAGGTAGCGGTCGGCGACGGGGCTGACGTTCGAGAAGGGGATGAGGTGCAGGAAGGGCGAGAGAGCGAGGAGAATCCACGCGAGGGAGAACAGGCTCTCCCTGGAGCGGCGAAGCAGGACCGCGGCGGCGGCGAAGGCGCCGAGCCACAGCAGCCAGAACGGGCCCGACGGCAGAGAACGCTCGAGGCATAACGGATACGGGACGGCGAGGGTGCGCAGATAAAAAGCGAAGGATTCGAGGGAGGAGTACTCGAAGCGGACGGGGAAGGCGCGCGGGGGCGTGAGGACGGAGAAACGGAGGAAAAGATAGGAGGCGCAGATGACGGCGACGGAGGCGGCGGCGGTCTTCAGGCGCGGGAGCTCGGGGCGGGCGAACAGAACGACGTAGAGGATCGATAAGGGAACGGCGACGAGGGCGGATTCCTTCGAGAGGAGGCCGAGGGTCAGGAAAAAACAGATTTTGAACGGCAACGACGGGGGAACCTTGTCGGCGCAGTACTCGATCACCGAAAGAAGGACGGCCAGAACACAGCTCGCGGCGAAGAGGTGGCCCTTGAAGGCCGAAAAATCAAGGAGCTCGGTGTGAGCGGGAAATACGGCAAAAAGGCATGCCGCGAAGATCGCCGGCCTGCGGCCGGCGGTTAATCGTTGGGCGACCCGATATAAAAGCACGGCATTCAGGAAGTGGATGCCGAGACCGAACGCTCGATAGATGAACGGATGATCATGCGTCGCGTAATGGAACAAGGTGACGAGCGGCTGATAGGTCCTTTCGGAGGCGAAAGAGAAATAATCACGGGAGAATAATCCGGTCAGGAACTCCCCCAGGCCCAGACGGAAAGCGGGATTGTCCCTGACGTGGGAAACGTCGTCATAAATCACGGGGGACACGAGCGCCGGCGCGTAGATGAGGGCTATGGCGCCGGCGAGCGCGGCGGAGCCGCGCTTGCTCATGTTTTCAGTCATAAAGACAAACGGCGGTGGGTGACCTCGCCGGCCCAGAGGCAGATGACGGCCAAGAGTATCCCCGCGGGGACGTCCACGAGGTAATGCCAACCCAAAAGGACGGTGGAGGATATCACCATGACGTTCAAAACGACGAGCGCCCAAAACACGTTCCGTCTCGGCAGCGCCGCGTATGTCGCCAAAACCGACCACGCGACGTGGAATGACGGAAAAGCGATCAAACCGCCCAATAACGTGGTCACGGGCTGAAAATCATGCACTTGCTCATACTTCAAATGCGTAAACCGCTGGACCTGGAGGAAATGCGGGCTGTCGAACACGCCGGCCGGCCCGGAGCTCGGGAAGAAGTAATACATAAGGCTTCCGGCGAATGATGAATACACGATCGCATACAGATATACCCTCAACCGTCGCCGGTCGTGGGCGAGGACGGCGACGAACGGCGCCAGGACGAGCTGGAGCTCGGTCGAGTTGTAGACGAAGATGAGGAAGGAACGCAGCGACGGTCTCTCCGCGACCCAGCGCAGCACGGCGACCGTGTCCCAGCCGAGGGCGGCGTCCCAGCGGGCGAGGGCGAGGTCGATGCGCGGGAAGGGCGAGTATTGGATGCCCGTGGTGAGCACGCCCATGACGACGGCGGTCAGGGCGTAGAAGGCGAGGTTGACGGCCGCGAAGGAGGCGTAGGGCGAGCGGTCCCGCACCCAATGGCCGAAGACCGCGAAATCGAGCGCCACGAAGGCCAGCCACCAGCCCTCGCGCGGGAAATAGCTGATGCCCGTGTAGCGGAAGAACGCCGCGTTGACGGCGAACAGGGCGCCCGCCGTCAGCAGGGCCGCCAGCAGCCAGCCGGTCAGCCAGCGGTCCTCGCGCGAAAGTGTCACACCCGGAGTGTACCGCAATCGCCCCGAATTTGGCAAAATGACCGTATGAAGAACTTCCTCGGAATCCTCGTCTTGCTCGCCGCGCTCGCACCCGCCGCCCACGCCGACCCTTTCGCCGACTTCCAGACGCGCGTGCGCAACGAGTACGTCAAGCCGTTCGCCCTCGACCTCGGCGGCGTGCTCGGCGGGGCCTCGGCCCACACCGGCCGCGCGCTCGGCATGCCCGGCTTCTGGGCGGGTGTCGTCGGCGCGGTGCAGCTCCGGCCGGACAAGGACGACCGCGTGCTCCGCGACGCGGGCGTGAAGGCCTTCGGCGTGCCGCTGATCGAGGCCGGCGTCGGCCTGCCCTTCAAGATCGACGTCGTCGTCCACGGCATGAGCGCCATGGGCGCCTCCATCTACGGCGGCGGCCTGCGCTACGGGGTGTACCGCACCGACCTCGTGGACTCCTTCATGCCGAATGTCTCGGTCTCCGCCTTCGGCGACAAGGTCAACCACAAGTACTTCAGCGCCTCGCACGGCGCGCTCAACGCCGCCGCGACCTGGAACCTCCCGATCGTCAAGCCGTTCTTCGTCGCCGGCTACGACGTCACCGAGGTGAAGGTCGGCGCGGCGACGTTCCCGGGAGTGGCCGGCACGAAGGCGACCGCGCGCGGCTCGCGCTTCTCGGCCGGCGTGGACGTGCATCCCCTCCCTCTGATCAGCCTGCGCGGGGCCTACACCCTGCGCCACGGCATCCCCGGCTTCGACCTCGGCCTCGGGGCGCAGTTCTAAGATGGCGATCTACACCCGCACGGGCGACAAGGGCGACACCGGGCTGTTCGGCGGCGACCGCGTGCCCAAGTGCGATCCTCGCGTGGCCGCGTACGGCGAGCTCGACGAGCTCAACAGCGCGCTCGGCCTCTCGCGCGCCCTGTTCCGGGAGGACCCGGCGCTCAAGACCGTGGACGAGGGCCTCGCCCGCATTCAGGCCGAGTGCTTCATCATCGGCGCCCTGCTCGCCACCCCCGCCGCCAAGCTCGGCAAGCTCGCGGCGCCGTTCGACGCGGGCCTGCCCGCCGACGCGCCGAAGCGGCTCGAGGCCGAGATCGACCGCTGGGAGAAGGTCCTGACGCCGTTGAAGACCTTCATCCTCCCCGGCGGCGGCCGCGCGGGCTCCGCCCTGCACCTGGCCCGCGCCATCAGCCGCCGCGCCGAGCGCGCCGCGGTCGCGTTGGGCAAGGAAGAGGCGCTGCCGGAGAACGTGATCGTCTATTTGAACCGGTTGTCCACCTGGCTGTTCGTCGCCGCGCGGTTCGTCAACAAGGAGACGGGCCACGCCGAAACCCCGTGGACGGGGCTGAAGGGCTGAACGCGGCCGGCGTCTAGGCGGAGCGCGAGCGGGAGCTCGCCGTCCCGATGACGAAGCCCGCCGCGGAGACCGCCGCGGCCGTCATCGCCCAGCCCTGCAGCCGCGAGTGGCCGATGAGGAAGCCGGCGACCAGAGGCGACAGGATCGAGGAGACCGAGTTCAGCGACTGCGTCAGCCCCAGGATCACGCCCTGCTCGCGCCGGCTGACCTTGCGGGTGACCAGGCTGGTCAGGGCGGGGCGCAGGACTCCGGTCCCGAAGGCGACCGCGGAGAACACGACCAGGAGCATCGGCCCGGGGCCGACGAAGGCCAGCGCCACCAGGCCCGCCGCGGCGGACACGAAGCCGATCCGCGCGAGCGCGCTCTCGCCGACGGCCTTGACCATGCGTCCGAGCAGGCCTCCCTGGATGATGACGCCGAGCAGGCCCGAGTAGGCGTACAGGTAGCCGACCTCCTTGGGGCCGAAGGCATGGCCGTCGACGATGAAGCGGCGCTCGGCGAACAGCGCGAAGCCGGACATGAAGATCGAGAACATCGCGCAGAAGCAGAAGAACTGCGCCAGGACCGGCGCGAGCTCCGCGTCGCGGAAATACTTGACGTAGGCCCCCCAGTCGAGCAGGCCCAGGCGTTTGCCCCCGGGCCCTGCGTCCTCGTCCTCGTGCGGGCGCGCCTCGGGCAGCAGGAAATAGGTGCACAGCACGCTCGTCATCGACAGCGCCGCCGCGGCCCAGGCGGGGTAGGAGTAATCGTACTGCGCCAGGAAGCCCGAGAGCGCCGGGCCGATCATGAAGCCGATCCCGAAGGCGATGCCGATCACGCCGAAAGACTTGGCCCGGTTCTCGGGCTCGGTCACGTCCGAGATGTAGGCCTGCGCCAGGGAGAGGTTCCCCGCGGTGGCGCCGTCGATCACGCGCGAGAGGAAGATCCAGACGAGCGACGGGGCCCAGCCCAGGATCAGGAACCCGATGAAGGTCCCGATCTGGCTCACGATCAGCAGGGGCCGGCGTCCGTGGCGGTCGGAGAGCTTGCCGAGCATCGGTCCGGCGAACAGCTGGCACAGGGCGTAGGTCGTGACGAGCAAGCCGACCATCTGAGGCGAGGCGCCGTAGCGCTCCGCGTAAAAGGGGAGCAGCGGCAGGATCATCGTCATGCCGAGGATGTCCACCACCACGATCAGGAAGATCGGGAGGAGGACGCCCTTCGGCTTGTCGCGCTCGGCGCTCATGGGGCGATTGTACAAAAGCTCGGTGAGCGCGGGACCGGCGGCCGCGGGGAAACCCCGCGGCCGCCGTCGCGTCCGGCTCTTACGGCCGGAACATCAGGCCCTGCATGTAAGGCGAGGTCTTCCCGGCCCGGGACAGCTTCACCGTCTCCATGTAGAACTCGCGCGCGTCCTCCGGCGTCCGCTTCTCGCGGATGACCTCGTCGGCGAGGTTGAGCGCCAGGTAGTTGGCCTCCTCGGACGCGCTCGTCGCCGACAGCTCCCGGTCGGCCCGGCCGACCTTGAGCATCAGGCCCATCTTCTCCAGGTCGGCGCGCTTCTCCTCCGGCACCGCGTAGCCGATCGTCTGCTCGAGGAAATCCGTTCCGTCGCGGTGGACGCTCGTCCTCTTCCAGGATCCCTTGTCGTTCCAGCTCGCCGTCTCGGCGTCGATCGCGTCCGGGATCCCGTATTTCTCGATCATCGCCTCCGCGGCCATCCGGGAAGGAGTGGGCCAGTCCGAGACCGCCTTGCGGGCCGCGTCGATCCCGGCCTGCCGGGACTCCGTGCGTCCTTCACCCTGGGCGGTGAACGTCGTCTCGTTCCTCCGGGACACTTCCACGTCGGCCAGGCTCATCGCGGGCGCCGCGGACGACTGATCCTCCGGCACGGCGACGATGAGGGAGTCCCCCGCCGTCATCGTGCGGGCCGTGGGGCGGATCACCCCGTGCGCGGGCGTGGCGCGGGCCGCGATCTTCGCCTCCCCGCGGTCGACCGAGGCGGTCACTTCGTCCGGACCGCTGGCGAAGAGCTCGAGCCGCCCTCCTCGCTTCAGCTGGAACTTCTCGCCTCCCACGACGACCTCGAGCGCCTTGGGATCGGCCTCGACGCCCATGATGGCCATCGAGCCGGAGCGGATGTAAGGAAGCATCTGCCCGGGAACGCTCTCCTTGCGTCCGGGGGTCTCGACCTCGATCTTTCCCGAGAGGCGGCTTATCTCCAGCCTCGGCTCCGCGTCGGAGCGCATCGCCTCCGCCCCCGCCCTAACGCCACCGCACGTCACCAGCAACGCCAGCACCGCCGTGATGGATCGGTTCATTTAGCCTCCTTTCCCGTCTGACTGCGGGGCACTCTACGAGGTTGGGGCTTCCCCGCCCATAGAGATGGGGTAACCGTAATTGGAATTGCGGATGAGACGCGGGCGGAGCCCCTCTCAGCCGATGCGGCGGCCCTGGAGGAGGCGGACGATGAAGACGATCAGCGCGATGACCAGCAGCAGGTGCACGAGGCCTCCTCCGACATGCATGGAGAAGCCTCCCAGCCAGGACACGATCAGGATCAGGATGACGATGTCGAGCAAGCTCATAGTCCCTCCATTGAAGTCCCTCCACGTTAGCAGGACGCGGACGCCGCGCCCATGGCGGCGTTGTCAGGGTTAATGGAACCTCCCGCGGCGTTTCCCGAGGTCAGTTGTTCTGACGCAGCCGCGACGGGAGGAGCCTCGAGGGCAACGGCAGCGAGCGCTGGTCGCGCAGGATGTGATGAAGGCCGCGGTTGGGGTCCGTGGGGTGGAAGAAGGGGATCTCGGCGCGCTGGAAGTCGAACTGGACGAGCAGTCCGATCGTGTGCCCGCCGTTGCCGTGGCCGCGCGCGGCGTTGAAGCCGTAGCCGTAGCCCGTCAGGACGTGCCAGGCCTTCGAGGGCGACTGGTAGGCGGCGCCGAGCCCGACGCCGGAATGCGTCTTGCCCTTCTGGGCGAAGCCTTGGGCGTAGTCGACCAGGGCCGTCGACGCCGTGGCCATCCCCGTCCAGGTCCTCTTGTCGCGGCTCAGCGGGACGATGTAGCTGCCGCCGAGGAGGCCGTAGCGACGGGCGCTGATCTCCTCGTAATAGTAGCCGGGCAAAGACAGCGGGAATTCCGACGCCATCGGCAGGTCCCCGCCCAGGCGGTAGGCGCTGAAGCGGTCGGCGCGGATGCTCGTCCCCCCGCTCAAGGTCACGAGGAAGCGCGCCGGCGAGGTCGGCTTGTTGTAGATGAGCAGGGCCCGGCCCCAGAACAATTGGGAGTTCGGCTCGATGCGGCGGTCGCCTCCGTAGCCGTAGTCCATCGGCGCGAGGCGGTAGCGGCTCTCGTACCAGGCGGAGACCTCCATCGCCAGGTTGGGGACGAGATAAGGCTCCCGTCCGCCCAGGCGGAGCCCCGCGCGCGCGTTGACCTCGGTCTGGGCCTCGGGCATGGAGAAGGCCCGGTCCGTCGTGGCGTCCCGCGTGTATTTCGAGTAGTGGCTCTCGACGCGGAGTATGCCGGCCAGCGGGATGGGGCCTTGCTGCGGGAAATCGTGATAGAGGCTCAGCGAGGCGCGGGCCCCGTCCCCGCGGTAGGATTCCCCCCGGATGAAGCGGTCCTGGCGGAGCTCGGTGTGGCTGTCGGCGAAGGCGCCTCCCGCCAGGCCGACGCCGAGGTCGGTCTTCTCCCCCAGCGCCTTCCTGAAGCCGAGCTCGCCGTCGGCGTATCCCGGCGCCAGGATCAGCCGCAGGGCCCGCTTCGGCCCGCCGTCGCCCCCACCCCGGCCACCCGAACCCCCCCCACGCCACCCGGTACCACCCACTCGGCCCCGAACCCGGGGCGGGGCCCGCCGCGCCGGTCTCAGCTCCGATGCGTTCCCGCGTGCTCCTTCTTCTCCGGCGGGGCCTGCCGGTGCCACTGCTCGGCCCACTTCAGGACCTCGTCCTTCTTGTCCCCGTAATGCTCCTGGACCTTGCCGGCGAACTTCTCGAAGTCGCCCTCGATCATCTTCAGGTCGTCATCCGTGAACTTGCCCCACTTCTTCTTGAGCTCGCCCTTGAACTGCATCCATTTTCCTTTGAGCTGGTCATTGTTCATGAGTTCATCTCCTTTGGGTTCGGCCGCGAAGGCTATCACTACGGCCGCGGGCAGCCCCATAGAGGCGTCGTCATGATCGCGCGAAGGTATTATGCCGTCGGGAACCGCGTCCGCCTCGCGGCGTCACTCCGGCTTGTAGTCGGGGTCGCAGCCGCGGCCGACGAGGATGACGCCCGTGCTCGTCGCCCGGCAGCGCTCGACGAGGCCGTGCGGGCAGCACCGTTCCTTGATCTCGTCGTAGTTCGCCGAGCTCGCGCATTCCCCGTCGGCGGAGGCCGAGAGGATGCGGCACCGGACCTCGACGCGGTCCTTGATGCCGTCCAGGGAGCGCTTGGTGACCTTCGCCACGGGAAGCGTGCGGGCGCGCTGGGCCGCCGGGGACAACGGGATGACGGGCGCGGAGATCGTGGCGGTGGATTTCGGGGCCTCGGGCTCGTAGGCCGACCTCGGGCGCTGATAAGGCTTCGGCACGCGGCCCTTCTTGTCGGAGGTGATCAGCTCCGCGGCTCCGCCGCCGCCCCCCGTGTTCCCGGACATCCCGCCGCCGGCCTTCTCCTCCTCCTTCTTCTCCGGCGCCGGGCCGCAGCTGCCGCCCTCGTCGCCGCAGCCGAGCGCGGAGAGGACGAACAGGGCGTTCAGGACGGCCAGGAGGCGAAGGCCCGATCTCATCCCCCTGAGTTTAAGGTCTCGCGGCCGTTTCGTCAACCCTTGTCCCCCTTCCCCGCCCTTGCTAGACTCTCGTCATGATCCAAGACCTGCTCGGCTCGATCGCCTCGACGCAAGCCTACCGCCGCTTCGCCGCGGAGAAGACCAGCCGCACCGTCCTCTATCTCTTCTTCATCAGCCTGATCCTCACCGTCGGCGGCTCCATCGCCATGCAGATGCGCATCGGGCCCGTGGTCGACCAGACCTTCGCCTGGCTCGCCGCCGAGGTCCCGACCTTGACCTTCTCCGCCGGCAAGGTCACCAGCTCCGAGCCCGCCGCCAAGCGCCTGGTGCACCCCCAGGCCCCCGAGGTCGCCGTCATGATCGACACCGCCCGCACCGAGCCGGTGACGCTGCAGCTCATGCAGGAGAGCAAGGTGCTCGCCTACCTGACGAACAACGCCCTGTGCATCGACCAGGGCGGCAAGCTCGAGATCTACGACCTCTCCAAGGCCGCCCTCGAGCGCCCCATGGTCGTGGACGCCAAGTTCTTCCGCGACGCGGCGGGCGCCCTCAAGAAGGTCGTCTACCCTCTCGCGATCGTCACCGTTTTCGTGTTCGCCGCGGGCTGGACCGCCTTCGCGGGCCTGATCTACACCTTGGTCGCCATGCTGCTGCAGTCGATCGGGGGCGGCGCCCTGACCTTCGGCGCGCTGTTCCAGATCGCGATCCACGCGCAGACGACCGCTTTGCTCGCCCGCATCGTCATGTCCTTCCTGCCCTTCGTGGTCCCGCTCTCCGGCCTGCTGACGATCATCATCACCTCGGTCTATCTCTGGCTGGCCGTGAAGGCCAACGCGGCCGCGGCCGCCGAGACCTCGGCGATTTGAGGGCCGCCGCCGCGCTGGCGCTCCTCGCCGCCCTGGCCGGGGGCTGCGAGTGGCTGACCGGCGACTTCCGCCTCTCCGGCGTCGTCGAGATCTCCCCGGCGCTCGAGGCGCGCGCGCCCAAGACGAACTCGGTGCTGTTCGTCATCGCGCAGAACGCCGGCGGGGTGCCCGTCGCGGTCCACCGCATCGTCAACCCCGAGTTCCCGGCCTCGTTCTCGATGTCCCCCCAGGACCTGCTCGTCCCCGGCATCCGCCGCAACGAGCACCTCGTCGTCGTCGCCCGCCTCAACGCGCACGGCATCCTCGGCGCCCCCAAGCCGGGCGACCTCGAGGGACGCTGCGCGGAGGCCGCCCATCCCGGCGACCGCGGCGTGAAGGTCCGGCTCGACAAGGCCCTATGACCATGAACCGCCTCGCCGTGCTGGCGCTCGCCGCCGGCCTCGCCGCCTGCGGAGGGCCCTCGTCCCGCCGCGCCTCGTCGTCCGGCACGATGTCCGGGCTCGACGTCCTCGTCGCGGACCGCTTCGCCCCGCTGAAGGGCAAGCGCGTCGGCGTGATCACCAACAGCACCGCCGTCGACCGGCGGGGGCGCTCGATCGTGGACCTGCTCGCCTCGGCCCCCGGCGTGGAGCTCGCCGCCATCTTCACGCCCGAGCACGGCTACGCCGCCGCGAGCGAATCGGAGCACATCGCCTCGGGCCGCACCCGCGTCCACGGCAAGGAGATCCCGCTGTACAGCCTGTACGCGGACGGCATCCGCGGCATGCGCCCCAAGCCCGAGCAGCTGCAGGGCCTGGACGCGGTGGTCTTCGACATCCAGGACATCGGCGCCCGCTTCTACACCTACCTCGCCACGATGGCGATGGCCCTCGAGGAGACGAAGACCGCGGGCGTGGACTTCATCGTCCTCGACCGCCCGAACCCGATCCGCGGCGACGTCGTCGAAGGCCCCATCCTCGCCGACCCGAACCTGCGCTTCGTCACGCCGACCGCCTACTTCCAGGTGCCCGTCCGCCACGGCCTGACCGCCGGCGAGATGGCGATGCGCCATAACCTGACCGTCGGCCACCCGCACCTGAAGGTCGTCAAGATGAAGGGCTGGGACCGTTCCCTCTGGCACGACCAGACCGGCCTGCCCTGGGTGCCGCCCTCGCCGAACATGCCCAGCGTGGAGGCCGCAGCCCTGTACCCCGGGGTCGGCATCTTCGAGGCCTCGAACATCGCCGTCGGACGCGGAACGCCGCTGCCGTTCCGCTGGATCGGCGCGCCCTGGATGAAGGCCGAGGAGATCGTCTCCCGCCTGCAGGGGACCGTCGAGGGCGTCGAGTTCTCCGTCCAGGACTACACGCCGACCAAGAGCGTCTTCGCCGGCCAGGCCTGTAGAGGGGTGAAGATTACCGTCACCGACCGGGACGCGATGCGCCCCCTCGCCGTGTTCCGCCACCTCGCCCTCGCCCTGCGCGAGTTCAATCCGAAGGAGTTCGAGTGGCGCTGGGACGAGGCCAAGCGCATGGTCGGCGTCGACGAGTTCCGCCTCCTCTGGGAGACCGGCGCCGGCGACGAGGCCTTCATCGCCCTCTTCGACAAAGGCCCCCGCGACTTCGAGCCCTCCCGCCGCTCCGTGCTCCTGTATTAAGGTGACAGTCTTACCGGTATTTTCACTTTTCCAGGAAAAGTGAAAATACCGGTAAGACTGTCACCACCCCTTAGCGGCCTTCGCCGTCGAGGGCGGGGGCGAGGACCCAGCCGAGGCCGAAGGTGCCGACGGTGCCGATGATGACGAGCCAGCTCCAGCCGAGGGGGATGATGGCCTTCTCGGACAGGACCAACAAGGTCGCGTTGATCACGGCCATGGAGCCCATGGCGACGACGACGGCCTTGTCGCCCTTGCGCTTGGTGGCCATGCCGAGCAGGAACACGCCGAGCATCGAGCCGTAGGTCACGCCGCCGATCTTGAAGGCCAGCCACAGCATCTTGTCGAAGAAGCTGAAGAAGTAGGCGATTCCCGCCAGCGCGAGCGCGAACAGGGCCACGCAGACGCGCGAGACCTTCATGTAATGCGCCTGCGACTCGGCCTTCGCGACCAGGGGCTTGTACAGGTCGTTGACGAACACCGCGGTCAGCGACGCGAGCGGCGAGTCGATCGAGGCCATCACGATCGCCGTCAGCACCGCGCCGCGCAGGAAGCGCGGCATCACCGTCGCCGCGAAGTGCGGGTAGATCTTATCGAGCTTCTCCGGCAGCGCCAGGCCGGGGTTCTGCTTGTAGAAGACGAACAGCAAGGTCCCCACCGCGACGAAGATAATCAAGGTCAGGAGCGACCCGGCGATCGAGAGCAGGATCGTCTTCTGGCTGTCGCGCCGGGTCTCGACGGTGAGCAGCTTCTGCGTCATCTCGTGGTCCGTGCCGAAGGCGGCGGTCGAGCCGACGAAGCCGTTGAGGATGGCGATCCAGACGATGTTCGGGTTGCCGAAGAACTTGGCGAGGAAGCCCTCCTCCATCACGTTCGGGCCCCAGTTGAAGATCCGCATCTTGCCGGCCTCGGCGGCGAGCTGCAGGGCCGCCGGAAGGCCGCCCTCGATGCGATGGATCAGGAAGGCGATCGTCACCGCCCCGACGCCGAGGAAGGTCAGCGCCTGGAGCACGTTGGTCCACACCACCGACTCGATGCCGCCGTAGGCGATGTACGCCACGCTGACGACGGTGAACAGCGCGATCGTGGGCGCGATGTGCCAGCCGAGGAGCACGCTGACGGCGACGCTCGCGGCCATCAGGCGCACGCCCGAGGCGAGCAGGCGCGTGACGAAGAAGAAGCCGGTGGCCGTGTACTGGCTGCTCGGGCCGAAGCGCTGGCGCAGGTACTCGTAGATCGTCGTGCTGTTGTACTTATAGAAGGCGGGAATGAAGAGGAACGCGATCAGGATACGGGCGCCGGCGGAGCCGATGAAGAACTGCATGTAGCCCCAGTCCTCGCGGAAGGTCGTGGCCGGGACGCCGATGATGGTCATCGCGCTGATCTCGGTGGCGACGAAGGACAGCATCGCGGCCCACCACGGGATGCGCCGCCCGCCTAGGAAGAAGTCGTTCGTGTTCTTGGAGCCGCGCCCGCCCCACCAGCCGACGAGGAACATCAGGGTGGTCCCGCCGCCGCGGCCTGGGCCGCGGCGGCGCGGGAATACACGCACAGCGCTCCCGCCTTCGGCGGGAGCCTTGATAAGACGAACGGGCTGCCGAAGCTGATCGCCGTCGCGCCGGGCGCGGCGCGCAAGGCGGCGGCGAGGCGGGCGCGCGAGGCGTCATCGAGGCGTATGCGGCCGGAATAGGCGCGCGGCCCGACGAAGATCCCGGCGACCAGGGACTCCCCCTTGCGGGGCTTCCCGTTCCGGGCGACGCGGACCTTCACGCGACGGCGCCTCAGCGCGGCGACGAAGGCGCCTCCCGACAGCGCGTCGCGCGACCCGGCCTGGGGCTCGTAATACGCTACGCGGAGCGGCGCGGGCCCGAAGGGCGGGCGCGCCCAGGAGGCGCAGGCGGAGAACAGCGGAGCCGCCTCGCGCCGGTGCGCGGCGCCGCCGACGACCGAGGGGGCGGGGCGCGGGGAACGCGCGCGGCGCAGGGCGGAGTCGAGGCGGCGCTCCGCCTCCGCGCAGCGCCGCCGGAAGGCCCCGTCGCGCCCGGCCTCGACGCGTAGCTCGGCGACCACGGCGGCGGCGTCCTTCGGCACGAGCAGGATGTCGGCGCCGCCGCGCAGCGCCATCAAGGCGGCCTCGCGCTCGCCCCAATGCTTGGCGACGGCGCCCATGTCGAGCGCGTCGGTGGCGATCAGGCCGCGGAAGCCCCAGCGGCGCAGGAGCCTCGGCCCCGCCGCGGATAAGGTGAACGGAAGCCTGGACGCGTCGAGCGCCGGCACGACCAGATGGCCGAGCATGACCGCGTCCGCGTCGCTCGCGAGCGCCCGGAAAGGAGCCAGCTCGCGACGGTTCAACAGCGGGCGCGGCGCGTTCACGGTCGGGAGGTCGAGGTGCGAATCCTCCGTCGTTGAGCCGTGGCCGGGGAAATGCTTGAGGCAGCCGAGCGCCCCGGCGTCACGCAGGCCGGCCAGATAGGCGCGCGCCAGGCGCGCGGCCTCCTTGGGGTCGTGGGAGAAGGAACGGAGGTTGACGATGGGGTTGCGGGGCTCGCTCAGGAGGTCGAGCACTGGGGCGAGGACCCAGTCCACCCCGAGCGCCCTCGCCTCGCGGCCCGTGATGCGGCCTTTCTCGCGTGCGACCGCCTCCGAGCCCGAGGCGCCGACGCCCAGGTTGGTCGGCAGGGGCGTGGAGCCGGGGACGTGCACCCAGGCGCCTTCTTCATAGTCCGCGCAGATCAGCAGGGGCCGCCCGGCCGCGCGGCGCAGGCGGCGCGTCAGCGCGGCGACGGAGCGCGGGGTCCCGCGATAGAGGCAGAAGCCGCCGACGCCGAGCCGGGCCAGCGCCTCGGCTGCGCGCGGGTCCTGCTTTCCGACGGTGAAGCCGGGGAACACCAGGCGCGCGGGATCCACTCGCGGATTCTGCCTTTTAAGGGCGCTTCTCGGCAATAAAAGTATAATCGCCCCTTGCCACACTCTCCTTAGAGCATGCACGCCCCTCTCCTCGCCCTCCTGGTCGCCTTCCTCGGGACCCCCGCGTCCGCCCAGTCGCCCACCACGGTGGCGTACAACGTCAAGGCGACGCCGCTCGACGACCTGTCGCGGGAGCTGCTGACCGAGACCGGCTACGTGATCCGGGAGGACGGCAAGATCTGGGACAACATCGCGGACAACGCGGTGCGCCACGACGAGATGTCCTACCTCCTCGCGCGCCTGGCCGGGGCGCGCCGCCTGAAGGCGCTGCTCGAGCTGAACCTCATCCTGAACCGCTCGGAGGGCGAGAAGAGGCTCACCGAGGCGGAGCGCGAGACCGTGCGCAAGATCCTGCGCAAGCACTGGGCCGTGTTCGGCGTCGGCACGCGCAAGGACTTCCGCTCCTATTTCACCTTGCAGGAGCTCACCGAGGAGCTCGACAAGATTCCGCCGCGATTCGACCGCGGCTCCGCCCTGCTGATGCGCGACCCGGACCCGAACACCGCGCCGTCGCGGACCTTGGCCGCGGCGCCGATCTCCGTCACCGCGCCGCCGCCCGCCGAGACCTACGCGCCGGTCCCCGTGCCCGCGCCGGCCCCGGAGGCTCCGACGGCGCCCGCCGCGCCCCGGCAGTTCATCCCCCGCTCCGTCCTGACCCCGTTCCTCGAGCCCCCGTCCTTGCGCCGTCCGTCCCCGTTCGCGCCGCGCGCGAAGCCGG
>JACPOW010000084.1 GCA_016191335.1 Elusimicrobiota bacterium | reverse complement strand
GGTCAACCAATTCCGCGAGAATCGTTAGCGCTTGGTGGCCGCCCAGCGCATCAAGTAGAGACCGGTGTGGACGGGGCGCGGCTCGAAGCCGGCGTCGCGGAGGTCGGCCTCGAGCTCGTCGGGCGCGTACATGTGGAAGTAGACGCGCTTGCCCGGGCCGGCGCCGCTCACCTCGACCCCGAACCGATCGCCGACCTCCCACGCGGGGCGGTAGCCGAGCGCCAGGAGGACGCGTCGCATCCAGGTCATCGCGGCGAAGAAGGCGCGATGACGAAGGCTGCTCGCGCGGGATTGGGTCTCGATCAGCAGCGTGCCGCCAGGGGTGAGCACGCGGTGGGCCTCACGCAGCGCGCGCAGTCGCGTGCGGCGCCGGGGAATGTGACTCAGCACCGACCCCAGCATGAGCGCGGCGTCGAACGACTCGTCACGAAACGCGAGGGCCTGGGCGTCCATCACGCCGAAGGGGACCGGGGTGCGCTGATCGTTGGCCAGCGCGGCCGCCTCGCGCACCATCGGCTCGGCCAGGTCGACACCGACCACCCGGTGCCCTCGCTCGCGCACCGCGAAGCAGAACCGACCGACCGCGCACCCGATGTCGAGGACGCGGGCTTCCGGTTTCAAGTACGTCTCGAGCAGCTCCGTCTGGGCCGGCCCGGGGCCCTCGATGGCCTGGCGCCGATGCTCGTCGACCTCGCTCCAGTCGCCGTACTTCTCGACCACTCCGGTCCGGGGAGCGGTGAGGAAGAGCAAGGTGACGGACTGCGCGGCGAGAGAAATGTTTCCGACGACGCTCGAGATCGCGTGCCGCACGGAGTCTTTCGTAAGCAAGTTCCGTGCGGCCACGTCCGCGGCGCGCCCGAAGTCACGAGCGCGCCGCGAACGTGAAGGGGATTACCCAATCCTGGTACGCGCCAGCACCTCGAGCACGTCGGCCACCGAGGGCCGCTCGACGTCCTTGTAGGAGCTGAGCCGGCGCCACACCTCGGCGGCGGCGAGGTGGAAGCCGTCGGGCAGACCGGCGGCGGCGAAGGTGGCCGCGATCTCCTCCATCTCGCCCACGAACCGCCAGGCCTTGGGCGCGCTGCCGGCGGCCGCGTCCTCGGCGCGCTTCGGGAGCTGGGGCTGCGAGATCTGCCACTCGGCGAGCAGCGCGTCCTCCACGCCCTCGATCGCCGCGAGCGCTCGCACGCTCAGGATCAGCGCCGAGGTGCCCTTCGTCCACGACGCGTACGCCATCTTCACCGCGGACGCGGCGCCGGCCGGAGCGTCGAGCACGATCACGCTCAGCGCGGAGTCGCCGAAGAGCGCCTTGACCTGGGACGCGCCCGGGCCGGAGGCGTACAGGCGCGTGGTGCCGGCCTTGCGCGGTGGGGGACCGATGATCCCGCCGTCGACGAAGGTGGCGCCGGCGCCCTCGATCACCTCTGCGATCTTGCGGCTGGTCCCCGGAGAGACCGCGTTGCCGTCGACGTAGACGCGGTCGAAGCCGGTGGCCGCGACGGCGCGGGCCTGGTCGAGCGCGGCTTCCGGTGGGCAGACGGACAGGATGACGTCGCTGGCCGCCGCGAGGTCTCCCAGCGAGCCGGCGTCTTCCAGGCCGGCCGCTTCAGCCCGCCGCCGGGTCTCTTCACGCCGTCCCTCGGACGTCCACAGCACGCGGTTGCCCGCTTCCTTCGCGCGCGCCGCCACCACCGAGCCCATCTCTCCCGGATGCAGCACCCCGATCACCGTCTGTCCCATGGTTCTCCTCGCGAGGTTGAATTCCCCTGATTCTACCGCGCTTGCACGCCGGGCGACGCGGCGCCTATGATCGCGCCATGCCAAACGCCTTCGAATTGCCGCTGCAAGACAAGATCGCTCTGGTCGTGGGC
>JACPOW010000083.1 GCA_016191335.1 Elusimicrobiota bacterium | reverse complement strand
CGTCGACTCGCGGTTTCGCTCCCCGCTTCTTTCCGCCCGGACCTCGCGGTCCATCGCGTTGCGGTTTGCTCGGGGTTCCTACGACCAGGTTCCCCAGAGGACTTTCACCTCCAAGTCATGCTCATGCTGGGCACACAAAAAAACCGCCCGGTCCTTTCGGACCGGGCGGCGTTCCCGTTCGAGCCTTCCCTTAGATGAACAGGGGGGCGAGGACGAGGGTGATCGTGGCCAGGAGCTTGATGAGGACGTGGAGCGAGGGGCCCGCGGTGTCCTTGAAGGGGTCGCCCACGGTGTCGCCGACGACGGCGGCCTTGTGCGCGTCCGACTTCTTGCCGCCGTGCGTGCCCATCTCGATGTACTTCTTGGCGTTGTCCCAGGCGCCGCCGGCGTTGTTGAAGAACAGCGCCATGAGGATGCCGGCGATGGTGCCGACCATCAGGAGAGCCGCCACGGCCTCGGCCGCGATGGTCTTCTGCGTCTCCGAGATGAAGCCGCGCATGAGCAGGCCGACGACGATCGGGGCGCCGACGGCGAGGATGCCGGGGGCGACCATCGCCTTCAGCGCGCCGAGCGTGACGATGTCCACGCACTGCCCGTAGTCCGGCTCCTCGGTTCCCTTCATGATGCCCGGGCGCTCCTTGAACTGGCGGCGGACCTCGGTGATGACGGTCTGCGCGCAGGTGCCGACCGCGCGGATTGCCATCGCGGAGAAGAGGAACACGAGCATGGCGCCGAGCATCGCGCCGACGAACACCTCGGGCTTGGACAGGTCCACGCCGATGCGCACGCCGGTGTAGTTGAAAATCTCGTCGAGGTAGGCCGAGAAGAGCAGGAAGGCGGCGAGCGCCGCCGAACCGATCGCGTAGCCCTTCGTGAGCGCCTTCGTCGTGTTGCCGACCGCGTCGAGGCGGTCCGTCTTCTGACGGATCTCCTCGGGCTGGTGGGACATCTCGACGATGCCGCCCGCGTTGTCGGTGATCGGGCCGAAGGTGTCCATCGCGAGGATGTACGCCGCCGTTCCGAGCATGCCCATCGTGGCGACCGCGGTGCCGAACAGGCCGCCGGTGAGGCCGGCCGTCGGTCCGAGCGCCATCACGCCGAGCTTGTAGGAGGACAGGATCGCGACCGAGATGACGATGATCGGCACGGCCGTGCACTCGAGGCCGACCGCGATGCCGGCGATGACGTTCGTGGCCGGGCCGGTCTTGGAGGCGTCCGCGATCTCGAGCACCGGGCGGTATTTGTACTCGGTGTAGTACTGCGTGATGTACACGAAGGCCTGCGCGGTGAGGATGCCGATGAAGCCGCAGGTCGTGTAGTAGATCCAGGCGTTCGGGGCCGCCTCGGAGCGGAGCATCCACCACGCCGCGCCGGCGAAGCCGAGGGCGGAGAGGAAGCTCGTCAGGTAGTAGCCGATGTTCAGCGCGTCCATCGGGTCCTCGTGCTCCTCGCACTGCACGATGAGGATGCCGAAGATCGACGCCAGGATGCCCAGCGCGCGGGCGACGAGGGGGAACACGACGCCCTTCCAGCCGAAGAAGGGGATCAGGCCGACGCCGAGGATCATCGCGCCGATGTTCTCGGCGGCGGTGGACTCGAACAGGTCGGCGCCGCGGCCGGCGCAGTCGCCGACGTTGTCGCCGACGAGGTCGGCGATGACGGCGGGGTTGCGGGGGTCGTCCTCGGGGATGCCGGCCTCGACCTTGCCGACGAGGTCGGCGCCGACGTCGGCGGCCTTCGTGTAGATGCCGCCGCCGAGCTGGGAGAACAGCGCGACGAAGGAGGCGCCGAAGCCGTAGCCGACGATCATGAACGGGATCTTCTCGTACGGGTAGCCCAGGACCTTGAGGATGATGAACAGGCCGCCGACGCCGATCAGCGACATGGCGCAGACGAACAGGCCGGCCACCGCGCCGCCGCGCAGCGCGATGCGCAGCGCGTCGTTGAGGGAAGTCCGCGCCGCGGCCGCGGTGCGGATGTTGGTGCGGATCGAGACCCACATGCCGATGTAGCCCGCGATCAGGGAGCAGGCCGCGCCGGCGACGAAGGAGGCCGTGGTGCACAGCGCGAGCGCCATGGGCAGGGCCGGGTCATGCTCGTTGGCCTTGCGCACGTACGCGTACAGGACGAAGATCACGACGGCGAGGACGCCGGAGAGCGTGATGATCGTGTAGTTCTGACGGCGGAGGTAGGCTTCGGCTCCGGCCTTGATGGCGTCGGAGATCTTGCGCATCTCGTCGGTCCCGGTGTCTTTCGCCATGACCCAGTTGATGAGCCAGAAGGCGACGGCGAGCGCGATCAGCGAGATCCCCATCACGATGACGAACGGGAATCTCATGCTTTGGATGAAGTCCATTCAAGTCCTCCGCGGATTTGTCGGCGTCCAGTGTTATCGGCCGCCATGTTTTACCGGAGAGGGATTATACGGAAGTGCGCCGCGATGGTCAAGGGATTGAGACGAGGCCGTCAACGGCGGGACAGCTCGCGGGCCAGGCCCTCGACCCGCCGGTCGCCCGGGAACAGGCGGAGCTGCTCGCTCAGCTCGGCGGCCGCCTCCTCGCGACGGCCCTGCTCGAGGAGGGCGTGGGCGAGGCTCAGGTGGGCGTAATCCGGCGGCGCCGGCTCGGCGATCACGTGCCGCCACAGGCTCTCCGAGTCGCGCCAGACCGGGAGCTGGGCGCGGGACAGGAAGGCGAAGCCGACGGCGAGGACCGCCGAAGCGCCGAGCGCGGCGGCGCGGGCGCGCGGCCCCGCCCGGAGGAGGACGAGCAGGCCCGCGGCGAGGGCGGCGTGGAGGATCATCGCGGGCAGGTAGGTCGAGCGGTCGTGCGCGGCGACCGCGCCGCGGAAGGACATGACGAGGCTCGGGATCAGCGCCGCCGCGAAGCACAGCCAGGCGCCGAGCAAGGCGGGCCGTGCCCGGCGCCGGGACCAGGCGCCGGCCGTCAGCAGGACGAAGGCCGCGGCCAGCGCGGGCGAGCGCGGGACCCAATAGTCGACGGTCAAATGGACGGGGACGAGGAGCTTCCAGAGGTAGAAGACCGGGCCGGCGAGCGTGTGCAGGCCCGCGTCGAAGGCGTGCCCCGGGGCGAGCAGAAGCTTGCTGCGCGCGTTGACGACGCTGAACGCGGCCGCGGCGAGCAGGAACGGGACCTTCTCGAGCCAGGCCCGGCGGTCGAGGGGGCGGCGGAGCACGACGAGGTCGAGGGCCACGAGCACGAACGGGAGGCTCACTCCCTTCCAGCGGAACAGGCTCGAGACGACGAAGAGGACGAAGCACAGCGGGACGCTCGGGCGCAGGTACGCGAGCACCGCCGCGGCGAAGAACACGGTCGCGAGTAGGTCGGGAAGGCCCGTGGCCCAGGCCACGGGCTCGACGCGCGCCGGATGGACGGCCCACAGAAAGGTCGCGGCCGCCGCGGCCAGGACGACGGATTCCTCGCGGTCCGGGAGCGCCGCGCGCAGGATCCGGGCGGTCGTGAAGAACAGGAGGGCCGTGCAGGCGGCGTGGGCCAGCCAGCTTCCCAGGTGGAAAGCCGCCGGATCGAGCCCCCGCCAGGCGTGCAGGAGCGCGTAGGCCAGCCAGCCGAGCGGCTGATAGGTGCCGTAGTCGAGGCTCGTGAACATCCAGCGCAGCTCCGCCCAGCCCAGCGCGCGCAGGTGCGGGTTGTCCGCGATCAGCCAGTAATCCTCGAGGTTGACGAAGCGGTGGGCGAGGATCGGATGGAACAGCCAGGCCGCCGCGGCGGCGCACAGGACGGCGGCGGCGAGGGCGGGCTTCGAGGTCCTCACAGGTCTTCCATTAATAGAGCCAGGCGGCGCAGCTCGCCTTCGTCCTTGCGCGGGTCCAGGCGGGAGGCCAGCCACTCGGCCATGCGCCGGCGGGACTGAAGGAGGTAGACCTCCTGCGTCCACTCCCGGCTGCGCCGGCGGGTGAAGGAGACGGTCTCCGGCGCGTCGAGGAAGCGGCGGGCGTCGGCCGCCGGATCGCTCTTGACCGGGGACGATTCGACCCGGATCAAGGAGCCCTGAGGGACGCTCCTCGGGAAATCGGCCAGCACGGCGTCGCGCAGGGACGGCTCGACGAGCACGGCGCGGCCGGGGTTGAGCTTCTTCCACGCCGCCCAGTCCGTGCCCGGCCCGCGCGGTCCGGCCGGGACGGCGACGCCGGGGTAGACCGCCTTCAGCCGGCGGAGATACGGAGGGAAGGCGAACATCGTCGGGCAGAGGAAGACGCGGCCCCCGCCTTCGCCGCGGACGAGCTCGAGGTCGAGCGCGGCGAAGATGGTGTCGTCGCCGCCGAGGACGACGAGGTCGCCGGGCGCGGAGTCGCGGACCATGGCGCGGACGTGGTCGAGCAGAGGGTCCTGACGGGACAGGGACAGCGGCCGAAGCAGTACGGGCGCCGCGACGACGGCGGCGAGCAGAGCGTAGACCAGGGCGGGCCGCGCGCGCCGGGCCAGGGCCTCCGCGCCGAAGCCGGCGAGGGCGAAGACGGCGATCAGCGGCAGCAGATGGAAGCGCGCCGCCACCGCGCGCGCGTACTCCGGGTCCACGGCCGGCATCTGCTGGCTGCTGAAGACGAGGAAGACGCCCGCCGCCGCCGCGAACCACAGCGTCCAGGCCGCGAGGTCGCGCCGAGACCCTTTGCGCAGCGCGGAGGCGCCCGCGGCCGCGAGGACGAGGGAGACGGGACCGGCGTGCGTCCAGAGAGAGGACAGGAGCCAGCCGGCGTGCGCGGCGAGGGCCCCGAGGTCGAATCGGACCGAGCCGAGGAGCGGGGCGCCGCCGGCCATGCGCAAGGGGCCGCCGAGACGCGCGCGGGTGAACAGCGGCCACAGGTCGGACCAGCCGCTCACCTCGAACAGGTTGTAGGCGGGCGAGCCGTGGCTCAGGCGCAGGCCGAGGAGGAGGTAAGGCCCGGCGAGCCCGAGCAGCGCGAGCGCCAGGGCGCCGGCGGCGAGCCGCGCGGTCGGGCGGCGCGCCGACAGCCACGCGGCGTACGCCGGGACGAGGAAGACGAAGGTCGGATGGTGAGAAAGCCCCAGCCCGAAGAGGAGCCCGAACGCGAGCAGGTGGGCGGGAAGGCCTTCGCGAGACCAGGCGAAGGCGCACAGCGCCGCGGAGAGCGCGAGCAGGTCGTTGAGCGCGCGGACCTCGGCGACGAGGGCGTAGTACCAGAACAGGGGCGAGAGCGCCATCAGGGCCGCGCCCGTCAGGGCCGCCGCGCTCCGCGCGCCGCCGCGGCGGAGCAGGAGGTAGAGCGCCGCGGCCGCGGCCGCGGAGAAGAGGCCGGAGAGGCCGTTGACCGCCGCGCCGGGATCGCTCCAGGGAAGGCGCGACCAGAGCCAGCCCAGCGCCGTCTGCAGCGGGTAGCCGGGGGGATGCGGGACCGCCCAGAGCAAGGCCGACAGGACGTGCTGGGGGCTGTCGCCCATGCCGAAGGAGCGGGAGCGCCCGACCCAGAACAGCGCGGCCAGCGCCGCGAAGACGCCCGCGGCGACCTTCGCGTCCTCGCGCGCCGCGGGGCGCGTCACAGGAACACCGCCCAGGCGGCGAGGCACGCCCACGCCGCGAGGCTCGCGACGGCGCCCGCGGCCCAGGACTCCGGCGCGTAGCGCAGCACGAGGCGGTGCCTGCCCGCCGAGAGCGGGATCGCGCGCAGGGCGTGGTCGGCGGGCGTCACCGCGTAGCGTTCCTGCGCGGAGCCGTTGAGGGCGTCGGCGCGCCAGCCCTCGGCCCAGCCGTCGGCGAGCACGAGCACGGCGGGAGACGGGAGCTCGGCCTCGATCGCGAGCGCGCCCGGCTCTTCGTCGACGACGCGCGCGTAGCCGCCGCGCCCCTTCGGGTCCGGCGCGGGAGACGGCGGCGTCTCGAGCACGACGGTCTTCTCCGGGTCGAAGGCCGGATCGAGCAAGGCGGCCAAGGTCTCGTCGCGGCCGCGGGAGAGCGTCCACGAGCGGACGAGCAGGAGGCGCGGAAGCGGCTCGGCCAGGCGCTTGACCGGGGGCGCGCCGCGACGCAGGACGAAGCGCGCGCGCAGCAATCGCAGGAGGCGATGATCGCGACGGATGACGAGGCTGGCGCCGGCGGCGTCCGGCGGATATCCCTGGGTCGCGAAGAGCAGCTCCACCCAGCGCCGCGGCACGAGCTGGCCGTAGCCCCAGACCTCGGGGACTCCCGCGACGAGCCCCGCGCCGGGGTCCGTGCGCATGTCGAAGACCGCGCGCTCGCCGGCGCGCAGCTCCGCGATCGCCGCCTTCCATTCGAGGGGGAACTCCCGGCGCACCGGCTCGGCGGCGGCGTTGAGCGACGCGAAGAACAGGCACTCGAGGACGACCAGCGGCATGAGCGCGTCCTTCCAGCGCCCGAGGCGCCTGACCGCCTCGTCATGGCCGAGCGCGCAGAGCAGGCTCAGGAACGCGCAGGCGGGAAGGGCCAGGCGGACGGAGGCGCGGAACAGGCCGGAGAAGGGCAGCGCCGGGAAGGCCCGGCCGACGAGCGGCGCCTCGGGCCCGAACGCGAGGAGGAGCAGGACGACGGCGACGGCGAGCGCCGCGCGCCCCTCGCGCCTGAGGCCGGCCCACAGCGCGAGGGCCAGCGCGGCGGCGCCGAGATGGAGGCAGGACTCCCAGTAGAAGCCGGAGCCGGCGTCGCGCAGCCCCGAGGACAGGCTCGAGGGCATGGCGAGGGAGGCCAGGTCGCGGACCTTGAGCGAGAAGCTCGCGGCCTGCTCCGGGGCCAGTCCGCCCCAGCGCGTGGAGCCGGCGGCCGCGTCGAGGCCGGGCAGCCATTGCGCGGCCGACAGGGCCGCGCCGCCCAACGCCACCCCGGCCAGGGCCAGCGCGTACGCGGCCCGGCGCTTGCGCGGCGGCAGCCCCGCCGCCGCCCACAGCCCGGCGCTCAGCGCCGCGATCCAGACGGCCTGGGGATTGCCGGCGAGGACGATCATCGCGGCGATCGCGGCCCCGGCGGCGGCCCAGCGCGCCGACGGCGCGCGGCGCAGCTCGTCGACGCACAGCAGCAGCCCCGGCAGCCAGGCCGCGGAGCACAGATAGGGGAGGTGCCCCGCGTACAGACGGAGGAACAGAGGCCCGCAGAACATGAACGCGGCGCCGGCGGCGAAGGAGCCGGCCGGGCTCGCGCCGCGCCGGCGCGCCCAGGCGTAGGTCAGAACCCCGGCCAGCCAGACGTGAAGAAGAAGGGCCGCCTCGAGAGCCGCCTCGTTCGACAGCGCCAGGTGCAGCCAGTTCGGCGGATAAAGGAGCCCGGGCTCGAAGGCGCCGTGGAAGGGATGGCCGCCGAAGGCGTACGGGTTCCACAGCGGGAAGCGTCCGGCCGAGATCTCTCCGAAGCCCCACTGCCGCCAGGACGCGAACTGCGCGGCGATGTCGTTGAGGCGGCCGGTCGCGACCAGCCCGGAGGAGAGGGACTCACGGAGCGCGAAGGCGGCGAGCGCCGCGAGGCCGCCGGCGGCCGCCGCGTCGACGCGGGCGGCCGGCCTCACTTCTTTTCCGCGTAGCGCTCCCGGAACGCGGCGCGCGCGGACTCGAAGCGGCCCTCCCGGATCGCCTTGCGGATGGCGACCGTGGTCTGCTCCATGAAGTGCAGGTTGTGGTAGGAGAGCAGGCGGTAGGCCGCGAGCTCCTTGCAGCGCAGCAGATGGCCGAGGTAGGCCTTGGTGTAGCGCGCGCAGACGAAGCAGGAGCATTCCGGGTCGAGCGGGGTGAAGTCGCGCCGGAAGCGGGAGTTGGTCACGTTGAACTTGCCGCCGCTGGCCATCACGTGGCCGGTGCGCGCGACGCGCGTGGGGTAGACGCAGTCCATCATGTCGATGCCGCAGGCGATGGAGTCCCACAGGTCCAGCGGCGTGCCCACGCCCATCAGGTAGCGCGGCCGCTCCTCGCGCAGCAGCGCCGTCGTCTCCGTCAGCATCCGCCAGGTCGTCTCCTTGTCCTCGCCGACCATGAAGCCGCCGATCGAGATCCCGTCGGCCGGCGACGCGTTGTGGTGCTCGGCGGAGCGCTTGCGCAGCGAGGGGTGGAGGCCGCCCTGGTACAAGGGGAAGAACAGGCACTTCGAGCCCGCGGCGCGCGCCGCGGCGACGGCCGGCACCGAGCGGTCGTGCCATTTCAGGGTGCGCTCGAGCGCCCGGGCCGCCTCGGCCTCCGAGCACGGGTACGGCGGGCACTCGTCGAGCGTCGTCCACGCGTCGGAGCCGAGCCCCGCCTGGACCGCGATGACGGACTCGGGGGTCAGCCGGTGCTTGGAGCCGTCGAGGTGGGAGCGGAAGGTGACGCCCTCATCGTCGATCTCGCGCAGGTCGGACAGGCTCAGGACCTGGAAGCCGCCGGAGTCGGTGAGGATGAACCCGTCGTAATCCATGAACTTGTGAAGGCCGCCCGCGGCGCGGACCGTCTCGACGCCCGGGCGAAGATAGAGGTGATAGGAGTTGGCGAGGATGGCGTTCGCGCCGAGCCGGCGCATGTCGTCGGAGTCGAGGGCCTTGACGCTCGCCTGCGTGCCGACGGGCATGAACACCGGCGTCTCCACCCGCCCGTGGGGGGTGTCGATCCAGCCCGCCCGCGCCAGGCCGTCCTTCGCCTCGATCGTGAATGCCACGCCGGGATTCTACCTTTTACCCGGGCCCGCCCGGACTCACGGCAGGACTTTGTCGGCTCCCGTGAACGTGGGCCCGAGGCCGGCCGCGCGCGCGGCCGGGTCGTTGACCGTCACGGTCACGCGCGCGGCGCGGACCGTCTCGGGGCCGGGGCGCCCGTTCAGCTTCGCCCGGAGAGCCAAGGCCGCGGCCCGGCCCATCTCGCGGAAGGTCACCGAGACCGTGGCGGCGGCGCCTCGCTCGGCGAGGCCCTCGGTCGGGCCGAAGAAGGGGATCCTGCGGGCCGCCGCGTACTCGCGCACGGTGGCGAAGTTCTGCTCGTTGACCAGCGCCGGGTCGGGCATGAGCCAGAGCCCGTCCGCCGGGCCGTCGAGCCCGCGCAGCCGCTCGGGCAGGAGCGAAGGAGGATCGACGCGCTCCGAGAGCACGACCAGGCCCTGGTCCTCGCCCGCGGCCACGAGCGCCTCGGTGTCGCTCCGGGACGATTCCGAGGACCAGAACACCCGCAGGACGCGGAGGCTCGGCGCGAGCGCGCGCAGGCGCGCGACGAGGATCGTGGGATCGGGGAGCAGGGACACGCGCGTCAGCGCCGCGGCGTCGCCGGCCGACGCGGAGGGGGCGAGGCAGGAGACCACCACGGCGTCCTGAGGCCAGCGGCGCGCCGCGGCCTTGCTGCCGATGGCCACGAAAGCCCACGCCTGGGGCGGAGGGAGCTGGCCGGCGAGGATGACGGGCACCGTCGATCCCCACGCCTCCGTGAACCCGTCGAGGGCCTGGCGGTAGTGCGCGGATTCGGAGGACAGGACCGCCACGGGAGGCGCGGAGCTCACCCCGGCGTTCGCCGCGACGCAGAGCGCCGTCAGGAGGAGCGGGATCCTCACAGGCCGAACCTCTTGGTCACGCCGCCCTCGAAGCGGCGCGGCACGACCGTCCCGTCGGCCCATTCGACGCGGTACGGCTGGAGGAGGTCCAGCCCGGCGAAGAAGAGCTCCCAGTCGGGGCGGGGCGACCAGGACAGGCGCGCGTCGAGCCGGAAGGAGCGCTTGACCGCGAGGCGGGTGCCGCGCGTGGACGAGTTCGCGTCGTAGGCGTCCTTGTAGCCGAGCAGGACGGAGGCTCCGAAGCCGCGTCCCAGGAGCGCCCGGCCGCCCGCGTTGACCTTGTGCACCGGCGTCCCGGTGCGCAGGTCGGTGCGGAACACGTCCGTCGGCCCCTTGTCGTCCCGGATCCTCTCGTAGGTGTAGTTGGCGAAGAACACGCGGCCCGGGGAGAGCGTGTATTCCTCGGACAGCTCGACGCCCCAGGCCTGGGCGCGGTTGCGGTTGTCGTAGCTGACGATGGTCGGCGCGCCGGGCGCGCGGACGAAGGCGAAGTTGCGGTCGCCGATCACCATCCGGTAGACGGCGAGCTCGGAGCTCAGGGCGCCGTCGAGCGCCCGGGTCCTCCAGCCCGCTTCCCAGGACGAGAGATGCTGCGGCTTCAGGTCCGCGTTGCCCACGAGGCGCAGCGGCGCCGACAGGCGGTAGTCGCCGTATTTATTGAACAGCGGGGGCATCGAGTGCGCCAGCGCGTACGAGAGCCGCAGGGCGTGGCGCTCGTTCGGCGCGTACAGCGCGGCGGCCTGCCACGAGGTCCGCAGGCCGCCCACCTGCGAGTCCTCCAGAGAAACGCCGCCGGCCGCGGTCACCTCCTCGGTGAGCTTCGCGGAGTGATGCGTGAAACCGCGCTTGATCTCGTTCTGCTGCGCCGGATGGCCGGCGAAGGTCTGGTCGGAGTAGGCGCCGGTCAGGCGCCAGCCGGCGCCGACGACGGAGTTCACGCGCTCCCCGGCCCAGGCGGAGCGGTGCAGGAGCTCGGCGTCGTATTGATACGTCCTCACGTCCACCGTCCCGGAGAACAGCGGGTCGGCGGTCGTGTCCATGGCCGAGCGCGAGATCAGGCCTTCGAGCGCGCCGTCCGAGCCGTGCTTGAAGGAGCCGCGGAGCATCTGGAAGTCCTCGGAGCGCGCCGCGCGCTGGACCGGGACCATCCCCGGAAGCCCTTGGGCCTGCCAGGAGCCGCCTCCGAAGGCCTCGACCTCGATCGCCTCACCGGGGGTCAGCAAAGCACGGACGTTGAGCTTGTTCGAGTGCAGGAAGTCGTTGGCCTCGCCGACGCCGGACGGGCCCGGATCCCCCTTGATCTGCTGGAAGGTGTGGCTGACGCGCAGGCCGCCCAGGCGCCCTCCCGCCTCCGCGGCCTCGGCCGTCGCGCGCATGCGGTCGCCGGCGCGGGCGGAGAGGCGTCCCGAGGGCTTCGCCCCGGGCCTGCGGGTGACGATGTTGACCACGCCCAGCGCGGAGTTCGAGCCGTACAGCGCCGCGTTGGGGCCTCGCACGATCTCGACGCGCTCGATGTCCTGCATCTGGACGGGCAGGCTCGCCCAGTAGACGCCGCCGAGGAAGGGGGAGTAGACGGAGCGGCCGTCGACGAGCACCTGCATCTCGGCGACGAAGTCCCGCGAGAACCCGCGGGCGGAGACGATCGCGCGGTTGCCGTCGGCGGAGCGGGCGCTGACCACGTCCATGCCGGCGCGGAAGCGCAGGAGGTCCGGCAGGTTGGAGTAGCCGTAGGCCTTGATCTCCTCCGCGGTGACGACGTCGACGGCCACCGGAGCCCGCCACGCGGCCTCCGGCCGGCGCGAGGCGACGCTGACCATCGCCTCCTCCCGGAAGAACTCGAAGGCGTCGCTCTGCGCGGCGGCGGGCGCCGCCGCGAGCGCCAGCACGAGGAGCGCCCTCACAGGCCGAACCTCGCGCTCACGCCCCCCTCGAAGCGCCGCGGCGAGGCGGTCCCGTCGGCGGATTCGACCCGGTAGGGCTGGAGCAGGTCCATGCCGGCGAGGAAGAGCTCCCACCCCGGCCGCGGCGTCCACGAGACTCGCGAGTCGAGGCGGAAGGAGCGAGGAACTGGCCGGCGCGTGCCCCGGTTCGACGAGTTCGCGTCGTAGGCGTCCTTATAGCCGAGAACGACCGTCCCGGCGAAGCCGCGCGCGAGCAGCGCCCGGCCTCCGACGTTGAGCTTGTGCGACGGGGTCCCGCGCCGCAAGTCGGTGGCGAAGGTGTCCGTCGGGCCCTTGTCGTCCTGAATCCGCTCGAAGGTGTAGTTGGCGAAGACCGCGCGGCCGGCGGAGAAGGCATATTCCTCGGACAGCTCGACGCCTCGGGCCGAGGCCCGGTTGCGGTTGTCGTAGGCGGTGACGCGCGGCGGCCCCGCGCTCTGGACGTAGCTGAAGATGCGGTCCCTGATCTCCAGGTAGTAAAGCGTCACGTCGGATTTCAACGCACCGTCCAGGGCCCGGCAGGTCCAACCCGCTTCCCAAGAGGACAGATGCTGCGGCGGGAGGTCCTCGTTGCCGACGAATCTCGTCGCGCCCAGCAGGAAATCCCCGTATTTATTGAACAGCGGGGGCATCGTCGGCGCGCGCGCGTAGGAGAGGCGGAACGTCTGGTCCTCGCGAGGAGAAAAGAGCGCCGCGGCCTGCCAGGCCGGCTGAAGTCCTCCGACCCGGGAATCCTCAAGGGAAAAGCCGGCCGCCGCGGTCAATCGATCGGTCAGATGCAAGGATTGGTGGACGAACCCGCGCACGACCCGGTTCTGCTGGGCGGGGCGTCCGGTGAACAACTGATCGGAGTATATCCCCGACAGCCGCCAGCTGCCGCCCGCGACGGAACTGGCCCTCCCGCCGGCCCACTCCAGCCGGTGCAGGGCCTCCGCGTCGTATTGATAGACGCGCATATCGACCGGTCGCGAGAGGAAGCGGTCCTCGCTGAGGCGGAACTCGGAGCGGGAGATGACGGCCTCGATCGAGCCCGCCGAATCGAGGTCCCGCGCGGCGCGCAGCTGCAGGAAGTCGTGCGCGTGCGACGAGCGTGTATCCACGGCGTAGCCCGGCACGCCGAGGGTCTGCCAGGAGCCTCCGCCCAGAAACTCGAGCTCGGTCGCCTCGTCGGGCGAGAGGCTGGCGCGGAGATTGAGCTTGTTGGAGTGAAGGAAATCGTTCGCATTACCGACGCCGTTGGGCGCGGGGTTCCCCGTAGCCTCCTCGTAGGAGTGGCTGACGCGCAGGCCGCCGCGGGGAGAGCCTGCCTCCGCCGCCTCGGAGGCGGCGGCCGATCGATTCCCGCCGGAGGCGGACAGGCTTCCGGCAGGCCTGCGACCCGGCTTGCGGGTGATAATGTTGATGACGCCGAGCGCCGCGTTGGAGCCGTACAGCGCGGCGTTGGGGCCGCGCACGATCTCGACCCGTTCGATGTCCTGCATCTGGACGGGCAGGCTCGCCCAGTAGACGCCGCCGAGAAAGGGGGAGTAGACGGAACGCCCATCGATCAGCACTTGCATCTCCGCGACGAAATCCCGCGTGAAGCCCCGGGCGGAGACGATAGCGCGGCTGCCGTCCGCGGAGCGCGCGTCGTAGACGTCGAGCCCGGCGCGGAAGCGCAGGAGGTCGGCGAGGCTCGCGTAGCCGTAGGCCCGGATCTCCTCCGCGGTGACGACGTCGACGGCCACCGGCGCGCGCCAAGCGGACTCCTCCCGCCGGGAGGCGGTGTACACCTTGGCTTCCTCGCGGAAGAACTCGAAGGCGTCGTCCTCCGCGGCGTCCGCCGCGGAAACGGAGAGCGCCGCCAGGACCACGCCAACCCAAAGGGGGAATTTATGCATGTTACCTATATTACAATAGTCGCGTCGCCGAAGGAATACAGGCGATAGCCGAGCGCGACGGCCTCGCGATACGCCGCGAGGAGGCGCTCGCGCCCCGCGAAGGCGCTCGCCAGCAGCAGCGGCGTCGAGCGCGGGAGGTGGAAGTTCGTGATCAGCGCGTCGATGCCGCGGAAGCGGAAGCCGGGGGTGATGTACAGGACGCTCTCGCCGGAGCCCGGGCCGAAGCCCTCCGGGCGCCCGGCGAGCGTCTCCAAGGTCCGCGTCGTCGTCGTGCCGACGGAGACGACCCGGCCGCCCTTGGCCCGCGCCTCCGCGATGATCCGGGCCTCGCCGGGCTCGAGCTCGTAGCGCTCCGCCAGCATCACGTGCGCGGAGGCGTCCTCGCTCGTGATCGGCCGGAAGGTGCCCCGGCCGACGTGCAAGGTTATGAAAGCGAAGTTTACGCCCGAACTTCTGAGCTTGTCCATCAGTTCGGGCGTAAAATGCATGCCCGCCGTCGGCGCGGCGATCGAGCCGTCGTCGCGCGCGTACACCGTCTGATAGCGCGCCGCGTCGGCGCGCGATGGCACGCGCTTCTTGGCGATGTAGGGCGGCAGAGGAGGAAGGCCGTGCTCGGCGAGATACGGGCGGAGGTCGGCCGTCGCGAACTTGAGACGGTACTCGCCCTCCTCCGTCAGGCCCTCGACCGTCGCGGTCATCCCGCCGGGGAACGCCAACGTCTGCCCGGCCTTGAAGCCCGAGGCGAGGGCGGCCCAGGTGTCGGGCGCCAACTCGCGCACCAGCAGGAGGTCGGCCTTGCCGCCGGTGGACTTCTTCCCGTACAGCCGGCAGGGCATGACCTTGGTGCGGTTGACGACGAGGCAGTCCCCGGGCCGCAGGAAGCGCGGAAGGTCGCGGAAGATGGCGTGCTCGATCCGGTCCGCCGCCCGGTCGAGGACCATCAGGCGCGCCGAGTCGCGAGGCTCCGCCGCCGACGAGGCGATCTGGGACTCGGGGTACTCGTAGTCGAAATCGGAGAGGGGCAGGCTCATTCGTCCACCTCCGACAAGGTGGAGCCGGGGAAATAGAAGCTCAGGATCTTGTCGTAGTTTCGCCCCTTCTCGGCCTGCAGGCGCGCGCCCCACTGGCACAGGCCCACGCCGTGGCCGGAGCCGCCGCCGACGAACTCGACGCCTTTCTTTAGCAGGTTCACGCTGCGGATGCGCACGCTCTTCATCTCGCCCGCTCCGAGGGAGCCTCGGAGCTCCGAGGCCTTAACGACGACGCTCTCGCCGCCGCTGCGCGCGAGGAAGGTGCGCACGTAGCCCGCCGCGTCGCGCGCGCCGATGCGCAGGCTCTTCAGCGGGCTGTTGAGCATCTGCCTCTCCGAGATCGCCGCCGTCAGGTCGGCCCAGGCGAAGTAGGCGATCCACTTCATGTGCGGCGAGGTCGCGCACCACGGGTCGCGCACGCCGCGCAGCGGGCGGGGGCTCTCCTCCGAGCCGCCCCACGCGGCGCCCGCGTCGGTCGTGGCGCCGCCGCAGCAGGCGTGGTAGTACACGCGCAGGAGCTTGCCGTTCCAGCCCAGCACCTCGCCGCGCGTCTGGCGCACGGCGGCGCGCACGTTCTCGTTGACCGAGGTCATGCCCTTGTACACCTGGGAGCGCGTGTCCGCGGTCAGGTCGAAGCCGTCCTTGCGGAACTTCCCCAGGTTCGCGTAGGTGAAGGTCCTGGCGACGACGGCCTGGGCCTTCAGCGCCTCGAGGGGCCAGTCCGGGTCCATCTCGTGGGGCAGGACGCCCTCCAGGTATTCCTCGACCGACGCCTCCTCGACGATGGTCACGGTCTGCCCGGGGTCGAGGCGGAGGATGAGGGCGCCCCGGTAGAGATGGGGCCCGACCCGGATGCGGGCTCCCTCGGACGGGACGAGCCGCGTCTCCGTTTTCAGGCGGAGGTCCGCCAGGCGCAGGCCGCCTTCGCGCGGACGCAAGGTCAGCTCGCCCTTCCATTCCAGGGGCTTGCTCTTGGCGCCGGGCTGGGAGACCGAGACCTTGCCCTCGGGCGAGATCTTCGCCGAGCCGGCCTGGCGCACGATGGCGACCTGGACGGTCCCGGCTTCGGCCGGAGCGCAGGCCGCCAAGAGGAGGAGCGCCGCGGCGATCACAGCAGGTCGAGCGCCCGACGCGGGGCCTTGAGGCCGAGGTGCGCGTACGCCTTCGGCGTGGCCGTCCGTCCGCGCGGCGTGCGCGCGAGGAACCCCGCCTGGATGAGGAACGGTTCGACGACGTCGGTGACGGTGTCGAGCTCCTCGCTGACCGCGATGGCCAGGTTCTCGACGCCGACGGGTCCGCCGTCGAACTTCTCGATGACGGCCCGCAGCAGGCGCCGGTCCATCGGGTCCAGGCCCTCGGCGTCCACCTCGAGCTTCGAGAGCGCGTGGCGCGCGACCTCGCCGTCGATCCTGCCGCCGCCGTCCACCTGGGCGAAGTCGCGGACGCGGCGCAGCAGCCGGTTCGCGATGCGGGGGGTCCCGCGGCAGCGCCGCGCGATCTCATCCGCTCCGTCCTGATCGGTCTTGATCCCGAGCAATCCGGCCGAGCGCAGAACGATCCGGCGCAGCTCCTCGGGGCCGTAGAACCCGAGCTGGGCCACGATGCCGAACCGGTCGCGGAGGGGGCCCGTCAACAGGCCGGAGCGCGTGGTGGCGCCGACGAGCGTGAACCTGGGAACGGCTAATTTCAACGTGGACGAGGCGGGGCCTTTTCCCGTCGAGATGAAGAAGGTGTAGTCCTCCATCACCGGATACAAGGCCTCCTCGACGACCGCGTTGAGCCGATGGATCTCGTCGATGAAGAACACGTCTCCCTCGGAGATGTCCGTCAGCAGAGCGGCCAGGTCGCCCACGCGCACGAGGATCGGGCCCGAGGCGGTGCGCAGGTTGACCCCCATCTCGCGGGCGAGGATGTTGGCGAGCGTGGTCTTGCCCAGGCCGGGGGGAGCGTAGAACAGGCAATGGTCGAGCGGCTCGCCGCGCTGCTTGGCGGCCTTGATGAAGACCTTCAGGTTCTCCTTCAGCGAGTCCTGGCCGATGAACTCCTCGAGCGTCTTCGGGCGCAGGGCGCGGTCCGCGCCTTCCTCGACGGGCAGGACGGCGGGGTTGAGGATCTCGTCGGGCTTGGCCATGTCAGAGCCTCTTGAGCGCCTGGCGCACCAGCTGCTCGGTGGGGACGTCCTTGCCGCCATGCAGCTCCGCTAGGTACTGAAGCACAGATCTGGCGTCGCTGCCTTTATAACCCAGCGCCTCGAGCGCGTTGAGCGCCTGGCTCCACGAGCCGGTGGCCGGCATCGAGCCGCCGGACGCCGCGAGGTGCGGCGCGCCGGCGACGCGGACCTCGTCGATCTTGCCCTTGAGGGCGTCGACGATCTTCGTCGCGGTCTTCTTCGTGAAGCCGAACACCGCGCAGAGGAGCTTCTCGTCGCGGTCCATCACGGCGCGGCGGAAGTCGGGCAGGGACTTCGAGGCCTTGTCGAGGTACTCGAGCGCCTTCTTGGCGCCGGTGCCGGGGATCTCGTCGCGGAAGGCGCAGAACATCGCCTTCTCCGGCGCGGAGAGGAAGCCGTACAGGGTCTCGCCGCCGCCGTACATCGCGTACGAGGAGACGATGAAGAGCAGGGCTTCGCCGCCGGGGGCGGGCAGGCGCGACGCCGTCGCGGAGGTCACGTTGATCTCGTGGCCGACGCCGCCGACCTCGAGCACGACGCTCTCGAGGTCCTTCGTCAGCACGAGGCCGCGCAGGGAGGCGATCATCGCTTCGCGCCCCACGAGTCGAGCACGCGCAGGCCCTTGCCGCGGCCGGCGCGCAGGTGGCACAGCGCGATGGCCGCCGCGTCGGCCACGTCGTTGGGGCGCAGCTTGTCGGCCAGGCCCAGGGCCTTCTGCACGACGGTCTGCATCTGCGCCTTCTCCGCGCGGCCCGAGCCGGTCAAGGACAGCTTCACGGTCTTCGGGTTGTACTCCGTGACGCCGTGGCCGGCCTGGGCCAGCGCCAGGAGGGCGACGCCGCGCGCCTGCAATGTCGCGCGCACCGTGTGGGCGACGGTGGTGAAGAACATCTCCTCGATGGCGCACGATTCGATCGCGTGGCCCTTGAGCACCGCCCCGAGCTCGGCGTGGATGGCCTTCAGCCGCACCGGCAGGGCGTCGCCGGGCAAGGTCCGGATGACGCCCGAGGCGACGAGGCGGGGGGAGGACGGCGCGCCGTCGAGCACGGCCCAGCCCGTTTCGTGGAGGCCGGGGTCGATGCCGAGTATCATCAGGCCGCCATCTTCTCCATCACGGCGTCGGAGATGTCGAAGTTGGCGTAGACGTTCTTGACGTCGTCGAGGGCTTCGAGCAGCTCGATGAGCTTGAGCACCTGCGGCGCGTGCTTCTCGTCGACGGCGACGACGTTGTCGGGGATCATCGTGACCTCGGCGGTCGCGGGGACGATCTTCTGGGCCACGAGGCCGTCCTTCACCTTGACCAGGTCGTTGGGGGCGGTGTAGATCTCGAAGATGTCGCCGTCCACCTTGAAGTCCTCCGCGCCCAGGTCGAGGGCCGCGCCCATCACGCCGTCCTCGGTGAGCGCGCCTTCCTTCTTGACCGTGATCAGGCCCTTGGACTTGAAGATCCAGGCGACCGAGTTCGGCGCGGCGAGGGCCCCGCCGGCCTTGGCGATGATGGTGTGCAGGTCGGTGCGCGTGCGGTTGCGGCTGTCGGAGGTGCACTCGATGAGCATCGCGACGCCGCCGGGGCCGTAGCCCTCGTAGGTCAGCTCCTCGAAGGCCGCGCCCTCGAGCTCGCCGGTGCCGCGCATGATGGCGCGCTTGATCGTGTCGTTGGGCATCTGCACCGCGCGGGCGTCCTCGATGGTCTTGCGCAAGCGGGGGTTGGAGCCGGGGTCGCCGCCGCCGAGCTTCGCGGCGATGGACAGCTCGCGCGACAGCTTCGTCCAGGCCTTGCCGCGCTTGGCGTCGGCCGCGCCCTTCTTGTGCTTGATGTTCGCCCAGTGTGAATGCCCGCCCATGGTGATTCCTCCCTGGAAAACCTTCCCAAATGATACCAAAACTCGACGGAATCACGACGGACCGAATTCGAGGGTCAGGCACTCAAATTCGTCGAATTCGCGCTGGGCCATTGGGCCCTATTAAAGAAGGGTCCCCGGACCCCTGTAGGGTCGCATGACTCCCGTCATAATCAAGGGGATGAGCAAGCCGAGCCGCGCGATCGCGTCGTTGCTGGTCCTGACCATGGCCGCCCTCTCGGGCGGGCCGGTCTGGGCGCAGACCGCGCGCGTGACGGTCGGGGCCCCGGCCGGGATGACCGGCGTGCCCGTGCTGCCGCAGGCCGGGATCGGAGCGCCGGCTTTCACGAACGCCCCGAGCCTCGCGCCCTCCCTCTCCGCCCTGACGCCCCTGCCGGCGCCGTCCGTCGCGCCGGTCGCGGCGACGCCGGTCGCGGCCGCGGCCAAAGCCCTGGCCATCGCCCCGGTCTCGGCCGCCAAGCCCGTCGCCGCGAAGCCCGTCGCCGCCGCGCCGAACGCCTCGTACGCCGCTCTGCGCGCGATGCAGCTGCCCGCCGCCTCCGAGGGGGGCGAGAAGAAGAGCTCCGAGCAGTCCTCCGTCGAGGCGCGCAAGTCCTTCGACGGCCAGGAGGTCGCCGCGGCGCTGGAGCCGGTCGAGGCCAAGCCCGGACGGGTCCGGAGCCTGCTCACGAAGTCCGGCACGGCGCTCAAGGGCTTCGGCGCGGACGTCAAGGGCATGGCGACGGGCGACAAGGCGCTCGAGCCCCTGCTCGGCGACGCGAAGCCCTCGATGCGCAAGGCTCAGCTCCTCCTCGTCTTCGACGCGGTGCTCTCGATCGGCATGGCCTTCATCATCGGGCCCCTGCTCGACACCGCCGCCATCGCCGCCAAGACCGGCCTCGCCGCGCACATGGTCCCGCTCGCCATCCTCTCCGGCGCCCTGATCCTGTCCTCGCTCGCCTACGCCTGGGTCGAGCGCGGGCATGCGGTGCAGTCCCGCCTCGCCGGCCTGCGCTCGACGCGCGAGTACCGCGCGGCGCTGCAGCGCAGCCTGCTGAACCAGGAGATGGACTTCCACCTGGCCCAGGGCTCGGGCAAGCTCGCCGGACGCCTGCTCAACGACCCGAACTACCTCTCGAACAAGAACGTGGACACGCGCCTGTCCCTGCTGCACTACGCGCTGCACTTCACCTTCGGCGTGGGGATGATGCTGTACACGAGCCCCGCTTTGAGCGTCGCCGCCTTCGCCGTGATCCCCGCGCTCGGCTGGCTGTCGAGCCGCTTCGGCGACAAGATCGGCGAGGTCGGCAAGAAGGCCCTCGAGCAGAAGGCCGACATGCTCAAGCAGTCGCAGGAGAGCATCCAGCAGGCCGAGACGGTCAAGACCTTCGGCGCCCGCGCGCAGGAGCTGACGCGCTACGGCAAGATGGCCGACGACGCCGCCGACCTCGGGGTCCAGGAAGCCCGCCTCACCGCCAAGTACGGCCTGATCGCCGGGGGCCTCACCGAGTTCTTCACCAAGCACCTGATCTACATCCTCGGCGGAGTCGCGCTCGCCGCGGCGTGGGGCCTGTCCTTCGGCCAGATCGCCCAGCTGGCGCTGTTCGCCGGCTTCGCCAAGTACGCCTTCACCGGCCTGACCAGCCTGTACCTGCGCTACAAGCGCAACGCGAAGGCCTCCGAGTCGGTGCGCGAGCTGCTGATGCGCACACCGGCGATCGTCGACGCCCCCGGCGCCGTCGACCTGCCGCGCGGCGCGGGCACGGTCTCCTTCCGCGGCGTGCGCTTCGCCTATCCCTCGCGCCAGGCCGAGCCGGTGCTCAAGAGCGTGGATTTCGACATCGCGTCGGGCCAAACGGTCGCCTTCGTCGGCGAGACCGGCTCCGGCAAGAGCACCATCACGCGCCTCCTGCTGCGCATGTGGGACGCGAACGAAGGGACGATCTCCGTCGACGGAGCGGACATCAAGGGCGTGACCCGGAAGAGCCTGCTGTCGCGCTTCGCCGTCGTCCCTCAAGAGACGCGCCTGTTCAACGGGACCTTGCGCGAGAACATGATGTACGGCGCCGAGGACGCGTCGCCCGAGCGCCTCGAGGCCGCGATCCGCAAGGCCGGGGCGACCTTCGCGCTCGACGCGGCCCGCTTCCCGCAGGGCCTGGACACGCCCGTGGCCGAGGGCGGCGGGCGCCTGTCCGGCGGCGAGCGCCAGCGGGTCGCCATCGTCCGCGCCATCCTGCGCGACCCCTCGGTCCTGATCCTCGACGAGGCGACCTCCGCGCTCGACAACAAGACCGAGCGCGAGGTCCAGCAGGCGCTCGACTCGATGACCTCCGGAGAGGGCGGCCGCAAGCCCACGACCATCGTCATCGCCCACCGCCTGAGCACGATCCGCCGCGCCGACGCCATCCACGTCTTGGAGAAGGGGAACATCGTCGAGAGCGGCTCTCACGACGAGCTCATCGCCCTCGGCGGCCGCTACGCCCGCCTCTGGAAAGAAGGCGGTTATGACGCCCAGGCCTCCGAGGCCAAGCTCGCCGAGGAAGAGCCCGCGGCCGAAGCCGCCAAGGCCGACGCCCCGGCGGCCGCCGCCGAGGACGCCGCGCCAGCGCAGAAGTCGCTCTGGTCCAAGGTCCGCGCCGGCCTCGCCGAGATCGGCGAGTACATCCGCGGCGACGCCGAGGTCCGGCCCTTCCTGCCGCGCAAAGCGCTGGCCGGCCTCGCCGCTCTGCTCCTGACCGAGTACTCGCTCTGGATCGGCGGCTCCCACTTCCTCGGGAAGTTCCTCGACGGCGCGGCCTCCGTCGTCGGCGCCGGCGGCGTCGGCGCCGGGCTGTGGCCGCTGGCCGCCATCTCCGTCGGCGCGCTCGTGCTCGCGATCGGCGTCCAATACCTGTACGCCGTGAGGCAGGGCGTCCTGCGCGCCCGGGCGCTCGCCTCGGTGCGCAAGACCTTGATGGGCCGCCTGCACGGCAAGGGAATGGACTTCCACATGAAGAACGACTCGGCGGGGCTCGCCAGCCGCCTGAGCGAGGACGCCGACGCTTTGCTCAAGAAGAACCTCGACTCCCGCGTGCCCGTCGCGGCGAACATCGTCTCGCTCGCGCTGGCCACCGGGCTGCTGCTCGCCGCCAACCCCGTCGCCGGCGCGGTCGTCTTCGTGATGCTGCCCATCCTCGGCGTCATCAACGGCTGGTTCGGCCAGAAGCGCGAGAAGCTGTACGCGACCTTCAGCCTGCGCCGCGCTGACCTCGGCCGCCAGGGCCAGGAGCCGCTCGAGCTCATCCAGACGGTGAAGACCTTCGCCGGCGAGGAGAAGGAGAACGGCAAGTACCGCGCGAAGGCCCAGGCCCTCGTCGAGATCGGCGAGGAGGACGCGCGCGTCGGCGGCACCGCCCACATGCTCTCGAGCGCGCTGACCGATTTCTTCACCAAGCAGCTGATCTACATCGTCGGCGCGTGGGCCGTGGCGGCGTCGATGGGCCTGTCCATCGGCGCGATCGTCGTGATGACCTTCTACGCCGCGGCGATCAAGTCCGCGTTCGACGGCCTCTCCTCGCGCTGGCTCGAGTACAAGACCGCGCGCGGCGAGACCGGGGTGGTCCGCGAGTGGCTCGCGGAGAAGCCGTCCGCCGACGCCGGCGCCGCGCTGCCCGCCGGCAACGGCGCCATCTCCTTCGAGGGCGTCTCCTTCCGCTACGCCGCCGACGGCCAGGGCGGCATCGACGGGCTTTCGCTCGACATCAAGCCCGGCGAGACCGTCGCCTTCGTCGGCGAGTCCGGCTCGGGCAAGAGCACCTTGCTCAAGCTCCTCCAGAACCTCTGGACCCCGCAGGCCGGCCGGATCACCATCGACGGCGCCGACGTGACGAAGGCGGGAGAAGGCCCGCTGTCCGAGGTCATCGCCAAGGTCCCGCAGGAGACGCGCCTGTTCGACGACACCTTGCGCTACAACCTGACCTACGGCAGCCCGAAGGCCACCGACGCGGAGCTCGCCGCCGCGATCGCCGCGGCGAAGGCCGACTTCGTCAACGACGCCGCCGCCTTCCCCGAGGGGCTCGGCACGCGCGTCGGCGAGGGGGGAGCGACGCTCTCCGGCGGCCAGCGCCAGCGCGTCGCCATCGTCCGCGCCCTGCTCAAGAAGCCGCGCGTCCTATTGCTCGACGAGGCCACCTCGGCCCTCGACAAGAAGACGGAGCGGGAGATCCAGGAGACGCTCGACCATCTCACCTCCGGAGCCGCGGGCGCGAAGCCGACGACGCTCGTCGTCGCCCACAACCTGACCACCATCTCCGGCGCGGACCGCATCGTGGTCCTCGCGGCCGGGAGGATCGTCGAGGCCGGCTCCCACGCCGAGCTCCTCGCCAGGGGCGGCGTCTACGCCCGCCTCTGGCAGTCCCAGTCCGCCTCTCGTTGAGGGGAACGAAGTAAACCACGGAGACACGGAGAACAACGGAAGAATGGTAACGGCAATCAGCCCGTAAGCCGTTGACTCTTCATCCGTTGCCGTTCTCCGTGACTCCGTGGTAAACCGCCGTTAATAAACCATCCCCGACATTCCACCGGTGGAATATCGGGGATGACTCGAGACTTCGGCCCGACGGATTACGCGTCGGCCTGGCGGGTCTGGATCCAGAAGCGGGGCGGCAGGGCTCCGATCGCGATGATCGCCAGCTGGCAGACGCTGAAGGCGAGCAGCCACCAGAACGCGGAGTCCATGAAGCCGTAGGAGTGCAGGCCGATGCCGAGCATGTTCACGCCGAACCAGGACACGCTCGTGATCACGTTGCCGAACACGGCCATCAGCATGATGCCGCGCTCGCGCACGAACCCGGCCCAGCGCATGTGCAGGATCAGCGCGTTCCAGAGCACGATCAGCAGCGCGCCGTTCTCCTTCGGGTCCCAGCCCCAGAAGCGACCCCAGCTCTGGTCCGCCCAGATGCCGCCGAGGACCGTGCCGATGAAGCTGAAGAACAGGCTGAAGGCGAGCACGCCGTAGGTCAGGGAGACGAGCGCCTTGTCGTCGGCGGGGTCGGGCTTGCGCAGGGCGTGCCGCCGCACGATCCAAGCGATGGCGAGCAGGCCCGCCAGATAGGTCCCGCTGTAGCCGATGGTCACCGTGATGACGTGCGTGGCCAGCCAGAAGTTCGAATCGAGGACCGCGCGCATCACGTCCATCGTGTCGCCCGTGGAGCCCAGGTGATGCGCGATGAGCAAGGTGGCGAAGCCCGCGGTGGCCGCCCCGGCGGCGGCGAAGCCGCGGCGGTGGACCCGCTCGCCGAACAGGCCGAGGAAGGCCGCGCCCCAGCCGACGAACACGGCCGAGGAGTAGAGGTTGGTCACGGGCGGCCGGCCCTGGAGGACGGTGCGCGAGAGGAGCCCGAGGGTGTGCACGGTGAAGGCCGCCCACGCGACGGCGCGGGCCGCGGCCGCGATGTCCTCGCGGCGGGTCGCCCAGGAGGCGAAGACGAGCAGCAGGGCGATGACGTACAGGGTCATCCCCGAGATGAAGACCTGGGAGCGGTTGAACAGCGCCTCGGCCCGGGCCTGGCTCGCGGCCTTGGCCGCGTTGGCCTTGACCCAGGCGGTCTGCTCGGCCACGGCCGCGTTGAAGGCGGCCGCGTCGCCGGCGCGATAGGCGGAGGCCATGCGCGCGAACAGGGTCGCGCTCGGGTGGAGGTCGAGGGCGCCGCCGGGACGGAGCACGGACTCGCCGAAGCTCGCCCAGGCCTCCTCCGGCTCGCCGGGCTTCGGCGGCGCGGACTTGAAGGCCGCGGCCTCGGCCAGGAACTGGTACGCCTGCATCGAGGAATCGAGGGAGCCCATGAGCTGGGAGGCCTTCTTCGTGGGCTTGCCCGACTTCAGCGCGCCCATCGCCTCCTTCATCAGCGCGTGGAGGGACGAGAGCTCCGCGGCGGGGTCGCCGCGACCTGACGGCATGAAGGTGTTCTTGACCCGCTCGTAGCTGGTCATCCGCTGGTCGAGGGCGAGCACGGCGTTCTGGAAGCGGGAGCGCGCGCCCGAGGGGACCGCGTCCGCGGCCTGCGCCTGGCGATTGACCTCCTCACGCTTGGGCTCCAGCTGCCAGTAGGCGAAATAGCGGCCCTTGCCCTGCGCCAGGCCGAGCAGGCCCAGGACCTCGGGGTCGTCCACGACGAAAGCGGCGTAGGTGTCGGAGGTCTCGGGCTTGAACGCCGAGTCGAGCAGCCACCGCGTCGCCGACAAGGAGCGCCCGTCGACGCGCACGGTCTGCTTGCTGCGGATCATCAGCAAAGTGTTGCGCGCGAAGGTGTCGATCGGCTTGACGCGCCCGCCCTCGAGGGACGGCAGGCGGCCGAAGCCCTCGACGTCGAAATCGGACCTGGGCGCGGGGGCCAGGGCGGGCCACGCGGCGAGGACGAGAGAGGAGACGAAGACGGCGGCGAAGAGCTTGCGATGGCTCATGACAGTCCTCCGAGGGTCCGACGCAGCATCATGCCGAAGTGCCAGAGGAGGCCGATGGCCACGAGCGCGCACGAGATGTAGGGCAAGGTCCACGAGGGGTTGCGCACGACCTGGAGCACGGACAAGGTGTTGTCCTTGCCGAAGCTCGCCTGGTAGAAGGTCAGGCCGTCGTGCCGGAGCGGGGAGTTCATGTAGATGAGGACGTCCCGGTCGTCCTTGGAGCGGGGATCGAGCAGGCGAACCAGGCTCGAGAAGTTCTTCGGGATCTGGGTGCCGGGATACACGTCGTGCTTGAAGTCCTTGAGCGTCAGGGAGAACGGCATGTAGTAGCGTTTCGGGCGGAGCGCGATCTTCCAGCGCCGCCCCTCATGGACGAACTCCTGGGGCGCGCCGAGGTTGGGGGAGACGAGGAACACCCCGTAGCTGCGCCCGTCCCGCGCGACGGGCTCGATGAGCGCGGCGGGGAGGTCCTGCTCCTCGCCGAGAGGGCGCGGCGCCGGCCTCACGAGCACGCCGGTGCCCACGCCGGCCGTGGCCATCGACGGCGGGTCGCCGGAGCCGCGCATGCGCAGCTCCGCGTTCTCGTAGAACGCCTGGACGCGGAGGGCGAACGGGAGCGAGGCGTCGGAGATCTCCGTGCGCTCCTTGATGAGGGAGGTCGGGATGGAGCGGACGTCGTCGGCGTCCCCGTCCGTGGCGTCGATCACGGCCAGCTCCATGCGGCGCGGGTCCACGCTGTAGTTCATGGTCTGGCCTTCCTCGATTGTGAGGTGGCTTTCGACTTGGAGGAACGCGGTGGCGAACTCGCCGAGGAAGAGGAGCGCCATGCCGAAATGGATGATCCAGAGCCCGGCCTTGCGCCAGGACACCTCGAGGCGGCGGAACTGGACCATGCCGAGGTTGACCAGGAGCAGGCCCCCCGCCAGCCCGCCGCCGGGGAACACGGGAACGGCGAACGGGAGGAACTCGGGCCGCCACCAGACGAAGAAGGACCGGACGTACTGCTCCACGGCCATGTGGATGCCGAGGTTGACCTGGGCCAAGGTGCAGGCCACGGTCAGGATCATCAGGACGATGAGGCAGAAAACGGTGAGCTCCATCGAGCTCAGGAAGGAGGCGAGGCGGGGAAGGAGGTCTTGTCTTCGCATGACCATCGGTTCAAGCAACAGAACGGCCAGCCGCCTATTTCGTCGACGGAAGCGCGGAGTCGGGGCCGAGGGGGAAGCTCTCGAGCACCGAGCGGCGGTTCAGCAGCGCGGCCGCGAGCGCGGACAGGGCCGCCACCGTGCCGAGGATGAGCGCCATCCGCAGCCAGGGGTCGCCCGCCGCGCGGCGCTGGGCGCCGAGCCGGAGCGCGGTCACGATCCAGCTCCCGCTTCCTAACAGGAGCACCGCCTGCAGGCAGCGCAAAGCCCACCGCGCCCGCGTCAAGGCCGCGACGGCCGGCAGCGCGAGGCAGACCAGGACGCCGGTCATCGCGCCCATGCGCAGGAAGTGCGCCGCGAGGACCACGCAGAACAGGGACGCGAAGGCGAGGATCATGGCCGGAGGTATTGCAACATTTGTTCCGGGAGGGTATATTAGGTTGAAATCGGCACGATTGTTGCAGGGTCAAGATCGTCGTTGAATATCAAAGGGGGATACAGGACATGCGGAAATTCTGGTCGTTGTTCGTGATCTGCGGCGCGTTGGCCGCGGCGTTCGCCTATACGGGAACGGCGAAGGCCGAAGACAAGAAGGAGCCGGCGAAGGCGGAAGCCAAGGCCGAGACGAAGGGCGAGGCCAAGGAAGCGCCGGAGTTCCTCAACTACGAGAAGGCCAAGATGGGCGTGGTGAAGTTCCCGCACAAGGTCCACGCGGACACGATCGGCAACTGCGACGCCTGCCACGGAGGCAAGGAGCCGCTGTTCGCCCAGAAGAAGTCCGAAGAGCTGAAGATGAAGGACATGTACGAGGGCAAAAGCTGCGGCCACTGCCACGACGGCAAGTTCAAGCAGGGCGACAAGGTCGTCTTCGCCGCCAAGGGCGGCTGCATGAAGTGCCACAAGAAGGACAAGAAATAATCAGGCCGTAGGCCGTCCATCCGTGACGCGGGCGCCGGAGAGATCCGGCGCCCGCTCTTTTTGTACGCCCAGCATGACGCACGACTGAAGAGGTGGAAGTCCTCTGGGAACCCGGTCGCAGGGACCCGAGGGAAACGCAAGGGCGGGGTCGCGAGGCCCTGTCCGAAGGAAGCGTGGAACGAAGTCCTGAGCCGACGAACAGGAACCGGATATGAGGCGGCGAGCGTGGGGCGAGCGGGCAATTGGCCGCGAAGCTCAAGCGATCAAACGCGTTCGTCGTAAATCCGGCGGCGGTGGGAAGAAAGCCGTGTGCCTTATCTGGGG